>JAIOQA010000415.1 GCA_021413675.1 Deltaproteobacteria bacterium | reverse complement strand
GGGCGCGCTCGGGCTCGCCCGGCGCGCGGTCGCGATCGCGCTCGACGGACCGACGGTCGCGTCGGCGCGCGGCGAGCTCGAGCTCGCGCTCGTCGCGGCCGGCTCGGAGGCCGGGCGCCACGCCGAGCTCGAGGCGCGCTGGCGCCGGAGCCCGGGTGAGGTCTGGCAGCGCGCCGCGGTGCTGGCGGCGCTGGTGCGCGGCGCGTGCCGGAGCCACACCGTCGGGTGGGCCGCCGATGTCCTCGCGGGCGGGTCGGTGGCGTCGCTGCGCCGCGCCTGCCCCGCGCTGGTCGAGCGGCTCGCGGCCATGACCCTCGGCGCCGGCGAGGTCTCGCGCCTGCACGCGGTGGTGCTCACCGATCTGCGCGCGGCGCACTGGTACGAGCTCGGCGAGGTCGCCGTCGCGGTCGCGCTGTACCGCGCCGCGCTCGCGCACGCGCGCGCGGCCGACGTGCCGCGGCTCGTCTGCCTCGCGCTCAACAACCTGGGCAACACGCTGGTCGCGACCGACGCGCCTGCCGCGCTCGCCTGCTTCACCGAGGCGATCGAGCGCGCGCGGGTCGCCGGCCTGATCGACGAGGAGCTCATCAACCTCAACAACCTCTGCGTCACGCTCATGGACACCGGCGCGCTCGACGACGCGGGCGAGGTCTTCGACGTCGCGATCCGCCGCGTCGACGAGACCGGGCGCTGGCAGACCTTCGGCAACGTCATCGTCGGCAACCTCGGCACGCTGTACGGGCGCACCGCGCACGCCGCGATGGCGCGCGCGTTCCTCGAGCGCGCGATGACCGTCGCGCTGGCCGCCGGCGATACCGCGATGTGGGCGGCGTGGCTGGGCAACCTGGTCGCGCTGATGGTGGCGCAGGACGAGCCTGCGGTCGACGCGCAGCTGATCGCGTACGGCGAGCAGCTGCAGGCGGCGCGCGCTGGCGGCGATCCGGAGGTGCGGGCGGACGCGGCGTGGTTGCTCGCGTTCGCGCACCTGCGCCGCGGACGGGGCGAGGAGGCGAGCGCGATCGCGCTCGCCAGCGCCGAGCGGAGCGAGGCCGAGGGGGCCGCGCGGCAGGCCCTCGATGCGCTCGATCTCGCGATGGTCGCGCAGGTCGGCGCGCCGGCGGCTCTCGAGCCGCTACTCGCGCGGCGGCGGCGCTTGCTCGCGTCCGACGCCTCGATCGATGCTGGCGCTGCGGTCGAGCAGCTCGCGGCGCTCGCCGTCCGCATCGGAATCCCGGCGACTGGCGTCGACGATCTCCGGCGTCGGGTCGCTCCTGGGAGTCATCGATGATCACCCGCCTGGCCACGTTCCCGCTCGCGCTGCTCCTCGCCTGTTCGGCCCACGAGGGCACGGCGCCCGGCAGCAACACCCCGCCACCCGTGGTCGGCTCCGGCGCGCGCCCCGCGCCCCCGATCGCCGAAGGAGCCGCGATGGACCTGACGCACGCCGAATCTGCCACCGCCGAGCTCGCGCTGACCGCCGCCGCGCCGGTCACGCGCACCATCGCCGCGCCGGCGGAGCGCACCGTGGTCCTCACGCTGCGCCACGTCGGCGGGACCGTCGGGCGGATCGGCCTCACGATCTACGACGCGGCCGATCCGCGCGTGCCGATCAGCGACGACGCGATGACCTGCGCCGAGCCGGGCTGCTCGGTCAAGGTCGAGGTCGCGCGCGCGGCGGCGCCGCGCTCGCTGATCGCCACCTGCACGGGCTCGGCAGCGATGACGACGCGCCTCGAGGCCGCGCTCGGTCCGGCGGGGCCGAGCAAGTAGCACCATGAAGGCCGTCGCTCCGCGCTCGCCCGACGAGGATGCGCTCGACGTCAGCGTCGCGCCGATCCCCGGTCGCCGGACCCGCACGATGCGGATCCAGCGCCGCGGCGCGACGGCGGCGCCGTCCGAGGCGCCGGACGAGCTCGACGGCTACGTCGCGGCGACCCGCGGCGGCGGCGGGCGGCTGCGCGGACCGCTGCTGCAGACGATGAACGACGCGTTCGGTCACGACTTCGCGAACGTCGGCATCCACACCGACGGCGCGGCGGCGGGCATGGCGCGCGCGCTCGGCGCCCACGCGTTCACGTACGGCACCGACGTCCACTTCGCCGCCGGTCGGTTCGACCCGAGCTCGTCCGACGGTCAGGCGCTGCTCGGCCACGAGCTCGCGCACGTCGTCCAGCAGGGCGGGGCGACCCCGCGCGTCCAGGCCAAGCTCGCGATCGGCGACGACGGTGACGCCGAGGAGCGCGAGGCCGATGTGCTCGGCGAGCGCGCGGCGCGGCTGGTCGCATCGGCGACACCGTCACCGTCGCCGTCACCGGCGCCGGCGCCCGCGGTCGCCGCGTCCGCGCCGATGATCCGCCGCATGCCCGCGCCGGTCGGCTTCGGCACGCGCGACACCAGCATCGTCAGCGCGGTGCCCGATTTGATCCAGTCGCACATCGCGACGACGGTCGCGGTGACCGGCAACAACAACTGGGACTGGATCTGGCGCTCGCGCTGGATCGTCTACGACGCCAGCGACAAGGTCGTCGACACCGCCAACAACTGGAAGCACCCCGACTACACGCTCACGCCGGCCACGATCAAGAAGGGCGTGCCGAGCGACGGCGGCGCCAACCAGTGGACCGTGCGCTTCGAGACCACCGAGACCGGCAAGCCGTTCGGCGGCGACAGCGCCAGCAACTTCCCGTGGGACCAGTCGCGCTTCCACGTCTACGCCTCGCCGATCGCGAACCCGCACTTCACGCCGACGCCGGAGCGCGGCTCCCAGGTCGTCGCCAGCGACACGTTCACGCCCGCGGAGGATGGCGCGTCGTACTCGCTCGCGATCAGCGGCACGCTGGTGCGGTCCACCGACGCCAGCTCGACGGTCACGTCGTCGATGAAGACCTCGCACTCGACCGAGTCGACGGTCGGCTTCAGCTTCCCGCTGGTGTCGGGCGGGCTCACGAACAAGGTGGGCTTCGAGGCCTCGAAGCAGATCGCGACCAGCGCCGGCTACAAGCTCAGCGAGAGCCAGACCGAGGCGCGCACGTTCAGCCAGAGCAACCTGCAGAAGGGCAAGAAGTACGAGTTCACGGTCTACCCGAAGTTCATCGTCCTGAACGGCCGCGCCAACGTCTTGCGCCAGAACATGGGGATCGTCGCCGGGAACGACGACGCCACTGGCAGCATCCGGGTCTGGACCGGCTACGAGATGGTCGCCAAGGACAACGCCTCGCACGACAGCGACGACGGCGCCAAGGCGCCCTGGGAGCGCGCCAAGAAGCAGAAGCTGGCGCTCGCCGATCTCGGCAGCGGCACCGCCGATCGCGGGCAGCGCGACTTCTTGATCGAG
The DNA here is from genome assembly GCA_021413675.1 of Deltaproteobacteria bacterium. Lineage (GTDB taxonomy): Bacteria > Myxococcota_A > Polyangia > Haliangiales > Haliangiaceae > JAIOQA01. The sequence continues at coordinate 33,909 of JAIOQA010000415.1, read as the reverse complement.
GAGCTCCGGCGCCAGGTTCCGGACGTGGGCTACATGGAGCAGGTCGCCGCCGGGGCGCGCACGGTGCTCACGCTGATCATCCCGGGTAACGGGCCGCTCGGCGTGAAGACCCTCAACGACGATCTGGTCGGCTACCAGATCAACAACTCCGACATCGCGCCGCAGCGCAACGCCGCGGTCAAGTCGGCGTTCGAGCGCGGCGACGGCGAGCACGACGGCAAGATGCCGTTCGTCGTCGGCGAGCAGACCTACAAGTCGACGACCGTCACCAGCACGCTCGCGCCCGCCAAGCTGCGCGACGCGATGAAGCAGGTGCTGCACGCGATCGATCGCGACGTGAAGGGCGTGCTCCTGCGCGGGCTCAACAAGGGCCTGGTGCACTGGAAGGCCGAGCGCGATCGCACGCCCGACGACACCGACGAGCACCGCGAGGCCGAGCGCCGCGTCGGCAACATCGAGAAGGCGATCGCGCTGGTCGAGGGCAAGGACTTCGTCTTCGACTTCCAGTTCGGCATGGCCGCGATCGAGCGCGGCGCGGGCGGCGGCGCGCCCGGCTACGCGGCGGCGCTCGAGGCGCGGATGCACGCGTCGCAGGCGGCGCTGATGAGCCGCGACGACAAGCAGCCGCGCTCGCCCGACACCGACGTCGGCGATCGCCGGGGCCAGATCTACGATCGCGACACGTTCCTGCACTTCTGCCGGGACGGCGAGCAGCTGCGCGAGCAGGTCATCGCCAGCGGCAACCGGCTCACCCACCACGGTCACACGTACGCGGTGTTCGTCGGGACCGCCGCGAACCGCGACGTGCTGCGCGACGTGCGCAAGGACAAGATCAAGGACCCGGACCTGGCCTCCGATCAGGAGCGCCAGACCCTCGCGCTGTTCAAGCGCTACTTCATGCACGTGAACGCGTTCGACAACATCCGCGAGTTCATGAGCACGGAGGTCGGCCAGGTCGGCGAGCAGATCGCGCGCGCGCAGAAGCTGATCGACAGCCTCAAGGGCGATGGCCCGGTCGACGTGCGCGCGGTCACCGACACGCTCCACCGCAACCCGGGCACCGGCGACGTCATCCCGACCACCGGGACGGCCTCGGAGGCGGTCTTCTACAACGCCGAGCGCGAGCGCACCGAGCGGATCATCGTCAGCTGCGACATCAAGGACATGGGCGTCGACCTGGTCCAGCACTACGGCAACGCGATGCACCGGGTCGGCAGCGGCCACGAGGATCCCGATCACGTCACGCAGCAGGCGTCGGATCCGATGATCCGCTTCCGGCGGCGGGCGATCCAGCGGGTGCGGCAGAGCTACCAGGTGCTGGTCCGCGAGGCCATCGCCGCGGCGGAGAAGCGCGGCGATCACGAGCTCGCCGAGCAGCTGCGCGCCGAGATGGAGCCCTCGCTGCTCATGGGCGGCGACGAGATCACGCTGTCGCTGCACGCCGGGCTCAGGCCGTATCAGGCCCGCCTCGCGGCCGCGCTCGCGGATCCCGACGTCGCGCGGGCGCGCGTCGCGACCAGCACGACTGGCACCGATCCGGCCAACGCCGTCGACGATCACATCAAGGCTCAGCAGGCCGCGGACCCGGCGCACAGCGTGCTGAAGGGCTTCGAGGCGGCGCAGCGCGATCTCGAGCTCCTGGTCGCCGAGATCCCGCATCCGGACCGGCAGCGGGAGGGCGCGGCGCTGGTCAAGAACCTCGGGCTGAACCTGCTGTTCGCCGAGAACGATGGCGCGATCGTGCTGCGCCGCTCCGACACCAACGCGGTCCAGGACCCCGACGAGCTGCGCCGCAAGATCGAGGCGACCAAGCAGGCGTTGCGCGAGCTCAAGGATCGCACGTAGCGTGGTGGCGAACGATGACCGCCGCTGAGCTCGAGTCCGCGCTGCTGCGCTACTTCGTCGCCGACGAACTCGACGCGGCCGCGCGCGCGCGCCTGGTCGCCGCTGGCCTCGAGCTGATCGGCGATCGCGCCCGCGTGCTCGGCCAGGTCGGGTTGTTCGCGCCCGATGATCCGATCGGCCATGGGCTCGCGTGGTGGGAGGAGCGCCAGCGCGGCGAGCCCGCGCTCGTCCTGCCGATCACCGCGCTCGATCAAGCGCTGATGCTCTACACCAGCGAGCCGCGCCTCGACCCGCGGCCCCGGCCGCGCGCGCACTGTCCACCCGAGCTGCGCGGCCGGTGGCAGCGGATCGGCGTCTCGCGCGACGACGTCACGGTCGCCCCGCCCGATCACCCGCGCGCCTGGACGCTGGGCAACGGCGGTGAGCTCGCGACCGAGGGCGACCCCGCGCGCGCGGGCTGGGGCTGGCGCGTCCACGAGGGCAGCGCGCGATCGCTGTGCCTGGGCCCGGCCGGCGATCCGCTGCGCGAGCGGTGGACGGTGCTGGCGTTCGATGACGGCGAGATGGATCTGGTCTCGCCCGACGCGTACCGCGGGTTCGAGCGCTGGCGTCGGGCCTGAATCCGCCTATCCTCGCGGTCGTGAGCGCCAGCCCCGAGCCATCGCCGCGCGTCCTCGTGATCGGCGCCGGCGCGGTCGGCCAGGTCTACGGCCGGCACGCGCAGCTCGGCGGCGGTGCGGTCACGTTCTTCGTGCGCGCGAAGTACGCCGCGGACCTCGCCGGCGGCGTCGATATGTATCCGCTCAATCGATCGCGGTCGCAGCGCACCGTGCCGGTGCGGTTCGAGGGCTTCGCGGTCGTGTCGACCGCGGCCGAGGTCGCGGCCCGCCGCTGGGACCTCGTGATCATCACGGTGTCGTCGCCGGCGCTGCGCGGGCCATGGCTCGCCGAGCTCGTCGCCGCGGTCGGCGACGCGACGATCGTCGCACTCCAGCCCGGGCGCGACGATCGCGACACGATCCTCGCCGCGGGCGCGAGCGCCGATCGCCTGGTGTCGGGGATGATCACGCTCATCAGCTACAGCGCGCCCCTGCCCGACGAGACCCGCTTCCCACGCCCGGGCATGGCGTACTGGTTCCCGCCGCTCACGCCGGCGCCGTTCTCGGGGCCGGACACGCGGGTCGCCGCGGTGGTCGCGCTGTTTCGGCGCGGCAAGCTGCCGGCCAAGCGCGATCGCGACGTGCCGCGCGCCGTGGCGTTCCCGTCGGCGGTCATGATGGCGTACCTGGTCGCGCTCGAGAACGCGGGCTGGTCGTTCCGCCGGCTGGTGCGCGAGACGATCCAGCAAGGCGCGCAGGGCGCGCGCGAGGCGCTCGCGGTCATCGGCCATCGCGAGGGCCGCGTGCCGCTGGGCATCCGCCTGGTCGCGCGGCCGCGGATCTTGCGGATGGGCCTCTGGTTCGCGCGCCGCGCGATCCCGCTGCCGCTCGAGACCTACCTCGCGTACCACTTCACCAAGGTCGGCGATCAGACCCGCGAGTTCGTCGCCGGCTACATCGCGCGCGGGCGCGAGGCGGGCCTGCCGGTCGATGCGCTCGTGCGCCTGACCGCGGCGCTGCCGCCTGGCCCCGCGCACTGATACGCCTCACGCTCGTCGCCCGCGGTTGCCAGACCCTTGCGTTGTCCCGCCGCGGCACGCGTGCGACGGTCGGCGCATGCGCAGGATGTCCCTCGGCCTTCTCGTCGCGACCCTCGCCAGCTGCGGCCCGATGCCCGCGCCCGACGCCCCGCATTTTCCACGGGTCCTGCGCTACGCGATCATCATGGGCGGTCGGCCCGCCGGTCAGGCCGAGCTCGAGATCCGCGCCGATGGCCATCGCCTCGGCCACCTCACGTTCAACGATCGCGGCCGCGGCCCTGACATCCGGACCGACAGCACCGTCGATGACACCGGCGCGCTGCGCACGTTCGTCGCGACCGGGCACGACTACCTGAAGGCTCCGGTCGACGAGCGCCTCGCGACGCGCGACGGCACGCTCACGTGGGCGTCGCCGGGTGAGCACGGCCAGGCGCCGATCGGCACGGGGCACTACGTCGCAGTGAACGACGTCGACACCACGCTCGCGCGGGCGCTCGTGCGCGCGCCGGGCCATCGCCTCGCGCTCTTGCCCGCAGGCACCGCCTGGATCGAGGACGAGACCACCCGCGAGGTCGTGATCGATGGCGCGAAGCAGCGCGTTCACCGGCTCGCGATCGCCGGCCTCGGGTTCCAGCCGCAGCTCGCCTGGTACGACGATGACGGCGAGTTCTTCGCCAGCGTGTCGCCGTGGTTCTCGCAGATCCGCGTCGGCGCGGAGGCGATCATCCCCACGCTCATCGCCGACGACACCGCGTGGACCGCGGCCCGCGCCGCGAAGCTCGCGACCCGGCTCGCGCATCGCCCGCCCGCCGCCGGCCTCGCGATCACGCACGCGCAAGTGTTCGACAGCGAGAAGAAGCAGGTCGTGTCCGATCGCACCGTGATCGTCATCGGCGATCGCATCACCGCGGTCGGCGACGCGACCACGCCCGTGCCGGCCGGCGCGCAGGTGATCGACGCGCACGGCCGCACGCTCGTGCCCGGCCTCTGGGACATGCACGTCCACCTCGGCGACAGCGACGGCCTCGTCGACCTGGCCGCGGGCATCACGACCGTGCGCGATCTCGGCAGCGACTTCGACGAGAGCGCCGCGCGGGTCAAGCGCTTCGATGCCGGCGCCGAGATCGGTCCGCGCGTGCTGCGCGCCGGCCTCATCGATGGCCCAGGCAAGTTCGCGGCGCCGACCGGCGCGATCGCGTCGACCCCCGAGGAGGCGACCGCGGCGGTCGCGAAGTTCGCCGACGCCGGCTACCAGCAGATCAAGATCTACAGCTCGCTCGCGCCGACCCTGGTGCCCGTGATCACCGCCGCGGCCCACGCCCGCGGCCTGCGGGTCAGCGGCCACGTGCCCTTCGGCATGAACGCCGCCGAGGCCGTGCTCGCCGGCTACGACGAGCTCCAGCACGCGAACTTCCTGTTCCTGCGCTTCCTCGCCGGCCCCGACGACGACACCCGCACGCCGCTGCGCTTCACGCGGGTCGCCGAGAAGGGCGCGGGCCTCGATCTCGACGGCGCGCCGGTCCAGGAGTTCCTCGACCTCCTGGTCGCGCACGAGACCGTGCTCGATCCCACGCTCGACGCGTTCGAGGGCATGTTCGTGTCCGAGCCCGGCGATCGCAACCCGACCCTCGCGCCGTACTTCGGGCGGCTGCCGGCGCAGGTCGAGCGCCTCGCGCACGGCGGCGGCCTGCCCGCCGAGGGCGACCAGCGCGCGACGTTCCGCGGGTCGTACGCGGCGCTCTTGAGGATGGTGAAGCGGGCGTGGGATCGCCACATCACGATCGTCGCGGGCACCGACGACGTCGCCGGCCTCGCGCTGTCGCGCGAGCTCGAGCTCTACGTGCAGGCCGGCATCCCGGCGCCCGAGGTGCTCGCGCTCGCCACCCTCGGCGCGGCGCGGGTCATGGGCCGAGATGCCGTCAGCGGCTCGATCGCCGTCGGCAAGCAGGCCGATCTGGTGCTCGTCGACGGTGATCCGACCCGCGACATCAGCGCGATGCGCGCGACCCGCGTCGTGGTGAGCCGGGGCGTGGTCTACGATCCCGCGGCGCTGTTCGCGGCGATCGGCATGCGGTAGTCAGGCCCCGATCAGATCGGCTCGAACCGCGCCTGGAAGAACCGCAGGTGGCGGGGCTCGTAGGTCATGCGCAGCCCGCGCGCGCTCGCCCGCGCGTCCCAGACCGCCGCCACCGACTCGGCGGTGACGTCCATGTGGGCCTGGGTGTAGACCCGCCGCGGGATCGTGAGCCGGACCAGCTCGAGCTTGGGGTGGTGATTCTCGCCGGTGAGCTTGTCGCGCCCCGCCGAGACGATGCCGCGCTCCATCGCGCGCACGCCCGACTCCTCGTAGAGGTTCGCGGCGAGCGCCTGCGCCGGGAACTGATCCTGCGGGATGTGGGGATAGAACGCGCGCGCGTCGAGGTAGACCGCGTGTCCGCCGATCGGACGAACCACCGGCACGCCCCAGTCGTGGAGCATCTCGCCGAGGTACTGGACCTGGCCGATGCGCGCGGTCATGTGATCGTCGGAGACCGACTCGGCGATGCCGCGGGCCATCGCCTCCATGTCGCGGCCGGCCATGCCGCCGTAGGTGTGCAGGCCCTCGTAGACCACGACCAGCGCCGAGGCCTCGTCGTAGAGATCCTTGTCGTTGAGCGCCAGCCAGCCGCCGATGTTGACCAGCGCGTCCTTCTTGCCCGACATCGTGCAGCCGTCGGAGTACGAGCAGAACTCGAGCAGGATCGAGGCGACCGACCGATCGCGATAGCCGGGCTCGAGCTGCTGGATGAACCACGCGTTCTCGACCGCGCGGGTCGCGTCGAGGAAGATGCGGATGCCGTGCGCTCGAGTGAGCGCGCGCACCGCCTGCATGTTGGCCATCGAGATCGGCTGGCCGCCGGCCATGTTCACCGTCGCGGCCACGCAGACGTACGGGATCTTCGCGGCGCCGACGCGCGCGATCAGCGCGGCGAGCGCCTCGAGATCGACGTTGCCCTTGAACGGGAACTCGTTGGCCGGGTCGTGGGCCTCGGGGATGACCACATCGACGAACGTGCCGCCGGCGGCCTCCTGGTGGTGGCGCGTGGTCGTGAAGTACATGTTGCCCGGCACGTAGTCGCCGGGCTTGATGCAGATCTGCGAGAGGATGTTCTCGGCGCCGCGGCCCTGGTGGGTCGGCGTGATGTAGCGATAGCCGTAGTACTTCTGGATCGCGGCCTCGAGGTTGTAGAAGTTGCGGCTGCCGGCGTAGGCCTCGTCGCCGAGCATCATGCCGGCCCACTGCTGGTCGCTCATCGCGCTGGTGCCGGAGTCGGTCAGCAGATCGATGTACACGTCCTCGCTGCGCAAGAGGAACGTGTTGTAGCCGGCAGCGGCGATCGCGCGGCGGCGCTCGTCGGCGGAGATCATCCGCAGCGGCTCCACCATCTTCACCTTCCAGGGCTCGGCCCAGGAACGCTTCGTCGGTCGTGGCTTCATCATGGACTCGCGCGGCGCGGAGGCGCCGGGGTCACGTGATGCACGGTCAGGGCCAGCGCGCAGTGCAGGAATCGCGCGCGCTTCGCGCAAGCCGTTCGGGGCGGTGGCGCCGAGGTGCGCGGCTTGCGCAGCGCCCGGGCGAAACCGGCGTGTCCCTACATGTCGAGGATCGCCGGGCAGCGGGTCTCGGCGGCCATCGCCTTCGCGTAGGTCGCCTGCTCTTCCTCGGTCTTGTTCATGCACCGCGCCTCGCAGGTGGAGCGATCACCGTCGGCGTCGGCCTGGCCGTACTGCGCCTGCCAGCACTGCGCGACCCGCTCGCAAGCGCCCTCGCAGCCGTTGGGCTCGCCGGGCGGGATGGTCGCGGTCGCCGCGGAGGGCTTGGCTTTGGCTCCGCCACACGCGCAGAGCAGGATCGTCGCGATCAGGATGGTGAGGTGCTTCACTGCCGCGACGGTACCATTCAGACTCAGCGCATGACGCGTCGTTCGTGGTCCCCGATCGTGCTCGCGCTGGTGCTCGCCGCCGGCTGCGAGCACGCCTACTCCCTGCGCGTGTCGGTGGTCGTCCCGGTCGCCGCGACCCAGACCGCGACGGCGTCGCAGCCGCTGCGCGTCGACGTGCCCGGCCATCACGCGGTGCTGTGCGCGCCGGTCAAGGAGCCGCTGACGCTCACGTTCGTGCAGCAGGGCGTCGGGTTCGGCCCCGACGGTGCGTACGAGGCGTGGGTGTCGCCGTTCACCGCCGCGGGGCCGCCGCAGTGCCGACTGACGCCGAAGTTCGTCGAGAACCCGGCGCCGGGCTACGGCTGGCCCCGGCCGCCGGGCGTGGTCGCCAGCGGTCGCGCCACGGTCGTGACGACCAGCGACTCGTCGCAGCGCACCAGCAAGCAGGTCGACGTCACGATCGCGCTGGAGCCGTAGCGCGGGCGTCAGGTCAGCGCGACGGTGGGCGTCACGGCCAGGTCCACCAGCCGACCGGATTGTTGACGATCGTGCTCGGACCCTCGATCGGCGCGGCGGGGTCGTACGCGACGAACCGGACCAGGCCGCTGTAGCGGTTGCACGAGAGGGCCGGGTCGTCGGAGACCGGCTCGCCGGGCAGGCAGTACGGCGACAGCGCGCCGGGGGAGTCGGCGTGGAACGAGAACGCCACGGCCTCGGTCGGGCGCGACGGGTCCGACCAGGCCTCGGGGATCGGCAGCGGCGTCGGCCGCGCGAACTCGAAGCGCGCGTCGGCCGGGAACACGACCTCGAGCTCGCGATCGGGGCCGAGCCCGACCAGCGTCGTCGGGATGGTCGCGTCGAGGCGGCCGTCGGCGCTGAACACGTGCAGCTGCGCCTCGACGGAGACCGACGGCTGGCAGTGGCCCTGGTAGGGCGGGGGCGCGTCGACCGAGGCGCTCGCTGCGACGGCGGTCGCGTGGACGGTGACCGTGGTGGTCTCGCCGGTCTGCCACGTGAACTGCGCCGGGCCGCGGGCGTTCAGCGCACCGATGACGTCGGCGCCGGAGAAGCCCAGCAGCGCGGCGTCGTCGACCGCGGCCTGCCTCACGAACTCCGGACCGCCAGTGCATGCCTCGAGCGGATAGGCCGGCGGATCGCCACCCTCCAACCCACAGCCCGCGAGCGCGAGCGACCCCAGAACCGTCAGGCGACCGATCATTCTCATCTCCGACCTCCGCGGCCAGGATACCCACGTCCGCGGTGCCCGGGCGCCCTGAATCGGCGCCACGTGGCCGACCCCACAGCACCCGGCAGCCTCGGGCGCGCGCTTGGAGGCGGGCTGGCGGTACCAAACCCTCGGGTGCCTGGCTATTGTTCGCCCATGACCAGCGTTACCGTGACCCTGCCCGACGGCAGCCAGAAGCAGACCGCTTCGGGCACCCGGATCGGCGACTTCGTGAGGGACTCGATCGGTCCCGGACTCGCCAAGGCCGCCGTGCTCGCCAAGATCGACGGCACGTCGGTCGATCTCTCGCGCACGCTCGACACCGACACGCGCCTCGAGATCGTCACGACCAAGGCGCCCGAGGCGCTCGAGACGATCCGCCACGACGCGGCGCACATCGTCGCCGATGCGGTGCAGCGGCTGTTCCCGGGCACGCAGGTCACGATCGGCCCCTCGATCGAGAACGGCTTCTACTACGACTTCGATCGCGGCCAGCCGTTCAGCGAGGACGAGCTCGCGCAGATCGAGGCCGAGGCCAACCGCATCATCGCCGCCGACCTGCCGTTCAAGCGCACCGAGGTGTCGCCGGCCGAGGCGATCGCCTTGTTCGACGGCAAGGGCGAGAAGTTCAAGGTCGAGATCATCCAGGACATCGTCGCCAAGGGCGCGACGGTGCTGACCCTGTACAGCCACGGCGAGTGGGTCGACTTCTGCGAGGGCCCGCACGGCCCATCGACCGGGCGCGTCGGCGTCATCAAGATCTTGTCGTCGTCGGCGGCGTACTGGCGCGGCGATCACCGCAACAAGACGCTGCAGCGGATCTACGGCACCGCGTTCTTCGATCAGAAGGGCCTCGACGCCTGGCTCAAGCAGCGCGAGGAGGCCGAGAAGCGCGATCACCGGCGGCTCGGCAAGGAGCTCGATCTCTTCCACTTCCACCCGTACTCGCCGGGCGCGGCGTTCTGGACCCCGAAGGGGACCGCGATCTACACGATCCTCTCGGCGTACATGCGCAAGCTCGCGCTGGGCAACGGCTACGTCGAGATCAAGACGCCGCTGCTCTACAACAAGGGCCTGTGGGAGACCTCGGGCCACTGGGGCAAGTACAAGGAGAACATGTTCCTCGTCGAGGACAGCGCGGCCAAGGCGGCGGGCGATCCGGACCCGCACCACTACTCGCTGAAGCCGATGAACTGCCCGTCGCACCACCTCTATTACGGCTTTCGCAAGCAGAGCTATCGCGACCTGCCGCTGCGGTTGCACACCCAGGATGTCCTGCACCGCAACGAGGCCGCCGGCGCGCTCGGCGGCCTCACCCGCGTGCGGCAGTTCGCGCAGGACGACGCGCACATCTACTGCCGCGAGGATCAGATCGCCGACGAGGTGAAGCGGTTCACGACGCTGCTCGACAAGGTCTACAACGCGGTCGGCCTGACCTACGTCGCGAAGTTCGCGACCCGCCCCGAGAAGCGCATCGGCGACGACGCGATGTGGGATCGCGCCGAGGCCTCGCTCAAGACCGCGCTCGACGGGCTCGGCCTGGCCTACGAGCTCAAGCCCGGTGATGGCGCGTTCTACGGCCCCAAGATCGACTTCGACGTGTCCGACAGCATCGGCCGCAAGTGGCAGCTCGGCACGATCCAGCTCGACTACGCCGCGCCCGAGCGCTTCGACCTCAGCTACATCGGCGAGGACGGCAAGGAGCACCGCCCGGTCGTGCTCCACCGCGCGATCTACGGCTCGTTCGAGCGCTTCATCGCGATCCTGATCGAGCACTTCGCCGGCGCGTTCCCGGTCTGGCTCGCGCCGATCCAGGTCGCGGTCGTGACCGTCACCGACCGCGTGAACGACCACGCGCGGACCGTGGTCGATCGCCTCGCGGCCGCCGGCGTGCGGGTCAGCTTCGACGACGGCAACGGCATGATGAAGGCCAAGGTCCGCGACGCGTCGCTGCAGAAGATCCCGTACACGATCGTGCTCGGCGACAAGGAGGTCGCCAGCGACGAGGTCAGCGTGCGGACCTTCGGCGCCGCCGACCAGCAGAAGATGGCGACGATGCCGTTCGCGGCGTTCGTCGAGAAGGTCGTGGCCGAGGCGCGGTTCCCGTAGCGCGGGGCGCGGTAGGTCAGGCCGCGATCAGCTCGAGCTGCCGCAGGAGCTGCCCGAGCTGCACGACGACCCGCAGCTCGAACCGGAGGACGACGAGCAGCTCGATCCGGAGGACGACGAGCAGCTGGACCCGGACGTCGACGAGCAGCTGGACCCAGACGTCGACGAGCAGCTCGAGCCGGACGTCGACGAGCAGCTGCTGCCGCTCGTCGTGTCGATCGGGCTGCCGCTGTCGACCGGTGCGTAGGCGTCGAAGGTGGACGTGGACGTGTCGGCGAGCGCCTCGCTCACGCACACGTTGCCGCTCGGATCGTAGCCGACGGCGTCCTGGCCGATCCACGGATCGGCGCCGTGCGTGGTCGCGGTGTCGCCGGTGAACAGCAGGGTCCCGGCCGGGTCGACGACATGGACGTGCGGCGAGGCCCAGGTCGCGTGGTGGACCATCGCATCGACGATCACGTAGTTCGTGTAGTCGTAGTACGGATCGGAGTAGTGATAGTAGAACGGGTCGGCGTAGGCGCCGGTCCGCTGCGTCGTCGGGACCGCGCGGTACTTCGGATCGAGGACCTGATCGCCGAACGGCAGCTTGCCGAAGCGCCCGATCTGGCGCGCGCCGGGGCGGATCAGCTGCACGTAGCTCGGCGCGGTCGTGACCTTCGCGCCGACCAGCGCGGCACGCAGCGCCTCGGCGACCTGCGCGATCCGCTGATCGAGCTCGGCGCGCATCGGCTCGAAGCCGGCCGGATCGCCGGCCAGCGCCTTCACCCGTTCGGCGTACGTCTGCGCGCTCTCGCCGTGCGCGACCCGGAAGTCGACGCGCCGGCTCGAGACCTCGATCACCATCTCGGCCTCGCCGAGCGCGACCTGGCTGGTGATCGCGCAGTCGAAGATCGTGTGCAGGCGACCATCCTGGTGTGCGACCGCCAGGTGCATCTCGCGGAACGGTCGGTCGAGGATCCCGGTCTCCTCCGCGGCCTTGAGGATCAGCGGGAGATCGTCCGGAACCTCGTTGGCGTCGAGATAGACCACGCGCTTGTCGACGAGGAATGACAGCGCGTCGGTCACGCCGGCGCGGGCGAAGGCGGCGACCAGCCCCTCGACCAGCGAGCACGCCCCGACGGTGAGCTCCTCTCGGCCGCTGCGCAGATCGATCGTCGCGCCGAACAGCGAGCGCAGCCACTCGAACACGCCCATGCGGCGATCGGTCTCCACGCTGGGGAGGTCGACGAGGATTCGCGAACGCAGCATCAGGCGTGCTCCTTCTGCAGAGTGGTCGAGCGCAGCGCGGCCAGCTCGTTCTCGAGCTGATGGATCTTGCCCAGCGCGACGCGGTCATGCCCGGTGATCGCGTCGAGTCGGCGCCGCAGCTCGGCGGCGCGCAGCTGAAGCTCGGTGGCCTGCGGATCGCCGCCGAGTTCCTCGCACGCGAGCATCACCTCGCTGTAGGCGCGCTCGGCCGATGCCCGGACCTCGGCCTGTGCGGCCGCGCCCGCGCGCGCGACCTGGTTGCGGCGCCGGATCGCGAGCGCGGTCAGGCCCATCGTCAGCGCGAGGCCGATCCCGCCGATGATCGGCCAGGCAAGGCTGTCGTCGGGCGCGGCGCTCGCGCCCTGGGCCCGGGCGCTGGCCGCGAGCTGGTCGAGCGCCGCGATCAGCTGGGCCGCGAACACCGTCCGCGTGCCGGGCCGCGCGAGCTCGAGAGCGCGCGCGATCTCGCGCTCGGTGAGGCCCCAGCCGCGAGCGACCCAGGCGTGCGTATCGAACACCAGCACGAGGTCCGCGTGGGGATCGAGGTGCAGCGCATCGAAGACGCCGAGCAGCCCATCGAGATCGTCGCCCGGATCGACGACGAGGACCCGGGCGCGCAGCCCCTCGGCATCCCAGCGCGCGATCTCGGCGCGCAGCTCGTCCCGGCCTTTCGGTTTCAGGTGCGCGCCGGGATCGGCGAGGCGCTCGTCGCGGAGCGCGCTGGCGGCTTGATCGACGGGGAGGCTCATGCGGTCCACCTCGCTGCGGCTGCGGTCGCCTCGGCGACCAGGTCGCCGAGGTCCCCGAGGTTGTCGTCGCGCTCGACGATGATCGTGACGAGCGATGCCCGCGCGCGCCCGAGCTCGCGCAGCAACTCGAAGGTGGTGTCCGCAACCGGCGTGCTGTGGCTGTCGATCCACACCGCCGCGCGATCGCGAAAGCCGCCCGCGAGGTGGACCTGCACGACTGCTTCGAGCGGGTAGTCGTGGACCCGGGCGCGGGCGTCGAAGCCGTGGTTGCGCCCGTTGATCTCGAGGTTGGCGAGATCGAGGAGCAGCCCGCAGCCCGCGCGCTCGACGAGGCGGGCCAGGAACTCGGCCTCGGGCATGCCGCCAGGGATGTCGAAGGGCGCGGTGATGTTCTCGATCGCGACCGGGAGCTGCAGGAGGTCGGCGACCGCGCGGAGGCGATCGGCGATCAGCGCGAGCGCGGCCTCGGTGCGCCACACTGGCGCGAGGTGCCCGAGATCGATCCCCGCAGGCGAGCGGGTGAGGGCGAGATGGTCGCTCACCAGCAGTGGCCGCGCGATCGCGGCGAGCTCGGCGATGCGACGCAGGCGATCGCGCGCGACGCTGGTGTCGCCCGCGGTCGCGAACGACAGTCCGACGTCGTGGAAGACGATCGGGTAGCGCTCGGCGAGCGGCGCCAGCGCGCCCGGCGAGGCGAAGAAGTGATCCGGCATGACCTCGAGCACCGCAGGGCCGCCAGTCGATGGCGTCCGCGCGAGCAGCGCGGCGCGATGCGCGTGGCGGTAGCCGATCCCGGCGCCACGCCACGGCCCGCTCACGTCGATCTCCCGAAGCGATACACGCGCGGCGCGGGCTCGGGATCGACCGAAAGCAGCCCGCGCGCGACCTCGTGGGCGATCGCGTCGAGGTCGTAGCGGGCCCGGAGCTCGCCGCCGGTCGCGCGGATGACCTCGTATGCGAGCAGGTCGGCGGCGTACCGCGCCTCGGCGTCGTCGGCGGCGAGGGCGGCGTGCAGCGCCGGCAGCGCGCGGCGCGCCTCGGCCGCTCCCGGTGACAGCAGCGCGAGGCTCACCGGCGCGGGATGCTCGGCGACCCACGCGCGATAGCGCTCGCCCAGGCTCGGCGCGACGCGCGCGGTCAGCGGGACGATCCGCGCGACCTCGTGCCAGCGCTTCGCGACGAGCGATCGCGCGAAGCGCTCGAGCTCGTCGAGCGGGATGCCGCGCAATGCGGCGCGCGCGTCGGCGTCGAGCGCGAACCCGTCGAGCACGGCATCCGGTTCGACGCGGAAGCGGCGGCGCAGCGCGGCATCCGCGACGATCGCGACGAACGCGTCCTGGAACGCCTGCATCCACGCGCACGGTAGCGCGGATTCGCGGCGCGACGCGCGCCGGCTCCTCGGCAAAGATGGTCGCCGAGGCGTGGCCCGTAGCGCGCGGGGAGCTACTGGTACTGCGAGCACGGGCACCGTGATGACCTACACAGACCGGCAGCGTTCACGCGCCGGTCGAGGCGGACGCGATGACCCGCAAGCAAGCCAGCGACTAACCCGCCCGAGGTCCTCTCGCTGTTCGACGGCTTCGTCCACGGCGCGCTGTCGCGGTGCGACGGGCGTTGAGGCGACGAAGTCGACGCATCGACGCATCTCGCGTCAATGATCATCCGGAATCTGGCTCACCGCAGGATCGCACCCTCGACTGGCATCGACCGAGGTAGGGTTTTGAGCGGAGGGCCAGTGTCATGTCCAACCGCGTCGAACGGGAAGAACTCACGGCCGCGTTGCGGCTCCGCTATGACTACTACTCGGCCGAGACGATGCTCGAGGCCGCGCTCGCCCGCGCGGGCCTCGCCGAGCTCCCGGCGTACGACCACGCGCAGGTGCGCGCGTTCCGCGCCGCCCTGTCGGGCCTCGGCGATCGCCTCACCGCGGTCGACGCGCGGCTCGAGTTCCTCGTCGGGGCGACGACGAAGGCGACCGAGTCGGTCGTCGCGCCGCCGCCGGTCGTCGCGCCGTCGCAGCTGGCCACGCCATCGCCCACGGTGCCGGCGGCGGTCGCTGCCAGCGCCGCGCCGGCCTCTCCCCCGCCGGCAACCACCGAGCCGTCCGCGCTCACGGCGCCGTCCGGTGACCGCGCCGTCACGCTCGAGCTCACCGGCGTCGCGGTCGACGAGGACACCGAGGTGATGGTCTGCGGCAGCGAGCCCTATCTCGGCGACTGGGACCCAGGCCACGCCATCCCGCTCGCGCGCACGGGCGACACGTGGTCGGTCTCCCTGGATGTCGCGCCCGGCACGCCTCTGGCGTTCAAGTTCTTGCAGCGGCGCGCCTCCGGTGAGGTGATCTGGGAGGGCGGCGACAACCGCACGGTGAAGGCGGCGGCGCGCATCGCCACCGCGTGGCGCTGAGGCGAACGAAGTGAGCCGGCTCCGGTTCCGGATGAGAGCGGGCTGCGCGTCCTCGCGCGGGCCGATCGATCGAAGGGAGGCTGTCATCCGAAAGGATGACAGCCTCTGAGATACCCTGCGCCGTGGCCCGCCGCGGCCCGGAGGCGCGTTCCATGACCCGCAAGCAAGCCAGCGACTATCCGCCCGAGGTCCTCTCGCTGTTCGACGGCTTCGTCCACGGCGCGCTGTCGCGGCGCGACTTCCTCGATCGCCTCGGGAAGTTCGCCGTCGGCGGCGTGACCGCGGCGGCGATCCTCGCGAGCCTCGAGCCCAACTTCGCGTGGGCCGAGCAGGTCGCGGCGACCGACAAGCGGATCAAGACCGAGCGGATCGAGTACCCGTCGCCGCAAGGCTCGGGGCCGATGCGCGGCTACCTCGCGCTACCCGCGAAGCGCCGCGGCAAGGTGCCGGCGGTCGTGGTCATCCACGAGAACCGCGGGCTCAACCCGTACATCGAGGATGTCGCGCGGCGGCTCGCGGTCGCCGGCTACCTCGCGTTCGCGCCCGACGCGCTCACGCCGCTCGGCGGCTACCCGGGCGACGAGGACAAGGCCCGCGAGCTGTTCGCCAAGCTCGATCCGGACAAGCGCACCGCGGATCTGCTCGCCGCCGCGGACTTCGTCCACGCGCGCAAGGACGCGGGCAAGCTCGGCGCCGTCGGCTTCTGCTTCGGCGGCGGCGTCTGCAACGTGTTCGCCGCCAGGCTGCCGTACCTGAAGGCGGCGGTCCCGTTCTACGGCACCGGCGTGAGCGCGGCCGACGCCGCGGCGATCAAGGCGCCGCTGCTGCTGCACTTCGCCGAGACCGATGACCGCGTGAACGGCGCGTGGCCTGACTACAAGGCCGCGCTCGACGCCAGCAAGGTGAGCTACCAGGCGTTCACCTATCCCGGCACGCAGCACGGGTTCCACAACGACACGACGCCCCGCTACGACGAGAAGGCCGCCGTGCTCGCGTGGTCGCGCACGATGGCCTTCTTCAAGAAGCACCTCCGCTAGCTGGTCAGGTGCTCCCCAGCGCGCACGCCGGCTCGTTCGTGCGCGCGTTGCACTCGTTGAGCGGGATCGGGTAGCGCACGTTGCGGATGTCAGTCGGCATGTCGAGCGGCAGGTCCTTGCCGAAGCGGCGCAGATCGATCCAGCGGTGGCCCTCGAACATCAGCGAGTAGCGCCGGTTGTAGAGGAGCTCGTCGACGATGTTGCCGGCGGTCAGGTCGGCGCGCGCCGCCAGGCCGCCGGAGCGCGTCCGGATCAGGTTGAGATCGTCGGCGGCGGCCGCGACGTCGTTCTTGCCGATCTCCGCCTCGGCGCGCAGCAGGATGAGCTCCTCGTTGCGGATGATCGGCACCGGCGACGACGGCGACGTGTAGATCGTGAACGCGTCGTCGGACGACAGGCCCTGCGCGCTGCCCGGCTTGTCCGCCTTGGTCACCTTGCGGGTGAGGCGATCGTCGGGGTTGCCGTCGGCCTTCTTCGCGGCGTCGGCGGTCAGCGACGGATGCGCGTAGATGTTCGGGTTGATGAGCCCGTTGGTGGTGTCGCCCGACGACGTGCCGTACGTGTGATAGACGCCGGCGTCCAGGTCGGCGGCCGCGCCATCGTCGAGGAACGACTCGTCCAGCGCGGCGAGCGCGCCGTCGAAGTCGCCGGCGTAGATCGCGACGCGGGCGCGGATCGCGCGGTTGAAGGTCAGGAACGTCGCGGGCGTGTCGAAGCCCTTGTAGCCCGCGGAGAGCGCGAACGGAAACGCGTCGCCACCGGTGGCCAGCTGGGTCTTCGCGTCGTCGAGCAGGCTCACGATCCTGGCGAGCACCATCGGCTTCTGGACGATGGCGCCCAGCTGATCGATCGGGAGATCGGTGTCGATGACCGCGCCGTTGGTGTCGTGGGTGTCCATGACCTCGAGCAGATCGAGGGCCTGGATGGTCTCGGTGAAGCCACGGATCGCGGCCTTGTCCGCGGCGGTGAAGTCCGCGACCTTGTCGACGGCGCCCAGCACGATGTTGCCGTTGCGCAGGTTCGCGTAGGGCTGCGCCCAGAAGTTGCCGCCGAACGGGCTGCCGGGGTTGAGCGTGCCGGCGATCAGCTCGCCGACGTAGCGCGGGTCGGCGGCGTCGAAGTCGTAGGCCTCGCGGCCGAGCACCCCGAGCTGCAGGATCAGGCCGTTGCCCTGGGCGACGTTGCGCCGGCTGCCGATCAGGAGGCCGGTGCACGCGGCGGCGACCGCCGACGGCGTCGGGTTGTTCTCGAGCCCGTCGATGCCGGGGTTGTTGAGATCGGGGACATCGAGGCTGCAGGCGCCGACGGTCGTGGCGAGCAGCGACGCGAGCAGGATCTTGGCGATGGTTCGCATGGTCGTCCTCCTCAGAACCCGGCGTCCAGCGACAGCCAGAAGCTCCGGCTGGGCGGGTAGGGGGCAACATCGTAGTTGCGGCCGATCGGCTGGTTGCCGAAGTTGGAGACCTCGGGATCGAGGCCGCTGTAGCTGGTGAACGTGAGCAGGTTGCGGCCGGACAGGCTGAGGCGCAGCGTGTCGACCGGGCCGATCGCGTGCGACCACCGCTGGGGCAGATCCCAGAACACCGAGATCTCGCGCAGCTTCACGAAGGTCGCGCTCTCGATGTACGGGCGCGCGTCGCCGTCGTTGAACTTCGCGAGGCGGGCCTCGCCGGCGCCGACGTAGTCGGGGCTGACCTGGCCGAAGTCGTAGAGCAGGCGGGTCAGGTTGACGATGTTCGAGCCCTGCTGCCAGTCGATCAGCGAGGTCAACCCGACGCTCTTGTACCGGAGGTTGTTGGCGAAGCCGACGCGGAACGTGGGCTCGCCGTTGCCGACCGGCTTGACCGTGCCCATGCCATCGACGGTCGCGACGATCTGCGTGGCCGACTTGCCGGGCTCGATGCGATACGCGCCGAGGCCGGTGCCGAACCCCGCGGCCGTGATGTCGAAGTACGGGATGCCGTCGGGCAGGCTGGTGATCGTCGAGCGGTTGAGCGTGAGGATCGCGCGTGAGGTCCACTCGACCGGACCGTCGACGGGCACGACCTGGAGCGCGGCCTCGAGGCCGCGGTTGCGCATCGAGCCGCCGTTGAAGAACTGCGTGGTGAACCCGGTCGAGGGCGCCAGCGTGCGCTGCAGCAGCAGATCGCGGATGTCGCGCTGGTAGGCGGTGAGCTCGAGCACGGCGCGGTTGTTCTTGGCGGCGACGTCCACGCCCAGCTCGACCTCGCGCTGGCGCTCGGGCGCGATGTTGGGATCGCCGGCGCCACCGCCGACGACGATGCCGGCGTTGCCGCCGATGTTGCCGGTGGCGTTGAGCGGCGTGAACTTCTGGCCGTAGTTCGGCCGGTTGCCGGCCTCGCCGTAGGCGCCGCGGAGGCGCAGCAGGTCGAGCTGCTTCTCGAGCCCGGGCACCTCGTAGGTCGCCGCGAGCTTGGGGAACAGATAGAACTTGTCGGGGTTGCCGTTGAGGCTCGAGCGCTCGCCGAGGAGCCCGGCCAGCACCGAGAGGCGGCGGTTCAGCGCGGCGACCTCCTCCTGCAGGTACAGGCCCTGGTCGCGCGTGCGCACGCGATTCTCTTGCACGCCGATCGAGGTCCCCGAGTCGACGTTGGGCTGGCCCGCGGTGAGGTTCTGCGCGACGACGTAGACGCTGGCGAGATCGGAGTTCTCGATCGTGAAGCCACCGGTCAGCGCGCTCTTCCACTTCTGATCGGCCGGTTCGTACGCCCACACCGCCGAGCCGCCCACGTTCCAGTTGAGGTTCGACGAGTTGGCATCGATCGACGTGCCGGCGAGGCCATCGACCGTGGGCTCGAAGAACAGCTCGGGCGGCGACAGGAGGTCGTTGCGCTGGCGGAACCAGTCGAAGCCGTAGTTGGCCTGCAGCGTGACGGCCTGGTGATCGGCGTGCCAGGCATCGAGGTTGACGTTGGACGCGCCGATCAGGCGCCAGACGTCCTCCTGGTTGCGGAGCAGCGCCACGGTTTGCAGCGGGTTGGCGCCCGACCCGACGAACGGGTTACGCGGGAACAGGCCGCTCGCGCTCTGCTGGAGGTTGAAGAAGCTCGGCGTCGACGACAGCACGACGTACTCCGACGTGCCGGTGTTGTCGTTGTTGGTGAGACCGCGGTCCGAGGTCGAGTGCAGGACGTTGGCGCTGACCGCCACCTTGAGGCGCTTGCCGAAGTCGTAGTTGATGCCGAGGCGGCCGGACTGCTTCTGGTAGCCGGTGCCGATGACGACGCCGGGCTCGTCGCGCACGAGCATCGAGCCGAAGTAACTGCCGACCGCGTTGCCGCCCGAGGCGCTGGCGACGGTCTCGGTCGCGACCTTCACCTGCTCGACCTCGGCCTCGTGATCGTAGGTCCGGCCCTCCTTGAACGCCGCGAGCGCGGTGGCGTTGTCGGGATAGGCGGCCATCACCTCCGCCGCGCTCTTGAAGGTGCGCGAGCCGAGGTGGTTGGCGGTCGTCGCCATGCCGAAGCGCTGCGTGACGGAGACCTTGTTCTTGCCGCCGCGGCCGTGCTTGGTCGTGATCACGACGACGCCGTTGGCGGCCTTCGAGCCGTACAGCGCGCCGGCCGCGGCGCCCTTCAGGACCTCGACGCTCTCGATGTCGTTGGGGTTGAGGTCGGCGATGCGGTTGACCGGGTTGTCCTGGGCCGAGGCGTTGCCGCCCGCAGCCGCGCCGGTGATCGCGTTGGCGCCCGAGGAGATCGCGGTGTTCGAGACGATGACGCCATCGACGACGTACAGCGGCGAGGACTGGCCATTGATGGTCGAGATGCCGCGCAGCCGGAGCTGGGCGCCGCCGCCCGGCGCGCCCGAGTTGTACTGGATGTTGGCGCCGGAGATCTTGCCCTGCAGCGCCGAGTCGAGCGTCGGGGCCGAGACCCGGTTGAGGTCGGCGTCGTTGACGACCGAGGCGCCGTTGGCGAGGTTGGACTTCATGATGACCGGCGCGCGGCCCTCGACGAAGACCTCCTCGGAGGCGGCGAACGCGAGGCGCGCGTCGATGGCGTCGACGGTGGCTGGCGCGCGCAGGGTGACGGTCTTGAAGCCGCCGGCCTCGACCGCGAGGCTGACGTCGGTGAGCGGCACGCCCTCGATCGCGAAGGCGCCGGTCTCGTCGGTGAGCACGGTGTTCGTGGTGCCCACCAGCGTGACGGCGGCGCCGGGCACCGGATCACCCGAGGCGTCCTCGGTGACCTTGCCGCGCACGGTCCGGCTGGTCGGCGCGACCGGCGTCTCCACCGGCGGGGGCGGCGGCGTGGTCGGGGCGAGCGCGACCCGGGTCGAGCTCGCGGTCGAGGGCACGGTGGTCACCGTGGCGTTGTGATCGGCGGCGGCGATCTCGAGCACCACGTCGGCGGCCGCCACCGAGGGGATGACGAAGACGCCGTCGTCATCGGTGGTCGCGCCGAGCTCGGTGCCCTGGACCTTGACGATGGCGCCGGCGAGCGGCGCGTTGGTGGCGCCGTCGCGGACGAGGCCGCTGATCACGCGCGTCGCGGGCGGCAGCGGCGTCTTCTTCTGCAAGTAGATCGCGACCACCGTGCTGGTCTTGCCCGCCTTCACGGTGATCTCGAGGGGCGCGTAGGTGTCCGCGGCGATCTGCAGCACGATGTCACCGACGGGGGCCTTCGCGATCGCGAAGGCGCCATCGGCGCCGGTCTGGATGGCTGGCGTCGGTGCGTCCTTCACCTGGATCGCGGCGTTCGCCACGCCGGTGCCGGCGTCGTTGTCGACGACGACACCGGTGACGGTGCGGGTCGGCTGCGCGTGCGCTGATCTCGGCGTGGTGATGACCACGCCGATCACGAGCGTCAACGCGAGCGGCAGTAGCCTTCGCTCGAGCATTGATCTCCTCCGGTGTTTTGCGGCGCGCTCGCGGTTGGAGCGCGCGCCCTGACTTAGCTGCTCGCGTGAAAGCCAGGCAAGCGCACGCGAATGCAATGCGATGACACTGACGCCATTCCCGCGCGACTTCGGTCAACAGGCCAGTTCCGCACACCCGATCGTGCGCCAGCTGGGCGCGACACGCGCCAGTCCGACACGCGGCGCGCCAGCCCGACGCACCGCGCGCGGCCCCCCGGAACGAACACCGCGGCGCCGGACCGTACGCCGGCCTCCATGTCGAGGGGCGAGGGTTCAGGCCGCGCGCCGATGGCGCCGGATTTCATGACTTTGTTCGATCATCGAAAGAAGTCGGAAACAACTCGCGATTGCGATGCCGGTTGCGAAATCGTCTCTCAAGCCTCT
Organism: Deltaproteobacteria bacterium; assembly: GCA_021413675.1. Taxonomy (GTDB): domain Bacteria; phylum Myxococcota_A; class Polyangia; order Haliangiales; family Haliangiaceae; genus JAIOQA01. The sequence continues at coordinate 12,463 of JAIOQA010000415.1, read as the reverse complement.
GTTTTTTAGAGGAGATTTGGTTTGACTGAGATTCGCGGCGGTGACACTTTGCTCGTCGCCCGGACAAAGTTGATCGGGGGCCGTCCGGCCGCGTCCTGGATCGCGCGCAGCGCTCGCGCAGCCAGCGGTGCGGTCGATCGCCGTGTCGCGTCCTGTGATCGCATCTCTCGGAGGCCGTCAATGATCAGGCGAATCGCGTTACTGGCAATCACCCTCGCCGCTCTCGATGGGTGTGCGAACCAGGATATCTACGACACCGGCGAATCCGCGATCGGCGTCTATCCGCGCGCGACCTCGGCGGTCTTCTATGTCGACAACGCCAGCTGGGCCGACATCCATTTCCGGATCAACGGCGGTGGCCAGCTGAACTACCGCATGGCGGTGTCGGGCACGCACAACGAGTACACGATCAACGGCCTCACCGCGGGCACGGTCGTCGACTACAGCTTCACGTACTTCGATCTCGGGTGTCCGTGTGCGAAGGACTCCCCGTGGTTCAAGTACACCCACGGCGGGGCACCGCCGCCGCCGGTCGACGCCGGGATCCCGGTGGACGCCGCGCCCCCGGTCGACGCGCCGCCGAGCACGCCGGGCGCGTATCCCGTCCCGACCATCCCGCCCGGTCCCACCACCGGCGGCTCCGATCTCAGCGGCACCGCGCAGCCGCTGTATCCCAGCACCACGACGCTCGAGCCCGCGACCGTCATCGACACGCCGAGCGCGCTGATCACGCGGTTCGGTGATCGCGTCCGCGACCGCCACGCGCGCGAGGCGGTGTTCCACATCTACGAGCACTTCCTGCCGCTGTACTTCCAGGACCGCACGTTCTCGATCGAGATCGTCGACAAGGTCGCCAAGGGCGGCACCGAGATCACCGTGAACCTGACGACGGTGCACCCGCAGGACAAGCCCAACTTCCGCGCGTTCTTCCGCGGCCTCAACACCGTCGCCGAGTACTTCCACAACGCCGACTTCACCGCGGTCGACGACTACCACTACACCGCGACGGTCACCTACAACGCCAAGGAAGGCCACGCGGTCCGCGTCGGCGATCGCATGGAGGTGGAGGTCGGCATCTTCCTGCGCGATCCCATCGTCGGGCGCTTCAACTACTACTCGTCGGTGTCGCTCTACGTGGTCGGCACCGGCGGCATCCAGCCGTTCCAGGGCGTGGGCCCGCAGCTCGACTCGTTCGCGCTGCCCGCGCCCGCGCTCCTCGGCGGCGGCACGACGCTGAACTACCCGTACTCGAACGAGCCCGACAAGCGCTTCATGCAGATGGCGACCAACATCGCGCCGGTGTCGGCGCAGCCGTGGGTCGAGGGCCGGCGCCTGCTGCACACCGACTTCATCGACGGCACCCACTCCGAGCCTGACAACCCGGTCTTCACCGAGCAGGCCAACAAGATCGGTCCGCACTACGTCGCGCGCAGCTGCGAGAGCTGCCACGTCAACAATGGCCGGAGCCTGCCGCCGGCGATCGGCGCGGTGTTCTCGACCTCGGTGATGAAGGTCGGCGTCGTCAACGGCGCGCAGGTCACGGCGCATCCGCAGCTCGGCGGCGTGCTCCAGCCGTTCAGCCCGACCGGCGCGATCGAGGGCACCGGGTGGATCAGCCGCTGGGACACGCAGACCGGCGCGTTCGCCGACGGCACCGCCTACGAGCTGCGCCGCCCGCGCTACAGCGGCTCGGGGCCGATCCCCGCGGCCTACTCGCTGCGCGCCACGCCGCCCTTGATCGGCCTCGGCCTGCTCGAGGCGGTGCCCGAGAGCACGATCGCCGCGCTGGTCGACGTCAACGACGCCAACGGCGACGGCATCTCGGGCCGCATGCAGGTCGTGACCGACACCAGCGGTCAGCCGCGGATGGGCCGCTTCGGCTGGAAGGCCGGCCAGCCCAGCCTCGCGGCGCAGGTCGCGGCCGCGTTCAACCGCGACATGGGCGTGAAGTCGTCGATGTTCCCGACGCTCGACTGCGGCGCGAGCCAGACCGGCTGCACCAGCAGCGCGACCGCGGTCGCCGACGCGGCGATCACCGCGCTCGTGCGTTACGTGTCGTTGCTCGGCGTGCCGGCGCGGCGCGATCTCACCGGGGCCTCGCAGCTCGCCGGCGAGACGCTGTTCGGTAGCGCCGGCTGCGCCACCTGCCACCGCGCGCAGCTGGTCACCGGCGCGTTCCACCCCAAGGCCGAGCTCCGCGGCCAGACGATCCGGCCGTACACCGATCTGCTGCTCCACGACATGGGCACCGGCCTCGCCGACAACCTGCCCGAGGGCATCGCCTCGGGCGCCGAGTGGCGCACGCCGCCGCTGTGGGGCATCGGCCACACCGCCGACGTCACCGGCGGCGAGGCCTACCTGCACGACGGTCGCGCGCGCACGCTCAGCGAGGCCATCCTCTGGCACGGCGGCGAGGGCCAGGCCGCGCGCAACGCGTTCGTCGCGATGACCGCGACCCAGCGCGCGCAGCTGCTGGCGTTCCTGCAGTCGATCTGACGCCGGCGGTCAGGCCAGCACCGCCTTGATCCGCCGCACGCCGGTGGCGACGGCCTGCTCGCGCAGGATGCGGAACTGGCCGACGAGCGCGCGGGTCGCGGTGACGTGCGGGCCGCCGCAGAACTCGCGGCTCACGACCTCGTCGGTGGCGGGATCGCGGACGGTGTAGACCGACACGGTCTCGCCGTAGCGCTCGCCGAACGCGCCGATCGCGCCCTGCGCCCGGGCCTCGGGCTCGGTCATGGTCGCGCGCTCGACGACGAGGTCGCGCGCGAGCCACGCGTTGACGCGCGCCTCGACCTGCGCGAGCTCCGCCGGCGCGGGCTTGCCGTCGTGCGAGAAGTCGAAGCGCAGACGCTCGTGGGTGATGTTCGAGCCGCGCTGGATGACGTGCGCGCCGAGCACCTCGCGCAGCGCCGCCTGCAGGAGGTGGGTCAGCGTATGGTAGCGGACGAGCTGCTCGCCGTGATCCGCGAGGCCGCCCGCGAACGCGCCCGCCGCGACCGTGCGCGAGCGTTCGCGATGGCGTTCCAGCTCGCGCGCGAAGCCGGTCTCGTCGACGGGCTTGCCCGACGCCGCCGCGATCTCGCGGATCAGCTCGAGCGGAAAGCCGTGGGTCTGGAACAGATCGAACGCGACCGCGCCGTCGAGCGCGGGCCGCCGCGCGATCTCGCGCAGGCCCGCCGCGATCGTGCGCTCGAAGCGGCTCACCTCCTCGGCGATCACCGGCGCGATCGGCCCGGTCAGCTCGGGGTAGGTCGCGCCGAGGGCGTCGACGAGGCGCGCGAGCCCGCGCGCGTACCAGTCCGCCGGCAGGCCGAGCTGGCGCGCGAACACGATGCTGCGGCGGAGCAGCCGGCGCAGCACGTAGCCGCGGTCCTTGTTCGACGGCGCCACGCCGTCGGCGATCAGGAAGCACGCCGCGCGCAGGTGATCGGTCACGATGCGCAGCGCGCGCTCGTCGGGGTGAACCGCGAGCGCGCGCAGGCACGCGTGCAGCGGCTGGACGGTGTCGATCTCGTAGACCGAGGACAGCCCGCCGAGCGCGACCAGCGTGCGCTCGAGGCCCATGCCGGTGTCGATGTTGACGCGCGCGAGCGGGACGATCTCGCCCGCCGCGGTCTGCGCGTGGCCCATGAAGACGTTGTTCCAGATCTCGACCCAGCGCCGGTCCGCGACGTCGAGCGTGTCGGGCGCCGGCGCGTCGCCGACCCAGTAGAAGATCTCGGTGTCCGGGCCGCACGGGCCGGTGCGCCCGGCCGGACCCCACCAGTTGTCGTCGCGACCGAGGAACTGGATGCGCGCGGGCGCGATCCCGAGCGCCTCCCAGAGGCGCGCCGAGTCGCGATCGATCGGCACGCGATCGTCGCCCGCGAAGCAGGTCACGCCGAGGCGCGCGAGCGGCAGGCCGAGCCACGCGGGCGCGGTCAGGAACTCGAACGACCAGCGGATCGCGTCGTCGCGGTAGTAGTCGCCGAGCGACCAGTTGCCGAGCATCTCGAAGAACGTCAGGTGGGTGTCGTCACCGACCGCGTCGATGTCGCCGGTGCGGACGCACTTCTGCACGTCGACCAGGCGCGTGCCGGCGGGGTGGGGCGCGCCGAGCAGGTACGGCACGAGCGGATGCATCCCGGCGGTCGTGAACAGCACGGTCGGATCGTTCGCGGGCACCAGCGGCGCCGACGGGATGGCGACGTGGCGCTTGTCCTCGAAGAACGCGAGGAAGCGCGCGCGCAGGTGCGATGACGTGATGGGGCGTTGCATGGCGGTCGGTCCTTTCCGAGCGGCCACGCTGGTGCGTCGCGCGCCGCCCGAGTTGTCGGGTGGCGGCGAGCGGCGAGCGTCAGACTACGCGCGCGACAGGCCGCCACTGGCGATAGCCAGCACGGCCGCAGCGGCGCGCATCGACGACATGATTCGACCGTAGCGAACGCGCGATCGAAACGCAACACTCGACTCGCCGCCGCGCGCCGCGGCTCACCGGTGCTTGCGCGCGCCGCCGGCGTCCTTGAGGTGCTGCTTCAGGCGTTGCAGCGTGGCGGCGACGGTCGAGCCAAAGCCGATCGTGTCGGCGATCGCCTGCGAGCGCGGATCGGTGCGCCGCGCCAGCGCGGACTGCAGCGCCTCGACCTGGTGCAACGCCGCGGTTAGCGGCGCCACGTGCTTGGCATCGATCGCCTTGTGCGCCGACTCGACCGTCGAGAGTGCGACCACCAGCTCGCTCGCCTCTTCTTTCTGTCGGTCAGGCGCCTCGAGATCGGCCATCAGGCGTCCGGTGCACGCCTGGACCGCGCGGATGCCGTCGTCGAGGGCCTCGGTCCCCGCCGCGGCGACCGCGCCCTTGAGGTCGGCCATCGCGGTCGGCGGGAGGCTCACCACCGCGAGCTCGTCGCCGTTGACCCGGAACGCGGCGAACACCGCCTGGAGCCGGTTGGCCGCGGCGCGCGCGCTGCCGGTGTAGCTGGCGAACTGCGGCGCGGGCTTGCCGTCCTTGTCGTGCGTGAGGTTGTGCGCGCGCGCCAGCGCGTACGCGAGGCCCTGCGGCGCGATGGCCCACGCGCCCCGGAGTGCGCCGAGGTCCGGCGTGAGCGTGCCGGCCAGCAGGTCCGGAACCTTCGCGGCCTCGGCCCGCAGGCTGTCGAGGTCGTTCATGACGATCGTGAACGTCTGCTGGAGCCCCTGCGCGATCGGCTCGCCACCCGCCATCGTATCGATGGGCATGTCGGCGTACAGCAGCATGTTGGACGCGGCGGCGTACATGCGCGTGGTCGTGAGCTTGACGTGCGCGCGCACCGCGATGACCGTCGCGCCGCCGGCCGCGGCGTGGCTGGGCGCCTCGCCCGCGGCCTGCTCCTTGCGCTGGACCCCGGCGCTCGCGGTGGCTGACGCGCCGCCGCCCAGGAGCGCCTCCGCGCTCTCGCCCGCGACCACGCGCGCCGCGACCTCGTCGGCGTGGCGCTCGTAGACATCGCCGACCTCGCCGACGCCGCCGAGGAGGTGCACGCCCGCGCGCTGCTGCACGACGTGCGCGGACTCGTGCGCGGCGGTGAACAGATCCGGCGACGCCTGGAACGCGACGGCGTTGCCGGTGGCGTAGGCCTCCGCGCCGATGGCCGCGGCCGCGCTCGCAGCGGCGCCACCGACGTGCGCGTGGATCTGATCCACGACCGGCGCGTGGGCGCCGAAGCTCGCCTTGATCTGCGCGGCGTGGGGCATCGGACCGCCCGCGCCCTCCACGCCGGCGGCGGCGTGGGCGTGCACCTCCTCGGCGCCGAGCGCGCGCGGGCCCGAGGCGCGGCTCTGGACCGGCGCGGCGCTGCCCTCCGGCGGCGCGCCCGCGCCGATCGTCATCGGCGGCATGATGATCATCGGCGCCATCGCGATCTCGTGGGGCTCGGCGCCGTCGTCCTCCAGCTCCATCGGCGGCATCTCGATCTCGTGCGGCGCCGCGTGACCGTGGCTCGCGTGGCCATGACCGTGGCCGCGGCGCGCCGGCAGGCAGCCCTTCAGCTTGCACGTCTTCGGTCCGGCGATGCCGTCGACGCCCAGCGCGCCGCCGGTGCTCGCCTGGAACGCCGCGACCGCGAGCGCGAACTCGGCGCTACCTGGTGACCCGCCGCCGAACGCCGCGGCGTCGAAGCGCAGCCGCTTCGCGTGGTGCGGGTTGCGGCGGCGCGCGGTCGCGATCTGCGGCGGCGTCAGGCGCGGGTGCGCGACCAGATCGCCGGCGTCCTTCGGCGCGTCGATCGTCGCGGCGACCTGGGTCTTCATCCGATCGTCGGGGAGGTGGGCCTCGGTCGGGGCGTTCGCGGCGCTGCCCACGCTCTGATCGGCGGCGCCGCCGAGCGGGCGGATCGCGACCTCGCGCTGGTCGCGCGGTTCGACGCTGAGCGTGGCGCGGGACTCCTCGACCTCCTTCGGCGCGTCGATGGTCGCGGCCGCCTGCGTGTGCATGCGCTGCACCGGCGCGTGGAGCAGATGCAGCCCGAACGGATCGACCAGCGGGGCGGGGGCTGCGAACGGGGCCGCGACCGCGGGCGCGGCGACCGGCGCGGGGCGATCGGCGGAGGCGCGGAGCTGGATGCGGGAGGTGACGGTGGTCCTGCCGGGCGCGATCGCCGGCGCCGTCGCGGGCCGGGGGAAGTCGTAGAAGTCGAGGATGCTCGCGCTTCGATCTCGGTCGCTGCTCATGGCGTCGCCTCCGCGACGGCGTGTCGGCACGGGCCGCGCGTGGTTGCGCGACGGTCGTGCGCGATCGCCACGAGATCGGCGAGGCGCGGGGAGAATCCGAGCGAACCCGTGGGCTTGAGCGTGCGATGCTGGCGGCGTGACAGCGGTGCGATGGGTGACGGCGTTCGTGCGGCGCGCGCCGTACGAGCTCGATGGGGTGATCATCCGCGGCGCGGCGCACTTCGCGCCGGGCACGCGGGTCTACGTCGATCCTCCGTACTCGGGCGATGGCTGGGAGCGGACATACATGGTGGGGCGCGATCGCGACCACGGCCGCTGGATCCGCCTGATGGGGCCACGCGCGCGGCTGCGCGGCTTCCACGTCGAGGAGGTGACCGATCCAGAAGCGCTCGCGGTGCTCGCCCTGGGGGGGCCATGGACCAGGTACCCGGGCTGGCTCGAGGCGATCGCCGCCGCCGCGGCGCGACCGCGCGCGCTCCCCTGGACCGACGACGCCTGGAGCGACGCCGTCCTGCGCGCCTGGACCCCGACCCGCGAGCCCCTCGGCGCGAACGCGGCGCGGGTCCTCGACTGCGATCCCGCCAGGGTCGACCCATGGATCCGCGACGGCACCCTCGGCACGCGGCTCCGCGCGTTCGAGAAGGGGCGCTGGACGCCCGGCGGCCCCGCGAACCTGCGCCGCGCGAAGGCGGCGTGGGCGGCGCTCGCGCCGATGGCGTGGACGGACGCGCCGGCGCGTCGATTCCTGCCGGCGGCTCGCGCCGCGGATGCGCATCAAGCCGATGCGCCGCGCGGCCTCGGCGCGATCGTCTCGTTCACGGCGGACGTCGCCGGCGTGGAGGCCGCGGAACAGCACGCGCGCGAGATCGCGCGCATGACCGGCGCGGGGACCGCGCGCGTGATCGTCTGGCGGATCGGGACGCTCGCCGCCGCGCAGGGCGCGCTGCCGACCCCGTGGTACGACGCGTCGGCGAACGCCGTCACGCGCGCGCTCGGGCTCATGCGCGCGGTCGTGCAGGACGATGACGACGAGGCGGCGCGCCTCGCGATCGAGGCGCCGGACCTGATCGCGCTGGTGTGGCCGGCGGTCTTCGCGCTCGCGGCGCGGGGCTACGCCATCGCCGCGATCGGCGATGGCCGCGTCGAGCTGGTGGCGACCGAGATGCCGCGCGCGCGGGTGCCGAAGGCCGCGTGGATCACGCCGTCGCGCGGATCGGGATCGGCGGCACCGCCGTGAGAAGGAACTGATCCCAGCGCGGTTCGTCGGCGCTGATCGCCGCGAGCAGCGCGAGCGCGACGCCGGCGCTGCCGGTGAGGACGCCCGGATCGTCGGTCCACGCGAACGCGAAGTCGGGCTCGCGTGGCGTCCAGAACTGGTAGCCACCGATGCCGGTGTCGGTCCACAGCCCGACGGTGATCTCGAGCCAGTGGCGCGCGGCGGCGTGCAGGACCGGATCGCGCGTGGCTTGCCACAGCCGGTTGTAGATGTGCGCGAGCCCGGCCGCGCCATGGCAGAGGCCGGCGTCGCGGACGCCGCACGATCCGACGTCGCGGCGCGCCATCTCGTGCGCGAGCGCGATGGCCTCGGCCTCCCAGGCGCGATCGCCGACCGCGCGCGCGGCCCCGAGCAGCGCCACCGCGATGCCGGCGTCGCCGTAGCACCACGCCAGTCGGCAGCCCGGCGCGGCGCACGCGGCATCGGCCGTCGCGACCAGCGGCGGGAAATGCGACCCGTCGGCGGCGGGCGCGCGGCGCGCGAGCAGCCACGCCACCGCGCCGCGGAGCAGGGGCCAGGCCCGCGCCGTGGCGACGTCGGCGGCGATCGCCTGGCCGAGCAGCGCGATGATGCCGGGCACGCCGTGCGCGAGCCCGAGGTCGTAGTAGCCGTCGGGGTGCGCGGCCCGCGCGCGCGCCATCATGATCTGCTCCGGGGGCGTGCGCCACGCGAGGCCGTGCGCGGTCGGCTGCGCGGTGTCGTGCAGGCGGTCGACCACCGTCGCGAGCAGCGCGCGGCGCCCGGGGCGATGGAGCCCCTCGAGCGCGAACAGCCCGATGCCGACGAGCCCGGTGATGAGGTCGAAGGCGCCGCGCCACGGCGAGGTCGCGAGGTGATCGCCGAGGACGGGCACGAGGGCGTCGTTGACGTCGTCGGGGCAGTCGCGATCCTGCAGGTGCTCGGCGACCCACGCGATGCCGGTGAAGCCGCTGAAGAGCTCGGCCGACATCGGCTGGGCGCCGACCGCGTCCATCGCGCGCTCGAGCCGCTCCTCGGCGGGCCCGAAATCGCCCAGGCCGCTGCGGGCGAGGTACGCGAACAGGAGCGCGTGGCCGGCGTCGCCGCTCGACAGGTGCGCGGCACCGCCGTCGCGCGGTGCGCGGAGCGCCGCCGCGATGCCGCGGACGATCACGTCGGCGCGCGCGCGGGGCTCGCCATCGAGCAAGGGAATCCAGCTCATGTTCGCCTCCGGCAGGCAGCAACAAAAAGGGGGGCGACCCGGCCACCGCCGATCGAGCGGTGCGCCGGGTCGGACACGCGGTTCAGCAGAGGACCGAGCCGCCACACCAGTTGCTGCAGCCGGCGCGATCGGTCTCGCAGTAGCACTTCGAGCCAGCCGTCGCCGGCCGCATTCCACCGTTCGCGGTTCCGAGCTGGTCGGTGGCGAGGTTGCGGACGGTCTCCGTCGAGATGGACAGCTTCTTCGAGATCTTCTTCATGGGGTTCTCCGTGATTCCTGGTTCGAACATGCGACGTCGTGCCGGAACTGGCGCCGTCATCGATGCTGACAGTTGAGTGGTGGGTGGATTTTGTGTGACGCGTGAGAATGGCTGTTCGCGACTGCCTTGTTCGACGAGGAATCGAATTCTCGCGATCGGAACTGGCATGCACCGGGTCGTGCGGAGTGGGCCTGCGGTGGTTGTGACCACGGCGAGTGGGGGCACAGACGCGCAGGCGGCGTGATCGCCGCCGGAGTGGGCGCACCGACGATGTGACCGTCGCGGGCGCGCGCGGCTCGCGGTCAGAGCCTGTGAAGCTTTCGCTTCCAGGCTCTCTTTTGATCGATCGGCCCGCGCGAGGACGCGCAGCCCGATCTCGTCCGGACCCTGCGCCGCCTCGCTTCGCTCGGCTCAGCGCCGGAACTGCGACGGATCGATGCCGTACTGGCGGAGCCAGCGATGGACCAGCGTGCGCTGCCGGCGCAGCTCGCGGGCGACCTCGGCGACGTTGCCGCCGTGGCGCGCGAGCAGGCGCGTGAGCTCGGCCGCGCGGCGCTCGGGGAGCGTCGCGCGCGGCGCCGGGACCTCGTCGCCAGTCGTCGCGCCGGGCTCGGCCGCCGGCGCGCGCACGCCGCGGACCGCCACCGGGAGGTGCTCGGCGTGGATCACGCCATCGCGGGCGAGGGCGACCGCGATCGTGAGCGCGCTCTCGAGCTCGCGGACGTTCTGCGGCCAGTCGTAGGCGAAGATCGCGAGCAGCGCGCCGCGCGACAGCGTGATCCGCTCGGGCTCTGGCGCGTGCCGGCGCAGCAGCTCGGCGAGGATCAGGCCGAGATCCTCGCGGCGCTCGCGCATCGGCGGCACGATCAGCGTGAACGCGGCGAGCCGCGCGTGCAGGTCAGCGCGGAACTCGCCGGCGCTCACCGCGGTCGCGAGATCGCGATGGCTCGCCGACACCACGCGGAGGTCGACCGCCTGCGGCCGGTTCGCCCCGAGCGCCTGGACCTCGCGCTCCTGCAGCACGCGCAGCAAGGTCGGCTGGACCTCGCGCGGCAGGTCGCCGACCTCGTCGAGGAACAGCGTGCCGCCGGCGGCCGAGGCGACCAGCCCGACGCGATCGGCGGTGGCGCCCGAGAACGCGCCGCGCAGGTGACCGAACAGCTCGCTGGCCGCGAGGGTCGGCAGGAGCGCGCCGCAGTTGACGGCGACCAGCTCGCCGGTGCGCCTCGTCATCGCGTGGATCGCCCGCGCGACGCGCTCCTTGCCGGTGCCGGTCTCGCCCTGGATGAAGATCGACGCACCGGTCGCGGCGACCCGCACGAGATCGTGGAACCGCTGGCCGAGCGCGGGCGAGAGCGTGGCGAGCGCCTCGGCGCCATCGATCACGAGCGGCCCGCTCGCGTGGCACGCGGTGCGCAGCATCAGGAACGTGTGGCCGATCGAGAACGGCGTCGCCTCGGCGAGCGGGGTCGGCGCGGTCAGGCGCCCGCCGGATCCGATGAACGTGCCGTTCTTGCTGTCGCGATCCGCGAGGACCCAGCCGGTCGACGTCCGGGTGATCACCGCGTGCTGCGTCGAGATCCGCGGGTCGGGGAACCCGAGCCGCAGGCGCCGCCCGGTGCGGGTCACCTCGGTCGTCGCGAGCGCGCGGCCCAGCTCGATCTCGTCGATACCCTCGAGCGGATGCCGGGCGGGCGGGGCCAGCGGGCGGTCGCCGTGGATGACCACGAACAGGTGATCGCTGACCTCGCCGGGCGCGGCGCGATCGGTGCCGGTGACCAGCGACACCGTCTCCGGACCCAGATGCTCGCGCTGATCACTGCTCACGTGGCTTCGCCAACTATAAGCGGCCCGACCTCGATCGGCGACGGCAACCCGCGGCAGCGCCACAGGTTGCCAGCGACCGTCAGGGCGCGTCGTCGGTCGCCTCACGGGCCACCACCGCCAGCGCGCCGAGGGCGCCGTAGCCGGCGATGGCCCGCGCCTCCAGCTGCGCCGCTTCTTCCGGCGCGCCTGCGGCGGCGCACGCCCGGCTCTCCGCGAGATCCAGCCGGGCCGCGTCGAGCGGCGAGCCGGCGAGCTCGCGGACCTGCGCCAGGTGGGCGCGCGCCTCGGCGGCGCGGTCCAGCGCGCGCAGCGCCGCGGCCGCCACGCACGCCAGGGCGATCTGCTCCCCGGTCGCGACGTCGGCCTCGGCGCGCAGCGCCAGCGCCTCGGCGAGCGCCTCGACCGGGCGCCCCTCCGCGAGGGTGACCGCTGCCAGGCGTCGCAGGGTCTCGCGCCGGTCGTCGCTGGCGCCGATGCGCGTGAAGGTCGCGAGCGCGCGCTCGAGACTGCGGCGCGCGTCGCCCAGCTGACGCCGCTGCAGGTGGAGCTCGCCGCGGTTGCCCAGGCTCATCGCCAGGACGTGCTCGCGACCGCCCTCGCGCGCCAGCGCCATCGCGTGATCGAGGATCGCCTCGGCGCGCTCGAGCGCGCCCTGCTGGAGGTAGAGGTAACCGAGGTTGTTCAGCGTCTGGCTGAGCTCCTGCGCATCCCCCATGCGCGCGGCGACCTCGCGACACCGCAGCCAGTACTGCTCGGCGCGCCGCCAGTCGCCCTGGTGGAAGCACGCGGCCGCCAGGTTGTTGCTGACCTTGACCTCCTGGTCGATCCGGCCCAGGCGGCGAAAGAGGATCAGCGCCACGTCGAGGGCGTCGATCGCCGCGGCCAGGTCCCCGCGGTGGAGCAGCGCGCGACCGGCGGTGTTGTGCAGGCCCGCGAGGTGCGCGTCGTCGCCGGTGCCGAGCGCCAGCGCGAGGTCCACGTCGTGCAGCGCCTGCGCGGCGTTGCCGCGGAACAGCTCGATGTCGGCGCGCGTCTGCAGCAGCAGGCGCTGGACCTCGGGTTCGCGCGCCGACGCGATCAGCGCGAGCCCCGCGTTCACGTGCGCGAGCGCCGCCACGTAGTCGGCCTGGTACATGCGCACGCGCGCGAGCGCGTGCTCGGTCGAGGCCTCCGCGGGGCTCGACCCGGTCGCGCGCGCGGGCGCGGGCCTGCGTGAGCACGGCGATCGCCTCGT
>JAIOQA010000414.1 GCA_021413675.1 Deltaproteobacteria bacterium | reverse complement strand
TCGGGTCGGTCGCTTTCCAGGTCATGCGCCACGGTCGCGAGCCCGCTGACGAGAGTGTCAAGGGTGTCCGTGGGCAACGGGGCCGATGTGTCACGGATGTCCCGAGGCTGACCTGTCAAGGATGTATCAGGGCTGTACCCCAACGTCCGACCACCGATCTCAGTTGCTCGATCTGCGCTCATTTAGTACAACGGCGAAATCATATGTCGGCGCCGATTCAGGCGGAGCTGCTATGGCGCACCCGCGGTGGGAAGCGTCCAGGGGCCGGGCGGCCGCCGCGAGGGCCGCGGTCGAGCGAAAGGCACAAGGCGCGTCCCGCGATCGATCCGCGTCACCCGCTGCACGTCACGATCCGCGCGCGGCCGGGCCTCAAGCTCCGCCGGCGTGCGGGCTGGCTCGCGGTCCGGCACGGTCTTGCGATCACCTGCAGGCGGAGCGACTTCCGCATCTGCCACGTCTCGGTGCAGGGCAACCATGTCCACCTGATCGTCGAGGCGGACAGCCACATGTCGCTCGCGCGGGGGATGCAGGGCTTCCAGATCGCGTGCGCGCGGCGCTTCAACCTCCAGACCCGCCGCAGCGGCTCGGTGTTCGCGGATCGCTATCACCCGCGGCCGCTGGCCACGCTGCGCGAGACCCGCAACGCGCTGGCCTATGTGCTGAACAACTGGCGACGGCATCGCGAGGACAACACCGCGCGCCACCTGGCGTTCGATCCGTTCGCGTCGGCGCGCGCGTTCGATGGCTGGGCGGGCGATCCGCGCCGGGCGCATCTGGAGTTCGTGCCGGTCGTGATGCCCACGACCTGGCACCTCACGCACGGCTGGCGGCGCTACGGGCCGATCGCGCCACGGGAGCGACCAGGATCGATCGAGGGCGGCACGATCCCGACTCGGTAGGCTGCTGCGCGCTCGACCGCGGCCGGCAACCGCAGCACGCCTGCGCGACCGCTGACCGACGACGAACGGCGCGGCGCGCGGCGCTCAGCTCGCGGGCGCGAACCGGGCGCGAAACGCGGCGAGCGTGGGCTGGGCGGCGCCGCGGCTGAAGATCGCGAACGCGACGTGGTCGAAGGCGCCAGCGAATCGCGGGCTGGCGAGGAGCGACGCGAACACCGCGGAGACGGCGACCGGCTCGTTGCGGAACACGCCGCAGCCCCAGGCGCCGAGGACGAGGCGGCGCTCGCCATGGGCGGCGGCGACCGCGAGCACCATCGCGGCGCGGCGCGCGAGGGTCTCGGCGATCGCGGCGTGGGCGCGAGGATCGCGACGCAGCGCCTCGCCGGCGTTCGGGGCGGGCGCGGTGATGACCGCGCACAGGTAGGGATGCTCGAGGAGATCGAGGCGGTCGTCGCGGAAGAACGGCACCGCGGGCGAGTAGATGACGTGATCGGTGTAGAGCATCGAGTCGCAGGCGCGGTTGGCGTCGTAGTAGGCGCGCGCGGTGAGCTGGCAGGTGTAGAGGGCCGAGCAGCGCGCGAGGTCCTCTTCCTGCGCGCGGGCGCCGCCGAGAAAGCCGCCGCCGGGATTCTTGGCCGACGCGAAGTCGAGCGCGAGCACCGGGCCGGTCGCGGCGAGGCGGCGCGCGGCGGCGCAGGTGGTCTCGGCGGTGACCTCGATCGTCGGCGCGCCACCGCCGCGGCCCGGCGCATCGACGAGCGCGCGCAGCTCGGCCGGGCGGTACAGGCGGGTGCCGCCGATCGCGCGATCGAGGGCGGGGCCGAGGTCGCGCCGCGCGCCGGACGGCGCGACGTAGCCGCGATCGGCGACGATCGCGAGGGTGTGCTTGGCGACGCCAGCGAGCGACATGACGGTGTCGTTTATACACGAACAACCAGCGAGCGCAAGCCACTTCATCTCGCCAGCGGCCTCGAGCACCGTGGCTCAGCCCGGGGCGAGCGCGTCGAGCCCGCGCAGCACCCGCGCGGCGCCGGCGCCATCGACGTCATCGGCGGCGCGCGCGGCGCGCGCGAGGCGCCCGGCGTCGTCGGCGAGGAACTCGGCGAGGCTCGCGGCCAGCGCGGTGTCGTCGGCGACCGTGAGGTCGAGGCCGCCGTGGACCCGGCCGGTGGCGGCGTGGGCGCGCGCGACCTCGATCTGATCGGGCGCGATCGCGTAGGCCGCGGTCGGGCGGCCGAGGTAGGCGAGCTCGGCGAGGGTGCCGCCGGCGCCGCTGATCGCGACGTCGACGCCGGCCATGAGCGCGGGCAGGTCCGCGACCTGGACGCGCAGGTCGACCGCGTGCCCCGCGGCCCGCGCCAGGGCGACGGCGTGCTGCAGCGGATCGCGATGGGCGAACTGCGCGCCGATCACGACATCGATCGCCAGCGGCGCGGCGCGCGCGACTGCGGCCTGCGCCGCGACGAGCGCGGTCAGCATGCGCGGGGTCGCGCCCAGCGGATCGCTGCCGCCGAACGTGACGAGCACGCGCCGCCGCGCGGTGGTCGGCGCCAGCCGCGGCTGCGCGAGCACGTCCTGGCGCAGGAGCGCGTAGGCGCGGCCGAGCAGCCGCACGGTCGCGTGGGGATAGCGGTCGGCGAGGGTCTCGGCGCCGAGCGCCGGATTCACGATCAGCGTCGCGGGCAGCGGCGCGAGCGCCTGATCGTCGAGCGCCGCGACCGCGAGGCCGCGCGCGACGAGCGCGGTGACCGCCGCCGGATCGAAGCGACCATCGAGGACGATCGCGACCCGCGCGGGCGCGAGCGCGGCGGCGTGCGCGGCGAGATCCTCGGTCAGCGCGCCACCGGCCGGCGCGGCCGCGTGGCCGCGCGCGGCCAGCACGGCCAGCATCGGCGCGGGATCGCCGCCGACGATGAAGCGCGCCGCCACGCCGGCGGCGCGCGCGGCGTCCGCGAGCGCGATCAGGCGCATCACGTGGCCGGCGCCGAGCACGTGCGACGCATCGGCGCGCAGGAGGAGCGCGAGCTGGGTCACGCCACCCGCGCGAGCTTGTCGCGGGTCTGTTCGATCGTCAGCCGCGGCTCGGCGCGGTCGCTGCAGTAGACGTAGCCCTCGGGGAGCGGCGTGCCCGGCCGGTTGCCCGGGACCGCGTGGAACTGGAACTCGGGCCAGATGACGAGCAGGTCGCCGAGATCGCTGGTGCGGCGCGCCTCCTCCGACGAGATCAGCGTCTCGTGCAGCTTCTCGCCCGGGCGGATGCCCACGGTCTCGCGCGGGATGCCGGGCGCCATAGCCTCGGCGAGCGTGCCGATGTCCGAGGTCGGCAGCTTGGGGATGAAGATCTCGCCGCCGGTCATGAGCTGCAGGCCGCGCAACACCAGCGCGATCGCCTCGGGCATCTCGATCCAGAACCGGGTCATGCGCTCGTCGGTGATCGTCAGCCGGCCGCGGCTGCGCTGGGCGTTGAACAGCGGGATGACGCTACCGGCGGAGCCCATCACGTTACCGTAGCGCACCACCGAGAACCGGGTCGCGCGATCCCCGGCGTAGGCGTTGGCGGCGATGAGCAGCTTCTCCATGCACAGCTTGGTCGCGCCGTAGAGGTTGGCGGGCGCGACCGCCTTGTCGGTCGAGAGCGCGATCACCCGCTCGACGCCGGCGTCGATCGCGGCCTCGATGATGTTCTTGCCGCCGTTGACGTTGGTCTGGACCGCCTCGATCGGGTTGTACTCGCAGATCGGCACGTGCTTCATCGCGGCGGCATGGACGACGATGTCGACGCCGCGCAGCGCGGTGCGCAGGCGATCGCGGTCGCGGATGTCGCCGACGAAGAACCGCAGCCGCGGGTCGGGCGAGGTGCGCTCGAAGTTCCAGTGCTTCTGCTCGTCGCGCGAGAAGACGATCACCTTCCGCGGCTGGGCGTGGCGCAAGATCATCTCGATGAACGCGCGGCCGAACGAGCCGGTGCCGCCGGTGACGAGGATCGTGCGGCCAGCGAGCGAGCTGAAGTGCTCGGGGGCGAGGGGCGCGGGCAAGCCTGGCGTGGTCATGGCGAAGACTCCGGGGCGGCGAGTTCGAGGAAGGGCACGGGGCGCGCGACCGCGGGGCGGTCGAGGGCGGTGGCGAGCGCGTCGACGACGCGGCGGATATCGCCGTCGGCTAGCGCGGGGAACATCGGGAGGCTGAGGGTCCGCGCGTAGTACGCGTCGGCCCCCGGCCGGGGCAGGTCGGCGTGAGCGCCGGCCCGGGCGCGGTGGAACGGCTGCGCCGTGAGCGGGATGTAGTGGACCTGGGTGCCGACGCCGGCGTCGCGCAGGCGCGCCATCGCGGTCGCGCGGTCGACGCCGGCGCGCGCGAAGTCGATCGCGACGGCGAACAGGTGGTACGCGGACTCGCGCCGGGCACGGGTCGCAGGCGCGCGGACCAGCGCATCGGCGCCGGTGCCGAAGCGCCGGGCCAGCTCCTCGCGGTAGCGGGCGGCGAGCTCGCGGCGACGCGCGAGCCAGTCCGGCTGCTTGGTGAGCTGCGAGGTGCCGAGCGCGCACGCGAGATCGGTGAGCCGGTAGTTCCAGCCCTGCTCGACGACCTCGTGGTACCAGGGGCCGGGCGAGGGGATCGTGAAGCCGGCGGGATCGCGCTCGATGCCGTGGTGGCGCAGCCGCGCGATGCGGGCCGCGTGCTCGGGGCGGCGCACGATGACCGCGCCGCCCTCGCCGGTGGTGATGTGCTTGACCGGGTGGAAGCTCAGCACCGCGGCATCGGCCTGGCCGCTCGCGACCATGCGATCGCCGTACAGCGCGCCGAGCGCGTGGCACGCGTCCTCGATCAGGAGGAGATCGTGGGCGTCGGCGAGCGCGCGCAGCGCGGTCATCGCGCAGGGCAGGCCGGCGAGGTGGACCGCGACGATCGCCCTGGTCCGCGGCCCGATCAGCGCCGCGACCGAGCCGACATCGAGATTGCCGGTGTCGGGCTCGACGTCCGCGAACCGGACGGTCGCGCCGACCTGGTACGCCGCCGACGCGGTCGCCGAGAACGTGACCGGCGAGGTGATGATCTCGTCGCCGGGGCCGAGGTCGAGCGCCGCGTACGCGAGGTGCAGGGCCGCGGTGCCGGTCGCACACGCGAGCACGTGCGGCGCGCCGAGGTAGTCGGCCAGCGCGGCCTCGAAGGCCTCGACCCGCGGGCCGCAGGTGAGCGCCGGGGCCCGGAGGGCCTCGATCACCGCGGCGACGTCGTCGTCGTCGATGGTCTGACACCCGTAGGGCAGGAACGGGGAGGGCACGACCCACGCTCTTGCGAGCGGCGCGCCAGGATCCGGTCGCAGGGTTACGCGGACTTGCGGCGGTGGTTGCCCGACGCCGTCGTCACCTCTGACGGTGCCGTCGGCGCCGCCATGGATCGCAGCGGGGCGACCGCCAGGGCGCGGGCCGCGGCCAGACGCTCGGCGATGGGCACGCCGACGCGGACCATGGCGGCCAGCCAGGCGGTGCGCCGGTCCTCGAGCTCGAAGATCTCGCCGAGCCGGCCGGGGATCGCGGCCGATGCGGCGAGCGTGCGGTTCGCGTCCTCGCGCTTGCGCAGCACCTTCGCGAGCGCGGTCACGATCTCCTCGTGATCGCGGGACTGCGGCGGCGCCGCGGTCGCCGCGAGCAGCGTGCCGCTCCGGCTGCGGATCGGCACGGTCACGGCGCGGTCGCCGCGGCCGCGAACGCGGACCGGAGATCCGCCATCACCGTCACCGCCTGATCGAGGAAGGTGACGTCGAGGGCGAGGCTGGCGAAGCCGAGGCGCTGCGCGACGAAGCCGTAGAGCGCGTCGAGGTTGGCGCACAGCTCGGGGGCGGCGTGGTGATCGAGCGACGCCCGCAGCTCGCCGACGATCTGCGTGCCGTGGTCGATCGCCGCCGCCTTGGCGACGATGTCGCGGGCCAGGATCGCGGTGCGCGCGGCCTCGACGTCGGTCAGGAAGCGCCCGAAAAGTCGATCGAGGATCTGGGGTTTGGGGGCGGACTCGAGGTCCACGCGGCGGTAGACGTTGGCGGCGTGCGCGTGCATGGGGCTCCTGGACGGGTCGGAGAGCGAGGTCAGCCGATCTTGGCGATGTAGCTGCTCTGGCCTTGCAGCGTGGACATGGTCTGTTCGAGCTTCGTGAAGTCGGCGGTCAGGCGCGTGTCGAGCGCGTCGGCCGCCTTGTTGATCTGATCGATCTGCTGCTGGTAGATCTTCATCCGCGCGTCGAGCGCCGTCTTCTTGCCGGCGAGGAGCCCGGTGCCGCCGCGGGTGTAGTTCTCGGTCGCGGTCGTGAGGTCGGTGGCGAACCCCGCGGTGACGAACAGCCCGGTGATCGCGTCGCCGTCCTTGGTGATCGCGGCGTCGAACTTGGTCGCGTCGAGGCTGAGCTTGCCGGCGCGGTCGAGCGAGATGCCGAGCTGCGAGAGCGACTTACCCCCGTGGGTGTCGGCCACGAACGTCGACAGCGTGCGCTGCAGACCGCGCAGGGTGGAGTCGCCGAACAGCGTGTCCGCGCCCTTGGTCGTGCCGCTGTACGTGAGCTGATCGTTGACCAGGCTGGCGACCGCGTTGTAGGCGTCGACGAACTTCTGGACCTTGGCCTTGCTCGCGTCGTGATCGACCGCGACGGTGGCGAGCGTGTCGGCGTCGGTCGCGGCGTGCGCGGCCTTGAGCGTGAGCGTCACGCCCGGCAACGCGTCGTCGATGAGGTTCTTGCTGCGGGTGATCGTGACGCCGTCGATCGACACCTGCGCGTCGCGCGCGGTGACGGTGATGTTGGCGGCGTTGGCGAGATCGAGGTTGTCGCCGGCGTCGGTGAAGGTCGTGGCGCCGGCGGTGCCGGTGTCGTTGCTGCGCACGAGCAGGCGATAGCCGGTGTCGACCTTCAGGACCGACGCGGTGACGCCCGCGCCGGCGGCGTTCATGCGATCGGCGATCGCGCTGAGGCTGTCGGTGGCGTCCCACGACACGCTGACCGGCGTGCCGGCCGCGGCGTTGAAGGTCACCGAGCCGACGCCCATCACGCCGGCGTCCTGGGAGGTGAAGGTTCGGGACGCCGCGACCTGGGCGCGCGCGGTCGCGACGACGCGGACGCTGTGCTCGCCGGTCGCGGCGGTGCCCGAGGCGGCGATCGCGACGTGCGCGGTGTCCGAGACGGTCGCGCTGATCGCGCGGGTCTCCGAGGCGAGGTCCATGCCCTTCAGCGTGTCGGCGAGCCCGGTCATCCGCGCCCCGAGGCTGGCGAGGATCGACTCCTGGGCGACCAGGTTCGACTTGTTGGTCGCGAGCTTGTTCGCCGGGGCGCGTTCGACCGCGACGAGCTGGCTCACGATCGAGGCGGTGTCGAGACCGCTGATTAAGCCGCTGAGTTGGACCACGAGGACTCCTGGGGTGCGGGGTGACGCTGCGCGGTTCCTCGTCGACGACCGAGCGCAGGGCGATCGGTCGGCGGGACGAAACGTGAGCGGCGGTGGCGCGGCCGGTCAGGCGGGCCGCGCGGGCCCGAGGACTAGCGGAGCAGCGACAGCGCGGCCTGCGGGATCTGGTTGGCCTGCGCCAGCACGGCGACGCCGGCCTGGCTGAGGATCTGCGACTTCGACAGCTGCGCGGTCTCGGACGCGACGTCGACGTCGCGGATGCGCGAGTTCGCGGCGGACAGGTTCTCGGTCGCGACCGACAGGTTCGAGATCGTCACCTGCATGCGGTTCTGGACGGCGCCGACCTTCGAGCGCGCGGTCGACAGCTGCTGGATGGCCTTGTCGAAGGCGCCGAGCGCGGCCTTGGCGTTGGTGACGGTCGACAGGCTGGCCGACGCGATGTGCAGCGAGGCCGAGCCCAGGGTCGAGGTGGTGAGCTTGGTGATGCTCATCGCCAGCGTGTCATCGGCGGTGGCGTGGATGCCGACCTGGAAGTTGAGGCCGGCCGAGGCCGAGCCATCGATCAGCTTCTGGCCGTTGAACTCGGTGACGTTCGAGATGCGGTTGATCTCGTTGCGCAGCTGGCCGAACTCGGTCTGGACGTAGCCGCGCTCGGTCGAGCCGAGCGTGGCGTTGGCCGACTGGACCGCGAGCTCGCGCATACGCGAGACGATGCCCTGCTGCTCGTTCATCGCGCCTTCCGCGACCTGCGACAGCGAGATGCCGTCGTTGGTGTTGCGCTGCGCCTGGTTCAGGCCGCGGATGTTGGCCTTGAGGTTCTCGGAGATGCCGAGGCCGGCGGCGTCGTCGGACGCGGTGTTGATGCGCATGCCGGACGACAAGCGGCCGATGGACGAAGCCAGCGACTGCTGGCTGATGTTGAGGTTGCGCTGAGCGGAGAGCGAGGTGGCGTTGGTGAGGATCGAGATCGACATGGTGAGAGGCTCCTGTGTGGCGGACGTTCCTGTTGAGCTGGTTCGCCCGATCCGCGCCGGGGTGTAGCCCCCGGGAGTCACTCACCTACTGACGCGGCCGCACCAGCGAGATCACTCGCACCGCCACCGACTGCGCTCCTTCGAGCACCTGCGAGCTGCGCGCGAACTCGCTGGCAGCGGCGATCGGATCGGCGTCGACGGCGGCCTGCAGCTGCTTGGCGAGCTGGACCTCGAAGCCCGAGCGCGCCTGATCCACACTATCGAGCGCGGCGAGCGAGCTGCCGCCGTCGCCGCGCGCGCGCGACACCTGCTTGCCGGCGGTGTCGAGGCTGGCGAGCGCGGCCTGGATGCCGGCCGGGTTGTTCGTCGACAGCGCGGTCGCGAGCGCGGACAGCGCGGGCAACACGTCGACGCCCGCCGCGGCGGTGAGCGCCGAGCCGGGCACCGACAGGCTCTGGGTCACGCCCTCGGCGGTCTCGACCGTCCGGACGCCCGCGTCGCCAGCGTACGCGCCAGCGGCGTCGAACGGCGCGACGTCGGAGCGCGAGCCGGCGAGCACGTACTCGCCGTCGCTGGTCTGGGTGTTCGCGGCGCCGAGCGCCTCGCGGAACAGCTGCTGCATCTGGTTGCCCAGCGCGGCGCGCGCGGTGGCGTCGAGCGTGTCGTTGGCGCCCTGGATCGCCAGCGACCGCGCGGTCTCGACGATCCCGCCGATCGTGCCGAGCGCGCGATCGGTCTCGGACAGGCGGGTGCGGGTCGCGTCGATCGCGTCGCCGCGCGCGGACGACAGCGCCGCGCGATCGGCGGCGCGCCGGCCCGCGGCCCACGCGGTCGGATCCTGCGAGGCCAGCTCGACGCGCTTGCCGGAGGAGAGCACCCCGGCGGCGTCGGCGACGCGCTCCTGGGCGCGGCTGGTCGCGGTCGTGGCGAGATCGATGAGGTGACTACCGGTGATTCGCATGGGGGGCTCCTGGAGCGGCGCGCCGCCGAGCCGCCCCGCGTTACAGACCGTTGATGATGCTGCCGAGCAGCGAGTCGACGGTCGAGACGAACTTGGTCATGGCCTCGGACGCGTGCTGGAAGCGCGACAGGTTCGCGAGCTCCTCGTCGAGATCGACGCCCGAGACCGAGTTGCGCAGCGTGGCGAGGCTGTCGGTGAGCGCGGTGTCGCGCGCGCTATCGTCCTTGGCGCGCGCGGCGCCGGTGCCGATGACCTGGACGAGATCGATCGCGGCGTCGCCGAGGGTCCTGGTGCCGCCCGCGGCGATGCGGCTGTCCTTGAGCGCGACCAG
Organism: Deltaproteobacteria bacterium; assembly: GCA_021413675.1. GTDB lineage: Bacteria > Myxococcota_A > Polyangia > Haliangiales > Haliangiaceae > JAIOQA01. Next base: position 6,444 of record JAIOQA010000414.1, on the reverse strand, counting down.
CGCGCGCGCGCCGGCGTTGTCGCCCGCGCCGGCGCCGGGGCCGGCGAGCGCGAGCTTGCGCGGATCGGCGGCGACGGTCGGATCGAGGCGGAGCGCGGCGGCGGCGCCCGCGACGCCGGCGAGCGGCGTGAACAGGTTGCGGCCGGTGACGCCATCGGTGCCGGCGTTGGCGGAATGGATCGCGTTGACGCTGGTCGCGAGATCGGACGCGAGCTGATCGAGGCTGTTCGCGGCCTGGGCGCCGTCCTGATCGCGGGCCTGGAGGTAGCCGGCCATCTCGCCGCGCTGCAGGTTGCCGGTCACGTCGCGGCGCGCGGTGCCGTCGACGATCTCGACCTTCGCGAAGTGGGTGGTGGGATCGGTGGTGGCCTGGACCTGCGCGGCGCGGGTGCCATCGACGAGGACGGCGCCGCCCTCGAGGACGAAGCGCATCTGGCCATCGGGATCGATGCGCGCGCTGCCGCCGACGATCGCGGCGAGCTGCTTGGCGTCCTGATCGCGGCGATCGCGGAGGACCGGATCGTCCTTGGCCTGGAGCGCGTCGTTGGTCTTGGCGAGATCGGCGGCGAGGCCGGTCGCGGTCTTGGCCGCGTCGCGGACCCGCGCGTCGAACTCGCTGCGGATCGCCTGGGTCGCGGCGGCGCGCTGGTTGATGCCCGAGACGAGGTCGCGGGCGGCGGTCAGCGCCGCGGACCGCAGGTTGTCGTCGAGCGGCGTGGCGGAGGCGGTGTTGAGCCGCCCGAAGACGTTCGCGATCTGCTGGTCGAGCGTGGGGCCGGTGCCGGCGACCGACTGCTCGAGATCGAGCAGCGACTGCGACACGGCCTTCGACAGCCCGAGGTCGCCCGCCGCGTCGCGCTCGCGGTTGGCGAGCAGATCGTCGGCGATGCGGTGCGGGTTGCCGGTCGAGACGCCGCCGACCTCGGGCGCACCGATCTCCGCGTGGAGATCGACGCGCTGGCGCGAGTATCCGACGGTGTTGACGTTGGCGGCGTTGTTGGTGGCGACGGCGACGCCGCTCCGCTGCGCGAGTAGACCGGCGGAGCCGAGTCCGAGCAGAGAGAGGAGGTCCGACATGGGTTCAACGGGGGTGGGGGTGGAGCGCGCGAGCGCTAGAGCGCGGTCAGGATGCGGAGTCGGCCGGTCGTGGTCTGGGCGCGGCGCGCCCGGCGGTCGTAGCCGAGGTCCTCGCGGATGCCGAGCACCGCGTGGATGCTCTCGACCGCGGCAGCCAGGAGCATCGCGTTGGCCTGGGCGTCGGCGCGGACCCGGCGGACCGCGGCGGCGACCTCGAGGTGGCGCGTGCCGGTGGGATCGCCGCCGGCCGTCGCGGCGGGCGCGAACGCGGCGACGGCCGCGGCGGCCTCTTCCTTCTCGTGCTCGACCACCTTCAGGCGATCGATGTCGAGGCAGGCGACCGCGTCGCGCTCGCTGGCGAGCGCGAGCCGCAGGCGCTCGACCGCGCCGGCGAGCTCGTCGAGCGGATCGATGATCTTGGCGGCGGCGCTCATTTCACGCCTCCGCGATCGAACTCGTCGTCGGTGATCCGGCTGGCGAGCTTGTCGAGGTCGACGGGGTAGTTGCCTTGCGCGAGCAGGGCCTTGACGCGTTCGATCTTCGCGGCGACCGCGGGTTCGATCGACGTCGCGTCGGTGCGGGCGGCGATGCCGAGCTTGACCACCGAGGACGGGTCGTTCTTGACCCCGGCTTCGTCGGTCTTGGGGGCAGTGGTGCCCCGGGCACGAGCTTCACCCAGGGATGCAATGGCGGTAGGGTCGATGCGCATGAACGCCTCCGACCTACCGGTTCGTCCGGGCGGGGACAGAGTTGAGGGGGGGATCGAGATTTAGCTCCGGGCGCGGGTCCATCGCGACCCCGTCCCGGCGGACCTCGAAGTGCAGGTGCGGTCCGGTGGCGCGACCGGTGTGCCCGACCAGGCCGACGGGATCGCCGGTGTCGACGTGATCGCCCTCCTTGACGGTGACCGCCGAGAGGTGGGCGTAGCGGGTCTCGAGCCCGTTGGGGTGTCGGATCACCACGAGATTTCCATAGGTTCCAGCGGCACCTGCGCGCACGACCTTGCCGGCCGCGGCGGCGTCGACCTCGGTGCCCTCCCGAGCAGCGATGTCGAGCCCCGGGTGCGGGATGTGGGTGTGCGTGATCGGGTCGATGCGATCCCCGAACCCTGATGACAGTCGACCATGCACCGGCATCGCGAAGGGGCGATCGGTGGGTGGCTCGCCGTTTGCGAGGTCGGGGTGGGCGAAGGTCGCACGCGTGAGCGCGGCGTCCGGCCCGGCGGGGTCGGGGCGCGCGGCGATCTGCGGCCCGCCGAGCTCCTTCGGATCGATGCCGAGCGGCTTGGCCAGCATCTTGGCGATGCCGACGCCGCCGGCCTTGGACATCGCGTCGGACAGCGCGCTGTCGAGCATGTCCTTGAACGTGTCGCCGGCGAAGCCGCCATCGACCAGGCCGCCGCCCTCGGTGCGGGCCTCGGCCAGCATCTGGCGCAGCATGTACGCCTCGAGGCCGCGGGCCGCATCGGCGGCGCCGTTGCCGGGCGGCTTGATCGGGGCGGTCACAGCACCTCGAGCTCGGCGCGCAGCGCGCCGGCGGCCTTGAGCGCCTGCAGGATCGCGATCAGATCGCGCGGGCTGGCGCCGAGGGCGTTGAGCGACTTGACGACATCACCGACGGTGGCGCCGCCCGCGAGCGGGTGCAGCGAGCCCTGGCCCTCGGTGACCTTGATCTCGGTCTTCGGGACGACGGTCGTGGTGCCGCCCGACGCGATGCCGCCGGGCTGCGAGGCCTCGGGGGTCTCGCGGATGTCGATCGTGAGGCCGCCGTAGGCGACCGCGACCGGCGCGAGCCGCACGTGCTCGCCGATCACGACGGTGCCGGTGCGCTCGTCGACGATGATCTTGGCGGGCGCGTCGGGCTCGACCTCGATCGCCTCGAGCGCGGCGATGAGCTCGGCGACGTGACCCTTGCGGGCCTTGCTGACCGGGACGACGATCGAGCCGGCGTCGCGCACCGACGCGGCGCCCTCGCCGAGCGCGGCGACGATCGCGGCGGAGACCCGGGTCGCGGTGGTGAAGTCCGGGGTCGCGAGCACGAGCACGACCTCGCGGGTCGGCATCTCGGTCGGGGCGTCGGCCTCGACCTGCGCGCCGCCCGGGATCCGCCCGACGGTGACGTGGTTCTTGCGGGCCTCGCTGCCGGTGCCGCCGCTGACCGCGTAGCCGCCGACGGTGAGCGCGCCCTGGGCCAGCGCCCAGGTGCGGTTGTCGGCGCCGCGGAGCGGGGTCTGGAGCAGCGTGCCGCCGGCCAGGCTCTTGGCCGAGCCGACCGACGAGACCGTGATGTCGAGGCCGGAGCCCGGCCGCGCGAACGGCGGCAGCTCGGCGGTGACGATGACGGCGGCGACGTTCTTGGCCTTGATCTCGTTCGCGTCGACGGTGACGCCGAGCTTCTTGAGCATCTTGGCGAGCGAGCGGCGGACCATCGGCGAGCGCGCGTCGTCGCCGGTGCCGTCGAGCCCGACGACGATGCCGTAGCCGGTGAGCTGGTTGGAGCGCACGCCCGCGATCGACGCCAGATCCTTGATGCGATCGGCGTGGGCGGTGGCGGCGAGCGCGCCGATCGCCGCGAGGATCGCGACGGCGCGGCGGACGAGGACGGCGAGATTGACGTGGTTGCGCATGGCGAACCTCCGGGTCAGAACGGCCAGGCCTTGGCGAGGATCCGCGACAGCCAGCCGCGCCGCTGCTGATCGGACACGTCGCCGCGGCCGGTGTACTCGATCTCGGCTTCGGCCAGCCGCGACGACGGCACGGTGTCGTCCTCGGCGAGATCCTGGTGGCGGACGATGCCGCTGATGTAGAGGTGGTGCTCCTCGGTGCCGACCATCACGACCTTGGTGCCCTCGACGTAGAGGTCGCCGTTGGGCAGCACCTGCGCGACGCGGACCGGCAGGGTCGCGACCAGCTTGCCGGAGCGCGCGATCTGCCCTCCGCCGGCGAACTGCACGTCCTTGTTCGACGCGAACAGCTGCTTGGGATCGAGATCGGGGTACTTGCCCTGCAGCGCGGCGAGCAGGCCGACCGCCGCGGGCAGGCCGTAGCTGGCCTTGTCGCTCTGGGTCAGCTTGGTGGTCGCGTCGCGGCTCGCGACCTCGCGCTCGTCGATGTTGATGACGACGATGTCGCCGACGCGGCCGGCGATGTCGTCCTCGAACATGCCGCGGTCGCCGGCGTAGAGGCTGCCGCCGTGGGCGCGGGTGCCGCCGCCGTACTCGCCGGCGTCGAAGTGCCGGTGCTTGGGCTTGTACGGCGCGATGTGCGTGACGCAGGCGCTGGCGACCAGCGCGATCGCGGCGATGACGAGAGCGAGGCGCGAGGCGATCATGGGGCGACTCCAGCGACGACGACGGTGGTGCCGTCGACGAGCGTGCCGTGGATGACGGTGCGGTTCGCGAGGCGGACCGTCGCGGGCTGGCCGGGCCGGGTCGCGCGATCGAGCGTGCCGCGGGCGGTCGCGGTGACCGCGCCGGTGTGGACGATCACCTGGACCTCCGCGCCGCGCGCGGCCGGTGGCGCGAGCGCGACGTCGGCGCTGGCGACGACCGCGCCTTGGGCGATCGCGCGGGTGACCTTGCCGCCGACGAGCGCGTCGACGTCGAGCATGGTCCGGTTGCCGGACATCGCGCGCAGCTCGCGGCGCAGGTCGCCGGCGGCGAGCACGTCGCCGGGGGCGAGCGCGCGGGTCGCGAGCGTGACGGCGACGAGCGGCGCCAGCGTGATCGGGACCCACGCGCGCTGGGTGCCGCGCGCGGTGCGGACGGTGACGCGCGCGCTCGGGCGCCCGGCGCGCGGCGGCGACGGCCACGCGACGGTGACGGCGTCGGGCGCGGCGTCGAGGCCGACGAGCGGCTTCGGGAGGTGGACCTCGGCGACGCCCAGGCCGGGCGGCAGGTCCTCGGTCGCGAGCGTCGCGATCACGGCGCCGAGCTCGTCGGTGTGCGCGCGCGCGGGCGCGCCACAGAGCGCGAGGGCGGCGAGGGTGAGGGTGATCGCGGCGCGCATGATCATCACCGGATCTGCGCGGTCTGGCCGAGCATCTCGTCGGCGGCCTTGATGACCTTGGTGTTGACCTCGTAGGCGCGCTGGCCCGAGATGAGGTCGACCATCTCCTCGACGACGTTGACGTTGGACAGCTCGAGCGTGCCCTGCATGAGCGCGCCGGCGCCGCCCTCGCCCGGGGCGCCGAGCACGGCGTTGCCCGAGGCCGAGGTCTCCTTGAACAGCGTGTCGCCGAGCGGCATCAGGCCGCCGGGGTTGGCGAACGACGCGAGCTGGATCTGGCCGACCTCGACCGGCGCGGGGTCGCCGGGCACGGTCGCGGTGACGGTGCCGTCGGACGCGACGTTGATCGACTGCGCCTCGGGCGGGACGGTCAGGTCGCCGGCGATGGCGTAGCCCTCGGCGTTCACGATCTTGCCCTCGGACGACAGCTGGAACGCGCCGTTGCGGGTGTAGGCGGTCGAGCCGTCGGGCATCGTGATCGGGTAGAAGCCCTTGCCCTGGATCGCGATGTCGAGCGCGCCGCCGGTCTGGTTGAGCTCGCCCTCGGTGAACGTGCGCGGCGTGGCGGTGATGCGCACGCCGAGGCCGACGTCGACGCCCGAGGGCGCGCCGGCGCCGCCGCCGGTTGGCGCGCCGGCCGGGCGCATCGTCTGGTACATGAGGTCCGCGAACTCGGCGCGGCTCTTCTTGTACCCGGCGGTCGAGACGTTCGCGATGTTGTGCGCGGTGACGTCGAGCTTGGTCTGCTGGGCTTCCATGCCGGTAGCGGCGGTGGCGAGAGCGCGGAGCATGTGGATCTCCTGGAGGAGTGAGTGGGAAGGGGAGCGAGCCGAGACGCGAGCTACTTGCCGCCGATTTCGCGAGCCGCGCGGCTCTCGATGTCGTGATAGCCCTGGATGATCTTGAGCAGCGACTCGTACGAGCGCGAGACCTTCACCAGGTCGACGACGCCGCGCACGACGTTGACGTTCGAGCCCTCGAGCACGCCCGAGACCAGGCGCGGCGGCGGGCCCGCGATCGGCCCGGTGCGCGACGCGACCAGCTGATCGCCGTCGCGGGTCTCGGTCTTCGGATCGAGGTGGACCAGCTCGAGCTTGCCGACGACGGCCTCGTCCGCGTGGACCGTGCCGTCGGGCTCGACCGCGATCTGCGCGGTGCCGGGCGGGATCACGATCGGGCCGCCCTCGCCGCGGACCGTGAGGCCGCCGGCGGTGACCAGGTGGCCGTCGGGGCCGAGCTGCAGCGCGCCGTCGCGGGTGTAGCGGGTGCCGCGCGGCGTGTCGACCGCGAGGTAGCCGTCGCCGTCGATCGCGACGTCGAGCGGGTTGCCGGTCTGGGTCAACGCGCCGTTGGTCTGGTC
>JAIOQA010000013.1 GCA_021413675.1 Deltaproteobacteria bacterium | reverse complement strand
GGTCGTCACGAAGGTCGCGACGGCGATGACATCCTCGGGCGGCAGCTGCTCGCCCCACGCCGCCATGCCCTTGTCGAGCACGCCGCCGTTGACCGTGTTGTAGATGTCGAGGCGGGTCGTGCCGTGGATCTGGTAGTTGTCGGTGAGGTTGGGGCCGACCAGGCCACGGCCGTTGTCGGTGTGGCAGCCGACGCAGCGGACCAGGAAGATCTCCTTGCCGTGCGCGACCTGCGCCGCCTGCGCCGCGCCGTCGCGCAGCATCTCCTCGGTCGCGACCACGGTCTCGTTGGCCTTGGCGGCCTCGCGGACCTTCTGGTGCGCGGCCCAGGCGACGTCGAAGTCCTGCTGGATGGTCGTGCCCTGTCCCGCGAACTCGTAATAGACGGCGTAGACCGCGGCGAACACGATGCAGCCGACGAAGATCGCGGTCAGCCAGTTCGGGACCGGGTTGTCCAGCTCCTGGATGTCGCCGTCATAGACGTGGTGGAAGAGCGGCGCCTCGCGGCGGCCGGACGGATTCGTCACGAGTGACCTCCTGGCAGATCGTCATCGGCAAGGGGCAGGTTGGCGCTGGTGGCGATCGCCTCGCGCTGCCCGCGGCTCCACAGCCGGATGACAAGAGCAACAAACACACCCGCGAACAGCACGACCCCGACCTGGGCGCCGTCCGAGGGCGTCAACTTCGAGACCAGATCTCCGATCGACATCTCAGTTTCCTCCCGCGGGGGCGGCCGACGCGGTCGTCGACGCCGCGGCCTTGATACCGGCATCACCATCCACGCCGAGGCGGGTCAGGTAGGCGATGAGCGCCACGACCTCCTTGTCGGCGAGGTCCTTCTGGCCGCCGAGCGCGGCGATCTGATCGGCGATGTCCTTGGCCTGGGCGCGCGCCATGTCGGGGCCGTGGTCGCGGGCCTGCTGGTCGTAGGGCACGCCGAGCGTGACCATCGCGCCGATGTGCGCGTCGATGACGTCGAAGTCGATCGTGTCAGAGAACATGCTCGGGTACGACGGCATGATCGAGCCGGGCGAGGTCGACGGCGGATCCATCAGGTGGTTGGCGTGCCACAGCGCCGTGCGCTTCTCGTGGATGGGCGCGGCGAGGCCCTCGCGCGCGAGGTCCGGCCCGAGGCGGCGGCTGCCCCACTGGAACGGGTGGTCGTAGACGAACTCACCGGGCCGCGAGTAGTTGCCGTAGCGGGCAACCTCGTCGACGAACGGCCGGATCATCTGCGAGTGGCAGTTGTAGCAACCCTCGCGCACGTAGATGTCGCGGCCGTAGAGCTCGAGCGGCGTGTACGGCTTGACGGTCGCCATCGTCGGCACGTTCGACTTGAGCAGGAAGGTCGGGACGATCTCGAAGAGCGACGCGACGATCATCGCGACGGCGATGAGGATCGTGAACAGCGCGGGCAGGCCCTCCCAGCGGCGGTGCCACGGCTTGGGGTGCGCGCCCGGCTCCGGGTTGACCGGCGCCATCTCGCTGCGCAGCGGGACCTCGACCTCGATCTCGGCGAACTCCGCCGGGCGGGTCTGCCAGGTCTTGAACAAGTTGTAGGCCATGATCAGGAGGCCCACGATGAAGACCGCGCCGCCCAGCGCGCGCACCCAGTTCATCCAGTTGATCTGGCGGGTGCCGTCGAGGAAGTCGTACTGGAGCTTGCCGCTGGTGTCGATCGCGCGCCAGACCAGACCCTCGGTCAGGCCGGCGGTCCACATCGAGATGACGTAGAGGAGGATGCCGATCGTGCCGACCCAGAAGTGGAGGTTCGCGAGCTTCTTCGAGAAGAGCTCGGTCTGCCACAGCCGCGGCCACATCCAGTAGATCATGCCGAAGGTCATGAAGCCGACCCAGCCGAGCGCGCCGGCGTGGACGTGGGCGATGGTCCAGTTGGTGTAGTGCGAGAGCGCGTTGACGCTCTTGATCGACATCAGCGGGCCTTCGAACGTCGACATGCCGTAGAAGGTCAGGCCGACGACGAAGAACTTGAGCACCGGCTCGCTGTCGACCTTGCCCCACGCGCCGCGCAGGGTCAGCAGGCCGTTGAACATGCCGCCCCACGACGTCATCCACAGCATCACCGAGAACACCATGCCGAGCGTCGAGGCCCACGCCGGCAGCGCCGTGTAGTGCAGGTGGTGCGGACCGGCCCAGATGTAGATGAAGACCAGGCTCCAGAAGTGGAGGATCGAGAGCCGGTACGAGTAGACCGGGCGACCCGCCGCCTTGGGCAGGAAGTAGTACATGAGGCCGAGGAACGGCGTGGTCAGGAAGAAGCCGACCGCGTTGTGCCCGTACCACCACTGCATGAAGGCGTCCTGGACGCCGCCGTAGATCGAGTAGCTCTTGAACAGCCCGGCCGGGATGACGAGGTTGTTGAAGATGTGGAGGATCGTGATCGCGACGATGGTCGACAGGTAGAACCAGATCGCGACGTAGATGTGGCGCTCGCGGCGAACCTTGAGCGTGCCGAACATGTTCAGGGCGAAGGTCACCCAGATGACGGCGATCAGGATGTCGATCGGCCACTCCAGCTCGGCGTACTCCTTGCCCTGGGTGATGCCGAGCGGCAGCGTGATCGCGGCACAGACGATGATGGCCTGCCAGCCCCAGAAGTGGATCGCGGACAGCTTGTCCGAGAACATCCGGGTCTTGAGCAGGCGCTGCGACGAGTAGTAGACCGCGGCGAACACCGCGTTACCGGCGAACGCGAAGATCACCGCGTTGGTATGCAGTGGTCTTAGTCGACCGAACGTGAAGTACTTTCCGATGTGGTTGAGCGAGGGGACCGCGAGCTCCAGCGCGATCCACAAGCCGACCAGCATGCCGACCGCACCCCAGACGAGGCACGCGACGACGAACTTGCGTACGACGGCATCGTCGTAGCGAATGGTTTCGGTCTGACTCATGTCGCGGCCCAACACAGCAACCGCCGTGCCCACCTCCACAGGCGCCACGCCGCACCAGGCGCGCAACGCTTGCGTAGGGTGCGGAAGACCCTGCCGATGTTGCGTGCAGCCGCGCAGCACGCGGTAGGTTCAGCGCCAATGCTGCGGCACCTGACCATCGGAGCCTTGCTGACGATCCTGGGAGGGTGCGCGGCGACCCGGTCATTCACTGCGACCGATCGCCGCGCCGTCGAGGGCGTGCTCGCGGCGCAGGCGGTGGCCTGGAATCACGGCGACCTCACCGCCTACATGGCGGGCTATGCCCACACGCCCGATCTGGTGTTCACCTCGGGCGGGAAGATCCGCACCGGCTGGGCCGAGACCCTGGCCGCCTACCAGAAGCGCTACGGCGGCGCCCCCGAGACGATGGGGCACCTCGCGTTCGAGCTGCTGCGGGTCCAGCCGGTCGGCGCCGACGGCGCGATCGTCCTCGGACGATGGCGGCTCACCGAGACGCCGCAGGCCGGCGCGGGGGTGTTCTCGGTGATCCTCGAGCGCCGCGCCGCGGGCTGGCAGATCGTGCACGATCACACGTCGTCGGATCCGCCGGCTGCGCCGTAGCCCGCGCCTGGCGGTCGCAGGGTCAGGTCGCGTCGAGCGCGCGGCCGACCGCCCAGCCGATCTCGGGACGGACCGCGAGCGTCGCGCGGTCCTGGCCGACGCCGACAAAGCCGCCGATGAAGCGCATCCTGTGCTCGCCGAACAGCGTGATCCAGAGGAACGGCACCTGCGACAAGCCGGACGGCAGGAACCCTTCGTTCGGGCCGCCACCGAAGGGCGCGCCGAGCGACTCCGCCCAGCCCGTGGCATCGCGGTTCGCGCAGCGGTTCCCGTGATAGTCGAGGACGTACGGCAGGAGCGTGTTGATCCAGCCGCTGACGTACGGACCACCCGACTCGCCCTTCAGCTTGTAGAACGACCGCCAGAAGGCCTGGTCGACCTGCCCCTGCGCGGTCCGGACCAGCTCCTCGAGCACCGGCGTGAGCGCCGCGATCCACGGGGCGCAGTCGTAGGCCGCGAGCGCTTTCGCGCGCGCCAGGATCAGCGCCCAGTCGGCGACCGTGCCGGTGAGCGCGATCGACGGGAAACCGCACATCGACAGCACCCGGAACGCGAAGTACGCCTGCGTCGTGTCGAGGATCGCGAGCTCGCTCGCCGCGCGCGCGATCGGCGTGGTGGTCGAGAACGCCGCGGTCATCACGTCGGCGAGGTCGGCGGCGTGCGCGCGCACGCCGGCGGTCAGCGCGGTGAACACCTCGGGCCACGGGTTGTCGGGCGCGCCGAGCCGGAAGTCGTCGCGCCGCACCTCGAGCTTCACCCGGCCGGCGTGCGCGACGATCCGATCGCGCAGCCGCTCGGCGTTGGCGTTGACGTGGCTCGCGAAGCCCTGCGCGATGCACAGCCAGATCGCATCCGGCGAGAGCTCGAGCGGGCGGTGCTGATCGAACGCGGCGTGGACCGCGGCGACGAACGGGTGGTAGGGCGTCGCGACCTCGCGCCAGCCCTCGGGGGTCTGGACCGGCTCGGTGCGGAACGCAGCGCACAGCGGCCAGGCCGTCGGGCCGAAGGCCTCGATCGCGCCGCCGGCGAGCGCGGTGATCGTCGCGGCCGTGTCGACCTCGGCGAGCGGATCGACCGCGGGCGTGACCTCGTCGACCGTGAAGCGGATCATGGCCCGAGGATCACGCCGCGCCGGCGACGACGCAAGCGCGCGCCCTGCGCCGCGATCAGTTCAGCGCCGGGTTGTTCTCGGCGAAGTACTCGTGGCTGTCGGCGTTGTCGACCGCCTTGGTCGGGTTCGAGGTCGCGAGGCTCCGGGCGCCCGTCTGGCCGTAGACCCAGTCGTCGGTCCCGGCGACGGCCGTGAAGTGCGAGGTCTCGTGGATGATCGTGCCGGCGCGCGAGTCGGTGCCGGTGTTGGGCGCGCTCCAGAACGCGCCGCAGAAGTAGACGACGTACGGCTGCGACGGATAGACGTAGGCGTACGTGCCGCTGTCGGTGCACGAGCAGTCGAAGGTCATCGTCAGGTTCTGGATGACGTTGGCGATCTTCGTGTAGTGCGACGCGACCGTGGAGTACCGGCTCGCGGTGTACGCCCCGAACCAGGTCGTGTAGCGCGCGCCGCGGGTGCCGGCGGTGAGGTAGCTCTTCGCGTTGAGGGCGTAGGTCTGCGCGCTCGCCTGCGCGGTGGCGATCTTGGTCTTCTGGCTCGCGCTGCAGCTCCGGTACGACGGCGTCACGACGTTCCGGGGCAGCGTGACCTCGGTCGCGGCCTCGGTGCGCACGGCGTCGGACACGTTCGAGCGCAGCTCGACCGTCTGCGCCGCGCCGGCGATGTAGACCGGCAGCACCGCGTCGACGTGGGCGATCGCGTAGTCGCCGACCGGGGCCATGCGGTAGTAGTCGGCGAGATCGATGTCGGCCTCGATCGTCGCGCCCGGCGCGAGTTCGACCAGATCCGCCGCGCTCGGCGCCGCGCGCTTGGCGAGCTTGCCGATGTAGTCGACGGGCTGGCCGTCGAGGGTGACCGCGAACAGATCGGCCTCGAGCGCCGCGCTCGGCACGCGCCAGCGCGGGATCGCGACCGCGACCGAACCATCGTTCGTCACGCTCCAGTGCACGACGACCCCGTCCTGACTGCCGACGGTGTCGCGCGCGACGTCGATCGACGACACCAACCCGAGTGCGGCGGTGCTGGAATCGGTGTCCGCGGACACGCATCCATACGCCACCAGTGAAAGCCCGAGCGCCAATCCGCGAAGCGAGATCCTCATGCGCGTGCTCCTTGTCGTGTCTCCCCGACGAGGAACCACCCTACGCGTCGCGCGCGCGCGATCACGCGGATGCCGATGACACCCATCGACAGCGCGGAGTCGCACACGGGCGGATCGGCACGCGCGCGATCTCCCGACAGCGCCTCACATGACGGCGATGCGCTGGCTGATGCGGAGGATCCGCTGCTCGAGCTCGCGCCGCGCGGCGTTCGGAAAGCTCAGCTGCAGGAGCGTGCCGAGGCCGCGTTCGGACACGAGCGTGACCTGCCCGCCAGCGGCGGTGGCGGCGGCGCGCAGCGCGCCCAGCCCGACGCCGCGACCGGACAGATCGCTGACGCCGTCCTTGGTCGAGAAGCCGTCGCTGAACAGCGCGTCGACCAGCTCCTGGCTGGTCGCGTGCGGCAGCCCGGCGGCCGACGCGCGGGCCCGCACCCGCTCCCAGTCGACGCCGCGGCCGTCGTCCTTGATCTCGAAGCGGAGGTGGCCGCCGTCGACGCGCGCCGAGAGATCGACCCGGCCGATCGCGGGCTTGCCGCTGGCGACGCGCTCGGCGGCATCCTCGACGCCGTGATCGACCGCGTTGCGCACGGCGTGGACGAAGGCCGACCACAGCCCGGTCCACTGCCGCGGGTCGAGGCGCACGTCGTTGCCGTGGACCTCGACCTGGATGTCCTTGCCCAGGCGCTGCGCCAGCCGGCTGGCCTGCTCGGCGACGCGCGCGAACCGCACGTCGACGAGCTCGAGCCGCCACGCCGCGATCGTCGAGGCCACGTCGTGGGCGGGCGCGCCGGCGCGCAGCGCCTCGACCACGCGCGCGAGCTCCTCCTCCGTGACGTTGATCGTGCGGACGTCGCGAGCGCCCAGCAGCGTGTCGAGCCGGGTCGCGAACGCGCGCCACAGCGCGACCAGCTCGCCGCGCTCCTCGGCCGTCGGCATGGCCTCGTCTTCGGTCATGCGGGTCTCGAGCACGTGGCAGAAGCCCGCGATGCTCTCGACGCCGAAGATCGCCGCGTTGCCCTTGAGCGTGTGGACCACGCGCTTGAGCGCGCTCAGCTCGAGGTCGCCCTCGGCGATCTGCTTCACGAGGCCGTCGGCCTCGTCGTAGAACTCGATGAAGCCAGCCTTGTCCTTGCCGAAGCGCTCGAACACGGCGAGCAGCTCGCGCCGGACCAGATCGGCGCGCTCGCGCTCGACCTCGGCGGTGATGTCCGAGACCACGACCAGCAGGCTGGTCGGCACCGGGCCGGCGCCGATCGGCTTGTACTCGAACGCCAGGTGGCGGCCGTTGGCCTCGAGGCGCGCCGGCAGCTGGGCCAGGGTCAGCTCGAGCGGCATGACGTCGGCGAAGACCTCGTCGAAGCCCATGCGCATGCCCGCGCCGAACGCGGCGTCGACGCGGCCGAGGTAGGCGAAGAAGTCATCGGAGCTGGGCGGCCCGAGCCAGGTCGCGAGGATCGCCGAGCGCTCGGTCGACATCGCGCCGTCCGGACCCACGGTCAGGAAGCCCTGGCCGACCGAGTCGAGCACCAGGCGCATGTCGCGGGTCCGCGCCGCGAGCTCGGTGGTGCGCGCACCGACGATCTTCTCGAGGCCGATGACGTTGTCGAAGAAGCTGCGCGCGACGAACACCGCAGCGACCGACTCGATGACCACGAACAGCGCGTGGACCGCGACCGTCCAGAACGACGCGTCGTAGTTGAAGACCGAGCGCGGCAGGACCATCCACACGACCAGGTGGTGGACCGCGACGGTGACCGCGGCGGTGACGATCGCCATCGGGTTGGCGAACACCGCGAGCAGCGCGAGCAGCACGAAGAAGTAGAAGTGCATCTCGATCTGCATCGGGCCGGCGCCGAAGTGCACGAGCAGGCCGCCCATCACCATCGCGGTGAAGCCCGACGCGACCGAGAGCGCGCGTGGGTTCGCGAACCGGAAGTAGACGATCGTCGGGCCGATCAGCACCAGCGGCGTCAGCACCGCGGCCTGGAGCGGGCTGTTGCCGGCGAGCCAGGCGACGGCGATGAACACCGGGACGTGCAGGTAGAAGAACACCAGCGCGATGCGGTTGAGCCGGCGCAGGTAGGTACGCTCGAACGCCGTGATCTCGCGCGGCAGGAGCAGGTAGTTCAGGAGCGTACGCATGGGGGTCCTCTCGTGACGAGATCGCGGCGGGGCGGCGCTAGCGCACGCCCAGGGGATCGAGCTTCTGCTTGAGCGCGGCGCTGACCGCACAGCCGAACACCGGCAGCGGATCGACGACCTCGCCGCGCCGGGTCGCGGCGATCACCGCCTCGGCGCGATCGTCGGCGCCTTGCTTGCGCGTGGTGTAGCCGCCGACGTAGCGCACGGTGTCGCCCGGGTCGATGACGACCAGGAGCGGCGCCACCTCGACGTGGTAGCGCGCGACGACCGCCGCGGGCGCGGCGACGTCGAGGTCGAGGCCAGCGGCCTGGACCGCCGCGACGACCTCGGGATCGAGCTTGCCGTCGTCGGTGATCAGCACGACCCGCTCGTCGACGTCGGCGGGGCGTGGCGTCGCGAGCAGGTGGTCGAGCACGCGGCGCGAGCACTTGCAGTCCTGGTACAGGACGTGGAGCACGAGCCAGCCGTGCTGCGACGGCCGGCGCTGGGACGCGATCGCCGCGCGGAACCCGGGGTCGCCTGGCGCGGGGGCCGGCAGCGTCAAGAGGTGCGCCGCGAGCATGTACGCGCCGACCACGACGCACGCGATCGCCCACAGCGCGAGCCCCGCGCGCGCCAGCAGGTCCGCACGTCGCGGGCGGCTCACCGGGTGGATCGGGCGGAGCTCCATGAGAATGATCCATCGACCGCACGCGCGCTGGATGCAGCGCCCACGCGATCAGAACATCATCGCTTCGCCTTCCATGACGGTGGCGCTGGCGTCGGCCACCTCCGCGAACTCGAGCCCGGGGCGCGACTCGCTGTCGAACCACACCGCGATCACGCCGCTCGCGGTCGCGAACAGGTGCGGTGGCGGGCTGTCGCCCATGGGCGAGAGGTGATCGCCGCGCAGCACCAGCGGGGTCGAGCTGTAGATCGTGATCCCGAAGGTCAGGAGCTGGTTCTTGATCCGCCCGAGCAGCTGGTTGGTGAGCTCCGCCAGCCAGTCGCGCTGCCCGTTGGCGTCGCTGACCTGCAGCGCGCCGTTGGACGCGCCGAGCAGCAGCGTGCCGCGCATGTCGTCGCCGCTGTAGCCGATGATCCCGCACGCGCCGAGGTTGGGCGCGAGGCCGAGGTGCGCGCTGAGCTCGGTGAGCTGCACGTCGTAGTGTTCGAACAGCCCTCGACAGGCGACGGCGACGATCTGAGAGACGCGTTCATCGAACGTGGACACGGACGCTCCTCGGCTGGAGAGTTTCGGAGAGGGAAGTTCCTGGATGCCGCGCGCGCAGCGACCACGCGCGGTGAGGCTCGAGCATCATCACGCCGTCAGCTTCTTGACCGCGGCGAGCAGCAGGTCGGGCTTGAAGGGCTTCACGATCCAGCCCTTCGCGCCGGCCTTCTTCGCGCGATCGATGAGCGCCGGCTGGCCTTCGGTGGTCAGCATCACGATCGGGATCCCGACGCCCTTCCCGTCCGACTTGAGGCGCTCGATCATCTCGATGCCGTTCATGCGCGGCATGTTGACGTCGCAGACGACCATCGAGATCGACGCGTCGACCTTGCCGATGGCGTCGAGGCCCTCGATGGCCTCGAGGACCTGGTAGCCGGCCTGACAGAGAGTGGCCGAGACCTGCTGGCGAACCGTGGGAGAGTCATCGACGATCAGGATGCGTTTGCTCATGGGGAGTCATCCTTAGCAACGGGCGCGCCAGCCGACGCCGGCTGCGATCCTCGCGGGTTACGTGCGATACGGACATGGGTCGAGGCACGGCGTCGGCGGTCTTGACGGGACGTCGCCGGCGCCGGGAATCACGAGGCGTGGGCCTGGGGGATGCGGAGCTCGACGGTCGTGCCCTCCCCGGTGACCGAATGGATGGCGACGTGGCCGCGCCCGGCCTCGCAGGCCGCGCGGACCGCGGCGAGGCCCACGCCGCGGCCCGAGACCTCGTCGACGCACGCCGCGGTCGACAGGCCATCGGCGAACAGCGCGGCCTCGAGCTCGCGCGGCCCGGTCGCGGGCACGCCCATCGACCGCGCGCGATCGCGGACCCGATCCCAGTCGATGCCGCCGCCGTCGTCGGCGATCGCGACCTCGATGCCGCCGGTGCAGCGCCGCGCGCGCAGCCGCAGGTGCCCGACGGCGGACTTGCCGTGCTCGCGCCGGACGTCCGGGGCCTCGAGGCCATGATCGACCGCGTTGCGGACGACGTGGACGAGGTTGCCCCAGAACGCGGAGGTGGCCGCGACGTCGACGCGGAGCCCGTCGGCCTCGACCTCGATCTCGACCTGCTTGCCGCGGCGCTCGGCGATCTGCCGGGCGTGCTCGCCGAGCTGGCTCAGCAGGCGCTCGGCCGGCACGTCGGTCCAGCCGCGGACCATCGCGGCGAGCGCCCGCGGGTTCTCGCCGCGCTCGAGGCGCGCGACCAGATCGCGATGCTCCTCCCGCGACAGCGACACGCCATCGACCTCGCGCGGCAGGTACGCGGCGATCTGCGTCCGGCGCTCGCGCCAGAGCGCCTCGATCGCGTCGAGCTCCGCGGCGAGCGGGTGCGCCGGGTCCTCGACCAGCGCGGACTCGAGCGCGTGGAGCTGCGCCGACACCGTCGCGAAGCCGTAGATCGCGCTGTTGCCCTTCAGCGTGTGCAGGCCGCGCAGCCGGATCGCCGGCTCGGGGGTCGCGCGGACCTGCGCGAACAGGCCCTCGGTCTCGGCGACGAAGCGGGTGAAGCTGACCGGATCGCGGAGCGCCTGGGCGACGATGCCCTGGAGCTCGCGGGCCAGCGCCTCGCCGCGCTCGGCGGCCACTTGCCGCGTCACGTCGGCGACGACGACCAGCAGCTGCTGGAACCGACCGTCGTCGATGACCTGACGGAAGCCCAGCTCGAGCACGCGGTCGCCGCGCTCGATGCGCCGCGGCAGCTGATCGATCGCGACGTCGAACGGCAGGAAGTCCTCGAGGATCTGCTGGATGCCGAGCTGGAACGCGGCCGCGCGCGCGGCGTCGCCGCAGGCCAGGTAGGTCCAGACCGGCGTGCCCTCGCGCGGCGCGCCGAACCACAGGCGCGCGGCGGCCGAGACCTGGCCGGCGATCGCGCCATCGAGCCCGACCGGCACCAGCGCGTCCCCGGTGGAGTCGAGGATCAGCGCGAGGTGGCGCGTGCGCTCGGCGACGGTCGCCTCGAGCTGCTCGGCGTGCGCGCGCAGCTGTTCGTCGCGGGCGCGGACCGCCTCGGCCATGTCGCGGAACGACGCCGCGAGCTGACCCAGCTCGTCCGACCGCCGGACATCGACGCGGGCGTTCCAGTCGCCGCGCGCGAGCTGCTGGGCGGCGCTCGCGAGCCGGCGGATCGGCCGCGCCATGCCCACGCCGAACAGGATCGCGAGCACCAGGCCGATCGCGCCGAACACGGCGCCGGCGGTGATCGCGGCGATGACCGCGTCGCTGGTCTCGGCCGCCGCGGCGGCCTCGCCCTCGGCGGCGAGCTGGGCCAGCGGCGCGAGGTCGTAGCCGAACACGAGGTACCCGAGGCGTTGCTCGCCGGGATCGTCGGCGACCGCGGCCGCTGGCGAGCCATGATCGAGGAACACCGGCGCGGCGAACAGCGCGAGCTCGGCCTGGTCGAGGCTGACCAGCAGCGCGCCGTGCGGATCGGCGGCGCGCGACCGCCAGGTCTGTTCGAGCAGCGGCCACGACGCCTCGCGCATCGGCGCGTGGGCGGCGTAGGTCGACGGCGCGCAGGCGCCGGGATGACCGCGCGTGATCGCGCAGTGCACGATCACCGACTTGTCGCGGCCGAGGACGTCGATCACCGCGAGCGAGGGATCCTGCGCGACGGTCAGCGCGACCAGCGCGGCGATCTCCTCGTCCTGGTTGCCGATCAAGAGCGGCCGGAGCGCCTGGGCGAACACCTGCGTGGTGGTCGCGCCGCGGGCATCCAGCTGCGCGCGGTACTGCTGCGCCTTCTCGGCGGCGACCCGGCGGTGCAGCGCGCGGGTGGCGTCGATGCGGAGGTACGCCAGCCCCGCCACGATGGCGAGGACGAGCAGGGTGGCGCCGAGCGTGAGGCGCGCGCTGATGCCGAGACGCATGAGAGATTCCCTTCGCAAGGGCGCACCGGCGGCACGAGCGCGGCCGGCGCTAGAACAGGTTGACTTCGCCGGCGGGCGGCGAATCCGCGTGGGTGACGCTCGTGCGATCACCGTCGCCGATCGTGGTGTACTCGGCGGGCTCGATGTCGACCGAGCGGCCGAGCTCGGCGGCCATCGCGCGCGCGCCCTCGGCCAGCCAGCCATCGGTGACCCGCAAGGTCTGGGCGCACACGTCCTGGAACTGCAGATGGGACAGCGCCTGGTGCGAGTCGTCGAGGATCCCGACCAGCACGCGATCGCTCTCGCGGACCGCCGCGTGGACCTCGTCCTGGAGGACGTGGACCTGCTGCTCGAGCCCGTCGATGTCCTCCCGGGCCGCGACGCCGAACGTGCTGGTCATCGCCTCGAGCGCCTCGCTCTCGTTGCGCAGCCTCGGCAGCGCGACGTTGAGCTCGGTGCCGAGCCCCTGGATCCGCACGCTGGCCTGGGCGATCGCCTGCGACAGCCGGTTCATCTCGCCGGCCAGCACCGCGAAGCCGCGGCCGTGCTCGCCCGCCCGCGCGGCCTCGATGCGCGCGTTGAGCGCGAGGATCCGCGCCTCGGAGTTGAGCGTCGCGATCTGGCGCGCGGTCTCGGTGATGTCGGTGACGCGGCTCGCGGCCGCGCCGACCTGGGTCCGGTGGTCCTGCAGGCGTCGGGTCATCTCCTGCAGGTGGTCCTGGATCCGGCGGCTCTGCCGCTGGATCGAGGCGACCAGGCCCTCGTCGTCGTGCCCGAGCGACGCCCCCAGGACACTCTTCAGGCGGGCGATGTGCTCGCTGCCCAGCGCGACGATCCGCTGGAGCCGCGTCCCCACGGCGATCGTCTCGGACTCCGTGGTCCGGTTGACCGACGAGATGGCGTCGCGGACGCGACGCCGCACGGACGCGAAGGTGTCGAAGATCCGATCGGGCATGGGCATGGGGCGGCTCAGCTCGTGAGCTTCTTGACGGCGGCGATGAGCTGATCGGGCTTGAAGGGCTTCACGATCCACCCCTTGGCGCCGGCCTTCTTCGCGCGATCGATGAGGGCGGGCTGGCCCTCCGTCGTCAGCATCACGATGGGAGTAGTCGACCCTTTGCCGTCGGCCTTTAGCTTCTCGAGCATCTCGATGCCGTTCATCCGCGGCATGTTGACGTCGCAGACGACCATCGCGATCGTCGCATCGAACTTGCCGAGGGCGTCGAGGCCATCGACGGCCTCGACCACGGCGAAGCCAGCCTGACAGAGCGCGACCGAGACCTGCTGGCGGACGGTGGGAGAGTCATCGACGACGAGAATGCGTTTGCTCATGGAAACCTCCAGGAAAGACCGCGACACGGCGCGGCGGGGCGGTGGAACATCAAGCGCGACGGCGGCGTGACCGCGCGCGGCATCAGGCGGCCTCGAGGCGCCGCAGGCCGCGGACGATCGACGTCGCGATCCGGTCGAGGCCGGCGATCGTGCTGGCGGCGCCGAGCTCGATCGCCGCGCGCGGCATGCCGTAGACGACCGAGGTCGCCTCGTCCTGGGCGATGGTCTGCGCGCCGGCCGCGCGCATCGCGGCCAGGCCCGAGGCGCCATCCTCACCCATGCCGGTCAGGAGCACGCCGATCGCGAGGTGCTTGGCGGCGACCGCGACCGAGCGGAACAGCACGTCGACCGCGGGGCGCTGGAAGTGCTCGGCGGCGCCGTTGCCGAGGCGGGTGACGTAGCCGGCGGGCGTCCACTCGACGAGCAGGTGGCGATCCGGCGGCGCGACCCGGATCGCGCCGGCCGCGAGGGTCTCGCCGGCCTGCGCGTCGCGCACGTCGTGCCCGGTGACCGCGCCGAGCCGCGCCGCGAGGTTCGACGATGACGACGGCGGCGTGTGCTGCGCGATGACGATCGGCGGGGTGTGGCGCGGCATGCCGGCGAGCACCGCGCGCAGCGCCCCGGGACCACCGGTCGACGCGCCGATCGCGATCAGCTGGCGCGGCGCGAACCGCACCTCCTGGCCCGCGACCTCGTGGACCTGGCCGAGGTCGTAGCGCACGCTCGCGCGCGCCGCCTGGCGGACGCGCCGCACCAGCTCGAGCGCGAGCGCGTCGGCCTCGCTCGCCCTGGGCTTGCACAGCACGTGGGTCGCGCCGGCCTGCAGCGCGTTCATCTCGCCCGGGCCGCCGGGCTCGGTCTGGCCCGAGAGCACGACCACCGGCCGCGGCGCGTGCTGGGTGATCGCGCGGAGCAGCGTCAGCCCGTCGACGTCGGGCATCACGAGATCGAGCACGACGACGTCGGGATCGTGGGCGAGGATCTGGTCGCGGCCGCTGCGGCCATCGCCGGCCTCGGCGACGACGCTGATGCCGGCGCGCTCGAGCACCGTCCGGATCCACCGGCGCGTGCTCGCGGAGTCGTCGACGACGACGACCCGCAGGCTCGGCGCGGCGGTCGAGG
>JAIOQA010000480.1 GCA_021413675.1 Deltaproteobacteria bacterium | reverse complement strand
CGCGCTCCGCATCGTCAACCGCGTCGGCCTCGATCGCGCGGCCGGGCGCCTGCCGAGCCAGCGCGCCGCGCGCGCCGACATCCTCGTGGGCGCGGCGGTGTTCTCGGTCGCGATGGGCGCCGCGATCACGGCGCCGTGGCTGGCCGCCGTGAGCGGCCCGTACGTGGTGGCCTGGGGGCCGCTCGCCTACGGCCTCTACCGGTTCTTTCGCGGCCTCGTGCGCCAGTGAGGTTCCGCGCAACCGGCGCGGGCGTGCGGCGATAGCCGCGCCGTGGACCCGATGCCGCCCATCCCCGATCCCATCCACCCGCAGTACTACAGCCACGGCGCGACCCGCCTCGCCGCCGGGCTGCCACCCGACCAGCTCCGCGCGGAGATGATCGCGCATGGGCTCGCGCCCGCGGCGGCCGCGCACGTCGTGGCGACGCTCGTCGAGCGGCGCCCGCTCGAGGCGCGCCAGCCGACGGCGGCGCAGCTCGCGGCGCAGGCCGAGATGCGCTCGGGCGCGCTGATCTGTGCCATCGGGATCCTGATCACGTCGGTGACCTACAGCAACGCCGCGCACAGCGCGCATGGCGGGACCTACGTGATGGCGTGGGGACCGATCGTCTTCGGCGCCGCGCGGTTCTTCCGCGGCCTCGCGAAGCAGTGACGCGCTCGCCCTGCGCCGGGGACGGATGGATCCGTCACATCCGCCGCGGGGGGCGTCTGCTCTGGGCGCGGCGACCCGCCGCTCGGGGGCTCCATGACCACGTCGACGCCATTGACCCAGGATCACTATCGCCACGGCGCGGTGCGGCTGCGGGCTGGCGTCCCTGCGGAGATGGTCGAGGCCGAGCTCGTCGGCCAGGGGCTCGCGTACGACGTCGCCGCGCGCGTGGTGGCGGAGCTCGTGGTGGAGCTGGAGGACCGGCGGCGTGCCCAGCGCCGGGCCGGGCTGCCGCACATGCTCGGCGGCGCGTTCTTCTGCGCGATCGGCCTGGCGCTGACCGCGATCACCTACAAGATCGCGATCGATCGCGGCGGCGGGGAGTACCTGATCGCGCCAGGCATCTTCGTGTTCGGCGCGATCGAGTTCTTCCGCGGCGTGGAGAAGTCGCGCGGTCGGTGAGCTACGGCGTGGTCAGCGCCGCCAGCTCGAGCGCATCCGCGACCGCGTAGAGCGCGGCGCCATCGACCAGGGTCGCCGGCACCGCCGCGCCCGGCGCGATCTGCGCGGCCAGGCCCGCCAGCGTCGGCGGCGCGCCGATGAGGTTCGCGATCAGCGCGACCACCGCGGCGGCGTCGTCGGCGGGCGTGGCGTCGTCGGCGGCGATCGAGCCCGCGACCATGACCGTGGGGATCTGTGCGTCGTCGATCACGACGTGGCTCGCGCCGATCGCGCCGTGGACCGCGCCGACCTCGTGCAGCGCCGCGGTCGCGCGCGCGAGGCGCTTGAGCAGCCGCACCAGCTCGGCGGGCGCGAGCGCGCGCGGCAGCCGCTCGGCGGGCGCGCCGGCCGGCGCCTCGAACACGACCGTGCGGGTCACGCGATCGAGCGCGAGCGCGCGCTGCACGAACGGCGTCTGGGCCCGCGCCATCGCGCGCACCCGGGTCAGCGCGCGCTCGGCGGGATCGCCGGCCGCGAACCGCTCGATCACCACCGAGCGATCGAGCACCGTGTCGACCGCGCGCGCCAGCGTCGACAGCGCGGTCTCGCCGAGCGGCGTCTCGAACTGGTAGCGCGGCGCGCGCTCGGCGGGCGGCTGATCCGCGGCCAGCGCGGCGATCGAGTGCGGCGCGGTCGTGCGGCGCGCGCGCGGCAGCTGCACCGTCGGGCCGGCGCGGGTGCCGAGATCGAGGTGCTCGAGCTCGCGGCGCAGCTCGCCCAGCGAGGCGTGGCGATCGCTGGGCGCCTTGCGCAGGAGCCGGCCGATCACCGCGTCCCAGGCGGCGGCGACCTCGGGCGCGACCTCGGTCGGGCGGGGCGGGGCGACGCCGAGGTGCTCGGCGACGAAGTCGGGGCCGAGGAACGGCAGGCGCCCGGTCAGCGCCTCGAATAGCGTCACGCCGAGCGCGTAGAGATCGGCCGCGATCGTGATCGGCGCGCCGGTGATCTGCTCGGGCGCCATGTACGCGAGCGTGCCGATGAGCCCGCCGGTCTGGGTCTGGCCGAGGTCGATGAGGTGGGCGACGCCGAAGTCGCCGAGCCGCGCCGCGCCGCGCTGATCGAAGAAGACGTTGGCCGGCTTCACGTCGCGGTGGACGATGCCGCGGTGGTGCGCGGCCTCGAGGCCCGCGACCAGCTCGAGCGCGAGCCGCCGGACCTGCGCGCCGCCGAGCCGATCGCCCGCGGCCAGGCGCTGCGCGAGCGAGCCGCCGGCCAGGTACTCCATCACCAGGTAGCCCTGCTCGATCGAGACGTCGTAGACCTCGACCAGCGCGGGGTGGCGCAGCGAGCTGGCGATCTTGGCCTCGCGCGCGAAGCGCTCGTAGGCCACGCCGATGCGGGTGTGCAGCATCTTGATCGCGACCGGCCGCCCGGTGACCTCGTCGTCGGCATAGAACACGCGGCCCGCGCCGCCGGCGCCGAGCAGCCGCCCGAGGCGGTAGCGGCCGCCGACCAGGTTGGTGACCGCCGACGGCGCGGGCGCGGCCTCGCGCCAGGCCCGCAGGTGCTGATCGAGATCGGGCGCGACGTCGGCGCCGGTGCGGCGCAGCTCGGCGAGCACGTCGCGCGCGGCGTCGCGCAGGCCGAGGGCGGCGAGCGCGTAGGCCAGATCGCCCAGCG
This sequence comes from Deltaproteobacteria bacterium, assembly GCA_021413675.1. Lineage (GTDB taxonomy): Bacteria > Myxococcota_A > Polyangia > Haliangiales > Haliangiaceae > JAIOQA01. The sequence goes on along the minus strand of JAIOQA010000480.1, from coordinate 33,002 downwards.
CCGCGACCCGGGTCTCGGGCTCCTTCGCGGCGTCCTGCAGGAACCGGGTCGCGGCGTCGTAGTCGCCGCGGCGCGCGAGCAGCCGGCCGAGGCGGACCAGCGCCGCGGCGCGCTCGCTGCCGTTGCCGAGATCGAGCACGCGCTCGTACAGCCGGCCGGCCTCGCGATCGCGCCCGGCCGTCTCGTGGAGCCGCCCGGCATCGAGGTAGCGGTGGGCGCGCTCGTAGTGATCGATCGCGCGGTCGACCTCGCCCAGCCTCTCGGCCAGCGCCGCCGCCTCGGCGTGGCGCCGGGCCTTGGCCAGCACGTCGAGGGCGGTGCGGGTGCCGTCGTCGGTGGCGCCCAGCTCGGCGGTCAGCTCGGCGATCGCGGCGTCGTCGCGGGCGGCCGCGGCCAGGCGCAGGGCCAGCGGCCGATCCCCGGCCTGGCGGGCGGCCTTCGTGGCCGGCCCGAACTCCCAGATCGCCTCGTACAGCGCGGCCGCGCGGGCCGGCAGCCCGCGCTCGAGGGCCAGGGCGGCCGCCTCGGCGTGCCGGCCGGCGGTCGCCAGGGCTTCGATCTCCAGGTCCGGAGGCGCATTGATCGCCACGAGGGATGAATGGTACCAGGTCGGAGCCTTATGCACGCCAAGAGCACCCATCGCTCGCTCCTCGTGGTCGGTTCGGTCGCACTCGACGACATCGACGGACCTTTCGGCCTCCACCGCGATCTGCTGGGCGGCTCGGCCTCCTTCATCGCGCGCGCCGCCGCGTACTTCACCCGCGACGTCGCGGTGGTCGGCGTGGTCGGCGACGACTTCCCGAAGCAGCACCTCGACGATCTGTCGGCGGTCGGCGTCGACGTCACGGGCGTCGAGCACGCGCCCGGTGAGACCTTCCACTGGGTCGGCCGCTACTCCGACGATCTCTCGAGCCGCGAGACCCTCGACACCCGCCTCGGCGTGTTCGCGTCGTTCCAGCCCAAGGTCGCGCCGCGCCACCGCGAGGCCTCGCTGGTGTTCCTCGGCAACATCGATCCCGTGCTGCAGCTCGACGTCCTCGAGCAGACCCACGGCCCGCTCCTGGTCGCCGCCGACACGATGAACTTCTGGATCGGCGGCAAGCGCGCCGAGCTGCTGCGCACGCTCGCGCGGGTCAACACGCTGCTCGTCAACGACGAGGAGGCCCGCCAGCTCGCCGAGGAGCACAACCTGCGCAAGGCGGCCGCGCGCATCCTCACGATGGGCCCGTCGTCGGTCGTCATCAAGCGCGGCGACGCCGGCGCGCTGCTGTTCACCGGCGAGGGCGTGTTCGGCGTGCCGGCGCTGCCGCTGTCCGACGTGCGCGATCCGACCGGCGCCGGCGACTCGTTCGCGGGCGGCTTCATGGGCTACCTCGCGTACGCCGGCGATCTCGCCCCCGACACGATCCGCACCGCGATGATCACCGGCAGCGTGATGGCGTCGTTCGCGGTCGAGAAGTTCTCGGTCGATGGCCTCCGCGGCCTGACCACCGCGGCGATCCAGGAGCGCTTCGACGCGTTCTCGGAGCTGACCCGGTTCGGGTCGGTCCGGCTGTAAGCAGCGGCGAGTCGACGGGCGCGGCGGGTCGTGGTCTGCTCGCCGCGCTGGCGGGCGTCCGGTGGGTGGCGGTGGCGGACGATCCCGGAGGTCACGCGCGATGAGCATGGAGCGGTTTGCCGAGTCGGTCCGGCGCCTGATCAGCGCGACGTCCTCGACCTCGGGCACGGAGTTCTTCCGGGGCTTCGCGCGCAGCGTGGCCGAGCTGCTCGACGTGCGCTACGCGCTGGTCGGCGCGCTCGACCTTGCCACGCGCACGGTCAAGGTCCTCGCGCTCTGGGATGGCCACGGCTTCGCGCCGCCGGTCACCTACGGGCTCGAGGGCACGCCGTGCGAGGGCGTCTTCGGCGGCGGCGTGTGCCACTACCCGGCGGGCGTGCAGCAGCGCTTCCCGGCCGATCACATGCTGGCCGAGCTGGGCGTCGAGAGCTACTGGGGCGCGCCGGTGCGCGATCGCCAGGGCCGCACCGTCGGGCTGGTGGTCGCGCTCGACGTGCGCGCCCGGCTGCCCGACCCCGCGATCGAGCCCGTGCTCGAGCTGCTCGCCGACCGGGTCGCGACCGAGCTCGAGCGCGACGCGTTCGAGCGGGCGATCGCGGGCAGCGAGGCGCGCTACCGGCAGATCGTGAACTGCTGCCAGGAGGGCGTGTGGACGATCGACCTCGAGGCGCGCACGACGCTGGTCAACGAGCAGATGGCGGCGATGCTGGGCTACACCCCGGCCGAGATGCTCGGGCGCCCGCTCTGGGACTTCATGGACGCGCGCGCCGAGGTGACCGCGCGCGCGAACATGGCGCGGCGCGAGCGCGGCGTCGCCGAGCGCCACGAGTTCCGGCTGCGCCACCGCGACGGTCGCGACGTCTGGACGACGATGGCGGCGAGCCCGCTCGTCGATGACGCCGGGATCACGGTGGGCGCGCTCGCGCTGGTCGCCGATCTGACCCAGCAGCGCGAGCTCGAGGACAAGGTCCTGCACGGCCAGAAGCTCGAGAGCCTCGGCGTGCTCGCCGGCGGCATCGCGCACGACTTCAACAACCTGCTCGTGGGCGTGCTCGGCAACGCGGGGCTCGCGATGCGCCGGCTGCCGGCGGGCGCGCCCGCGCTCGAGGCGCTGCGCGACATCGAGATCGCGGCGCTGCGCGCGGCCGACCTCACGCGCCAGCTCCTCGCGTACTCCGGCAAGGGCCGCTTCGTGGTCGAGCGGATCGCGCTCAACGCGGTCGTCGAGGAGATGGCGGCGCTCCTGCGCGCGGCGATCTCGAAGAAGGCGGTGCTCCGCCTCGAGCTCGATCGCGCGCTGCCCGGCATCGAGGGCGACGGCACGCAGCTGCGGCAGGTGATCATGAACCTGATCACCAACGCGAGCGATGCGCTCGGCGACGAGGCCGGCGTCATCACCGTGCGGACCCACGTCGTCGACGTCGATCGCGCGTTCCTGCGGACGACGTATCTCGGGGACGGCGTCGCGCCGGGGCGCTACGTGTGCCTCGAGGTCAGCGACACGGGCGTCGGCATGACGCCGGCGACCCTCGCCCGGATCTTCGATCCGTTCTTCACGACCAAGGCCTCGGGGCGCGGCCTCGGCCTCGCCGCCCTGCTCGGCATCCTGCGCGGCCACCACGGGACGATCGCGGTGGTCAGCGCGCCGGGGCAGGGCGCCACGTTCCAGGTCCTCTTGCCGCGCGCGCTCGCCGATGAGGCCGCCGCGATCGCGCCGCCCGAGCCGCGCCCGGCCGCGGTGATCGCCGGGACCGTGCTGGTCGCCGACGACGAGGCGGCGATCCGATCGATCGCCCGCCAGGTGCTCGAGCTCGAGGGCTACGCGGTGCTCACCGCGGTCGACGGGCTCGACGCGGTCCAGGTGTTCACCGAGCGCGCCGCCGGGATCGACGCGGTCCTGCTCGATCTGAGCATGCCCAACCTGTCGGGCGCCCAGGCCCTCGAGGCGATCCGCCGGATCCGCCCCGACGTCCGGGTCGTGCTGAGCAGCGGCTACTCCGAGATCGACATCGCGCACCGGATCGCCGGCGATCCGTGCACGGTGTTCCTGCGCAAGCCGTGGACGCCGGACGAGCTGCTCGCGCTGATCGCGCCGTCGCGCTAGTCGGGGCGCCTACGCCTTCGGCGCGGGCGCGAACCGCAGGAACAGCGCGGTCGCGCCGCCGACGAACCAGGTCAGGCCGCCGAAGGCGAGCAGCGCCAGGCGCAGCCGGCCGGCGATCAGCGCGCGGCCGAGCGTGTCGCTGTCGACGATGCGGCGGTCCCACTCGAAGCCGCCGCCGAAGCCGGTGTAGCTGGTCGCGCCGAACGCGAGCATCGCGATCGCGAGCACCGCGAACAGCACGATCACCCAGCCGACCGGGCGCAGCGCCGTCGCGGGGCGATCCCACGCGCCGGTCGGCGCCTTCCACGCCAGCGCGAACGCCAGCGGGAGCAGCGCGAACGGCGCGAGCTGCAGCAGCATGACCAGTTGCAGCTCGATGGTCGCGTGATCCATCAGATCGAGCGTCATCGCCGCGACGCTGCGCGACGGGGCGGCGCCGCGCCAGGCGTTCTGGAACCACGCGCACTCGAACGGCGCGTTGGTCGACGCGATCGGCACGAGCATGCCGACCGCGAACAGCGCGGCGCCGGCGAGGATGACCCAGCGCGCGTGGCGATCGAGCGGGCGCAGGAGCCGCGCGACGATGCCTGTGCCGGCGACCGCCGCGCCCAGCCACGGCAGGAGCAGCCCGGTCTCGGGCATGCCCGCGCCCTCGGCGATGCCGCGCTGGCCGAGCGCGATCGCGAGCAGGCCGCCGCCGACCAGCACGCCGGCGCGCGCGACCACCGGGACCTTCCTCGACAGCACCGCGATCTCGAGGCCGATCGCGCCGAAGAGCAGCGGCACGATCAGCGCGACCGTGCGGCCCTCGTCGAGCAGGTTCCACGGCGCGCGCAGCCCGCGGAAGTCGGGATCGAGCGGCGCGAGGAAGGTGGCCGCGAGCGCGAGCCCGCCGATCCACGCCAGCCACGCCAGGTGCTGGCCGCTCGCGAGGCCCGCCGCGCTGACGCCGAAGTAGCGATCCCGCGCGAGGCTGGCGGTGCCGCCGTGGGCGGCGGCCTCCTGCGCGGCGCGTTCGCTGCCCGCGGGCGCCGGCGCGGCCAGGCCGGCCAGCGCGCGCACGTCGGGATCCATGAGATCCGCGCCGCACGCGTCGCAGCGCGCGGCGTACTGCGCGGTCGGCTTGTCGCAGATCGGGCAGCGCATCGCGCTACTCGGCGATCGTCGCGCCGGCCGCCGAGGCGTCGCCGGCCCAGAACTCGGCGATCAGCGCGTCGTCGAACTGATCGGCGAAGCGGCCGACGCCCGAGACCAGCACCGCGAACTCGGCGGCGTCGATGCCCTTGATCGGGCGCCCGGCGTGCAGCACGACCCAGCCGTCGGGCTGGATCGCGAACGACGCCATGCCGCCCATGTACGCGTTGTGCTCGAGGAGCTTGCGGTAGAACGCGAGCTCCTTGCCGGCGGGCAGGTTGCGGAACATCGGGGCGATCGCGACCAGGGCCTGGCCCGAGGTGCCGACGATCACGAACGCCGAGCCCCACTGGAGCCGGTACATGGTGTCGTCGATCGACTCGGCCTTGTCGGCGAGCCCGCTTTCAGCGAGGAGCGAGGCGAGGGTCGGAGTGGCAGCGGCCATGCGCGGACAATACCGCAGTGGTCGCGGGCCGCGGGGCAATGGCGCGGCGATCGCGCGCGGGAGCTACAGGAGCTTGCCGAGCGTGTCGCCCAGGCCGCCCGGGAGCTTGTCCAGGATGCCGTGCTCGGCGATGAACTTCGTGACGTCGGAGGCGTGCTCCTTGAGGAAGTCGATGACCTTCTCGGCCGTCGCCTTGTCGATGCCCACCTTCGCAACCATGTTGTTGATCAAGTCTTCCATGGGTGGGGACGTTGCCGCGGCCCGCCGCCGGCGGCAAGACGCGCCGTGGTACGACTCGGGGCGCGATGGGTGAGCGAAGCATCTGGGCGTGGGGCACCGTCGACAGGTTCCCCGATCTGCGCAACCGCCAGCAGCTCGCGCAGCTGACCGGCATGCTGCTCGGCGGCGGACCGGCGGTGCCCGGGCCGCTGCCGGCGCACGACGACCCCGGCGCGACCCTGGTGCTACCCGAGGCGCGATCGGCGCCGCCGGCGGCGCTCGGGGCGATCTCCGACGCGTCGCCGCGCGCCCGCGCCGGTCACACCTACGGCAAGGGCTACCCCGATCTCATCCGCGGGTTCGCCGGCGACTTCGCGGCCGCGCCCGACTGGATCGCGTACCCGACCTCCGAGGCCGAGGTCGCGCAGGTCCTCGACTGGGCCGCCACCACCGGCGCCGCCGCGGTGCCGTTCGGCGGTGGCACCAGCGTCGTCGGCGGGGTCGAGCACGGCGGCGATCGCCCGCGCGTCACGATCGATCTCACGCGCATGGATCGCGTGCTCGAGGTCGATCCGGTGTCGCGCGCCGCGCGCATCGCCGCGGGCGCGCTCGGGCCCGCGCTCGACGAGCAGCTCGCGGTGCACGGCTTCACGCTGCGCCACTTTCCGCAGTCGTACGCGCACTCGACCCTGGGCGGCTGGCTCGCGACCCGCGCCGGCGGCCACTTCGCGACCGTCTACACGCACATCGACGATCTCTGCGAGGCGATGCGCGTGATCACGCCGCGCGGCCTGATCGAGACCCGCCGCCTGCCGGCCTCGGGCGCCGGGCCGCAGCCGGAGCGGCTGTTCCTCGGCAGCGAGGGCACGCTCGGCGTGATCACCGAGGCGTGGATGCGCGTCCACCCGCGCCCGCGCTGGCGCGCCACCGCGTCGATCAAGTTCACCGCGTGGGACGACGCGGTGCTGGCCGCGCGGGCGATCGCGCAGTCGGGCCTGTTCCCCACCAACTGTCGCCTCCTCGACATGAAGGAGGCGCTGCTCCACCGCGTGTCGATGGACGGCACCCACGTGCTCCTGCTCGGGTTCGAGTCCGCGGATCATTCGCTCGGGCCGTGGCTCGCGCGCGCCATCGAGCTCGCGAAGGATCACCGCGGCACGGTCGCGACCGGGCCGATCGAGACCGACGAGCAGGCCGCCGAGGTCGCGGCCGGGCGGGGCGGGCTCGCGGGCTCCTGGCGCCAGGCGTTCTTCGACGCGCCGTACCTGCAGAGCGCGCTGGTGTCCATCGGCGTGCTGGCCGACACCTTCGAGACCGCGTGCACCTGGGATCGGTTCCCGGCGCTGCACGCGGCGGTGACCACCGCGGTCGAGCGCGCCCTCCAGGACGAGTGCGGCGGCGGCGTGGTGTCGTGCCGGTTCACGCACGTCTATCCCGACGGGCCCGCGCCTTACTACACGTTCCTCGGGCGCGCGCGCCCGGGCGCCGAGCTCGCGCAGTGGCGGGTCATCAAGGCCGCGGCCTCCGAGGCGCTCGCCGCCGCGGGCGGCACGATCACCCACCACCACGCCGTCGGGAAGGTCCACCGCCCCTGGTACGATCGCGAGCGCCCGGCGCTGTTCGCCGAGGCGCTGCGCGCGGTCAAGCGTACGCTCGATCCCGCCGGCATCCTGAACCCGGGCGTGCTGGTCGATCTGTAATCGCGCTTCCGCGGTATCCTCGCCGCGATGGTGCTGGCCCACGAGCGAGTCCCGGGATGACCTATCGCGCGGTGCTCACCGATCCCGCGGTCGGCGGCGACGCGCTGGTCCGGATCTGGACCGACAACCTGCACGTCGCCGGCGATCCGCGCGCCAAGCTGCGCTGGCAGTACGCCGATGGCCTGCACCGCGCCGAGGCGTTCCTGCTGCGCGACGACGACGCGCCGGTCGGCTGCGCCGGCATCACGGTGCGCGAGCTGTGGAGCGGCGACGCGCGGCTGCGGGTCGCGCTGCTCGCCGACTTCGCGGTCGATCGCGCGCATCGCGTCGGGTTTCCCGCCTTGTTGCTGCAGCGCGCGGTCAAGCGCCACGTGGATGCGGCCTACGACGCGAGCTACGGCTTCCCCAACCACAACGCGGTCGCGGTCCACAAGCGCAGCGGCTACCACGAGCTCGGCCTGATGGGCCGCTACGTGCGGGTGCTGCGCCACGCCGGTTACCTCGCGCGCCGGTTTCGCCGACCGCTGGTCAGCCGGGTCGCGGGCTACGCCGCCGACGGCGCCAAGCTCGCCGTCCGGGTCGCGCGCGCGCTCGCGCCGTCGCGCACGCTGGCGCTGCGCTGGCTGCCCGACGTCGATCCGCGCTTCGATCGGCTGTGGCAGGCCGAGCACGCGACCTTCCGGATCGCGTGCCGGCGCGACGCCGCGTTCCTGCGCTGGCGGTTCCTGCGCGCGCCCGGCGATCGCTACCGCGTGCTGGCGCTGGTCGAGCGCCAGAGCGAGCGGCTGCGCGCCTACGCGATCATCCGCGGCGCGGCCGGCGGCATCGCCGAGCTGGCCGACGTGTTCGGCAGCCTCGAGGCGATCGGCGAGCTCATGACGCTGATGCCGCCGGCGCTCTACGGGCGGGGCCACACCGCGATCAGCATGCGGTTCCTCGGCGACCCGCGGATCCCGGCGCTGCTCACCCATCACCACTTCTCGCTGCGCGACGCGCTGCGCACCGTGATCGTCCACCCGGGCGCGAGCTGCCCGATCGATCCGGCGATGCTGCGCGACCCCGCGGCCTGGTACCTCACCGATCTCGACGAGGACATATGAGCGAGCACGACGGAAAGCGGCGCGGCCCGAGCCGGCGGATGCTGATCGGCGCGGGCGCGATCGGCGGCGCGGCCATCGCCGGGTTCGCGCTGCGCAAGCCGATCATGGCGCGGGTCAAGCAGTGGACGCGCTCGTCGGAGTTCGCGGCCACGCCGGCGCTCGTGCCCCACGATCCGGTCAAGGACCGGCGCACGCTGGCGATCGGCAAGGGCGGCGGCCCGGCGGCCAACGTCGACGCGGTGCTCGACACCGTCGGGATCGAGCGCGTCGTCGGCGAGGACGACGTCGTCATCGTGAAGGTCTCGGCGCAGTGGTGGAACCAGGGCATGACCAACGTCGCCGCCGCCCGGCGGACGATCGAGCGGATCCTGGCGCGGCCGAACTTCCGCGGCGAGATCGTGGTGTTCGAGAACACCCACTTCCGGCTGCCCGACGGCTCGGGGCTGGCGCGCGCGTTCACGCACCCGAGCGAGCGCAACGTGGACGTGCCGGGCTGGGCCTCGCTCGGCGATCTGGTCGCGCACTACAAAGCGCAGAACGCACCGGTCAGCTTCGTGGGACTCGTCGACGCCGGCAAGAGCGAGCTGTCCGGCGATCCGTGGCACGACCCCGAGCACGCCCACGGCGTGTACGGCGGCGACGACCGCGGGCCGATCGCCGCGGGCGAGGTCCGCGACGGCTACCGCTGGGACTTCGACCGGGTGTTCGAGAAGAAGCGCGGCTGGTTCGAGACCTCGCGCACGCCGCTGACCTGGCCGGTGTTCACCTCGCCGCGATCGGGGCTGCAGATCGATCTCGCCGAGGGCGTGTTCGAGGTCCGCGGGGGCGCGCGCACGAAGACCTCGCGCAAGCTGACGTGGATCTCGCTGGTGACGGTCAACGAGCACGGCTCGACTGGCATGACCGCGTGCTGCAAGTCGGCGATGGGCGTCGTCGACATGAGCGCGGGCCGGTTCGGCACGCACCCGCTCGCCGACGGCTACCTGTCGATCCACTACTTCGGCAACCCCGAGGCGACCTGGCGCATGGCCGGGCCGCTGGCCGCGTTCGCGCGCCAGGTGCGGGCGCCGGATCTGTACCTCGCGGTCGCCGAGTGGGTCGCGATCACGCCGAAGCTCGGCACGCCCGGCTGGGACGACGACGCGGTCGATCTGCGGCTGCACGCGGCGTCGGCGCACCAGGCCGGCGTGGTGGTCGCGGGCGCCGATCCGGTCGCCGTCGACAGCTGGTGCGCGCAGAACGTGCTGACGCCGATCGCCGAGCGGGTCGAGGGCGCGCATCGCGACGCGTTCGATGTCCGGAACCCGGACAGCAAGCTGTCGCGGTTCCTGCGCTACTACCGCGAGGTCGGCGGCGGGACGCTCGATCCGGGGCTGATCACCGTCGGGTAGCATGCGCGCGCCTGAGAATTTGTCATCAAATTCGAACTTCTCCGGTTCCGGAGGAGATCGGGACCGTCGTCCTCGACGGGGCCGATCGATCGAAGAAGAGCCTGGAGGCGAAGCCTCGCAGGCTCTCACCCGGCGGCGGGCGATCGCGGTCGTGGGCGCCGTGATCGCGGGGCTCGGCGCGGCCGCGTGGATCGGGCGCGATGACCTCGGGCCAGTCGCGCAGCTCCAGGCCGAGCTGCTGTGCGCGTTCCTCGCGCTGACCGCGATCGTCCTGGTCGCGGTGCCGCTCGTCGCGCGCGCGCGCTGGCGGCGCACGATCGGGATGGTGCCGCTCGGGCTCTTGGTGGGCGCGGCGGCGTGGGCGTATGGGCGATCGTCGACCGCCGAGCTCGCGCGGGTCGCGGGCCTGGCCGCGGCGGTCGCGCTGGCGATCGGGCTCGCGGCGCTCGCGACCCGGCGGCGCTGACCAGCGCGCGTCAGCGCGGGCCCAGGCCGTCGACCAGCTGCGCGAACGCGGCGCGCAGCGTCGCCGCGCCGGCCGCGACGTCGCAGGGCGGACGCGCGAGCCACTCGAAGATGCCGACGCGCAGCACCGCGAAGACGTTGCCGCGGGCGATCGCGAGGTCGGTGCCGGCGCGCAGTTCGCCGCGGGCGAGGGCGCGCGCGAGCTCGGCGTCGATCGCCGCGACGATCGCGGTGTTGACCGCGTCGTGCGCGGCCTTGCGCGGCCCGTCGATCGCCGGGATCGCGCGCACGAACTGCAGCGCGAGCGCGGGATCCTCGCCGTAGAGCGCGAGGAAGCCAAGGCCGAGGTGGGCGAGGCGGCGGGCCAGGCCGGCGCGCACCGGCACGGAGGCGCGGCGGGCCGCGAGCATGGCGGCGACCTCGTCGTGGAAGACCAGCGCGAGCGCGTCGTCCTTGTCGCGCACGTAGAGGAACAGCGTGCCGGTCGCGATCCGGGCGCGCTGGGCGATCGCCCGGGTGGTCGTGCCCTCGAAGCCGTGGGCGCGGAACAGCGCGGCGGCGGCGGCGCGGATGCGCGCGTGCTTGTCGCGCTTCTTGGCGTCGCGGGTGGTCACCCGCAGGACGATCGCACGACCTGCTTGCGGATCAAAATGACCACGCTCATTATGAGCGCAGTCATTTTTCTGGCGACGCGCGTGTCGCCGCGGAGCACCGATGCCTGTCCTGTCCACGCCTGCCGGCGACCTGTCCTACGAGCGCCGCGGCAGCGGCCCGCCCATCGTGTTCGTGCAGGGCGTCGGCGTCGCCGGCTGCGGCTGGGCGCCGCAGGTCGCCGCGCTGGCCGATCGTCACACCTGCATCTCCTTCGACAACCGCGGCCTCGGCGCCAGCGCCGCACGCCGCGACACCGCGCTGACCGTCGAGGGCATGGCCGAGGACGCGATCGCGCTGGTCACCGGCCTCGGCCTCGGGCCGGCCCACTGGGTCGGCCACTCGCTCGGCGGGGTGATCGCGCAGCGGGTGGCGCTCGTCCGCCCCGATCTCGTGCGAAGCCTCGCGCTCCTCTGCACGTTCGCGGGCGGGCGCGATCTGGCGCGGCCGCCGTGGCGCCTGATCTGGCACGGCACCTGGTCGCGGCTCGGCACCCGCGGGCTGCGGCGCCGCGCGTTCGCACGGCTGGTCACCCCGCCGGCCGTGATCCGCGCCCGCGGCATCGACGCGATCATCGACGAGCTCGAGGCCGCGTTCGGGCGCAGCCTCGCGACCTCACCGGCGATCGCCGACGCGCAGCTGCGGGCGCTGCGCCGCCACGACGAGCGCGCCCGGCTGGGCGAGCTGCGCGCGATCCCGACGCTGGTTGTGAGCGGCGGCCAGGATCTGATCGCGCGGCCCGCCGCCGGGCGCGCCCTCGCCGAGGGCATCGGCACCGCGGTGTTCGAGGCCTGGCCAGACGCCGCCCATGCGCTCCCGATCCACGCCGCCGCGGCGCTCAACGCGCGGCTGGCCACGCACCTCGCTGCCGCCCTCGCGGCCTAGGTGGTATGCGTATCCCATGCTGCTCCACGCCGGTCATGCGCTCGCTGCTCGACTCGAAGCCTGCGAGGGCGCGACCTGCGCCGCGCACGTGACGACCCACGCCGCGCTCGATCCCGCGTGCGGGGCCGCGGTGATGGAGGTCCACGGCGTGCGCGCGATGTTCGATGGCGTGGGCGCGCCGATGACCCAGACCTTCGGGCTCGGGATGCTGGCGTCGGTCGACGACGCCGCGCTCGATCACCTCGAGGCGTTCTTCCGCGCGCGCGGCGCCGCGGTCCACCACGAGGTCTGCCCGCTCGCGGGCGTCGAGCTGGTCGCGCGGCTGGTCGCGCGCGGCTACCGGCCGATCGAGCTGAGCAACGTGCTGGTGCGCGGGCTCGACGTGGTCCCGCCGCCGGTCCACGGCTTCGTCGCGCGGGTCGCGCATCGCGAGGAGCGCGAGGCCTGGGTCACGGCCTCGGCGCGCGGGTGGAGCGATGATCCGGCGACCGCGGCGATGATCGCCGAGATCGGGCGGGTGTCGTTCGACAGCCCGCTCATCACGCCGGTCGCGGTGCTCGAGGGCCCGCGCATCGTCGCGACCGGGGCGCTCGCGATCCACGATCGCGTCGCGCTGATGGCGGGCGCCAGCACGATCCCCGAGGCCCGCGGCCGCGGCGCGCAGGGCGCGCTGTTCGCCCACCGGCTCGAGCTCGCGCGCGAGCGCGGCGCCGAGCTCGCGATGATGGTCGCGGAGTGCGGCAGCGGGTCGCAGCGCAACGCCGAGCGCAGCGGGTTCCGGATCGCGTACACGCGCACGAAGTGGGCGCTGGCGTGATCGATCCCGGCCGCGCGGCGTAGGCGCGGTCGCGAAATCCGGAGGATGATCGCGGGATCGCAGGGGGGGCCTGCGGATCTGCGGTCACAACCGTCCTCGACTCGCTACTGGTACCGGCACCGCGCCGGTGCGCCAGTCGCAAGGAATGCCCATGCCCGAGCCCGTCTCTCCCGCGCCCGTGCCCGCGGACCTGTCCGCGATCCCGCCGGGGATCGCGATGCGCGTGCGCGACGTCGCGACCTGCCTCATCGGCGACGACGGCGACAGCGTCGACGTCGCGCTGTACCGCCTCGAGCGGCTGCTCCACGATGACGAGCCGTGGCTCGGCGCCGCGCCGGCGCTGGCCGAGCTCGGCTGGTGGATGCTGGACGCGGCCCGGCCGACGCGGGTGCGCGTCCAGGGCTGCGCCTGGCTGTCGATGTTCCCGTCGGTCGAGACCGTGCAGCGCCTCGCCGCGATCGCGCTCGACGCGAACGAGCCGACGGCGCTGCGCGATCAGGCGGCGTGGACCCTGGGCTATCGCCAGGCCCAGGCGATGCACCCCTCGGTGCGCTGGACCGAGGAGGCGATCGCCGCGGCCGACGACGCGCTGCTGGCGCTGGTGCAGGGGTTCACCGCGGCGGGCGCGAACCCGCTCGAGCAGCTGGCGGTCGCGTTGCGCCACGTGCAGCGGCCCGAGATCATCGACGCGCTGGTCCGCGCGCCCGGCCTGTGGGGCGAGGCGCTCGAGTGCTTCGCGACCCCGACGGCGGCGCGCGCGCTGTGGACCGACCTCGATCGCGTCGGCGGCGCGCACCGGCTGCGGGTCGTGCGGCTGGTCGCGCACGCGCTGGGCGCCGAGGCCGCGCCGCTCCTGCACGCACGCGCGGAGACCGTGTCGCTCGACGAGCGGCTCGAGCTGCGGCAGCTCGCGGTCGCGGTCGGCGGCGAGGCCTGGCTGGGCGCGCTCGAGACCGAGCTCGCGCCGCTGAAGTACGTCGACATGGGGCGCGCGCGGGCGCGCTGGCACCTCGAGCACCCGGGCGTCGTGCCGACCACGCGCGGGCTGGCGGTGGCGCGGGTGACCGCGACGATGCCGGCCGAGGAGCGCGCGGCGCGGTGTGCGATCGCCGCCGATGATCTCGGCGCGCTGACGCGGTTCGAGCGCCACGCCGAGGCCTACCTCTACGCACTGTGGGCCGAGATGGTGCGCGGCGCCGGCGATCCGGCGCGCGCGACCGCGCTGGTCACCGCGCACCCCGAGTCGGCGGCGCGGGTCCGGGACCTGTACCTGGATGATCTCGCGGCGCGTGGGCGTGCGCGGCAGGTCGCGGCCGCGGCCCAGGGTCTCGAGGGCGCGGATCGCGGGGCGCTCGGGCTCGCGATCCACGGGCGGCCGCTGGCGGCGCTCGAGCTCGCGGCGACGACGCGGCTGCACACCGCCGAGATCGTCGTCGCGCGCGCGCTCGCGTGCTACCGCGCGGGCCGCCCGGAGCTGATGGACCGGATCCTCGCCGAGGATCTGCCGCCGGCCGAGCTGGTCGATGACGTGGAGGTGCCGGCGTTCCCGGGGCCGCACGAGCGCTGGCTCGCCGAGCATGCGCCGGATGCGCGCCCGGCGGTCACCGCGCTGGTCCGCGGGCCGGACGCGGTGCGCGCGCTGGCGAGGGCCGCGCCGGCGGACGCGGAGCCCGATCGCCCGACCTTGGCGCCGCTCGACGCGGTGGTGCGGCGGCTCGGGCGCGGCCTGAAGGGCGCGACGGTGTACCTGGCCGGGGAGTTCGGCCAGATCGTGGATCGCGCGGTCGTGACGAAGGCGATCGCCGCGGCCGGCGCGCGGCTGGTGAGCGGGCCGTTCCCCGACACCGACTACTACGTGCATGGCGACTATTGCCTGGTGCAGACGATCGCGCAGCTCGAGCGGCAGGGCACGCGCCGGCTGCGCACCGGCGAACTGGAGGGCATCCCGTGATCGAGATGACGAAGCCGTATCGCGTCGCGGTGCTGTGGCCCGAGGTGCGCGCCGAGGCGCACGCGGGTGAGCTCGCGCTGCTCTTGTGGGTCGCGCTCGCGGACGCGTGCCTGCGCGTGCCCGGGCTGGGCGCGATCGATCTCGACGACAGCCACGTGACGCCGGTCGATGGCGCGTTCGTGGCGATCCACGCGCTGCACGGGCGCGAGGCGGGCTCGCACTGGTTCGCGGCGGAGCGGCGGGACGAGGTCGTGTGGCTCGAGGCGCCGCTCATCGGCGGCGCGGTGCGGCTGCGGACGATGCGCGCGGATGGCAGAGGCGAGAGCTTCGACGCGATCGGGCGCGATCTGGGCGCGCAGGTGCGGCAGGTCGTGGAGGCGTGGCTGCGCGAGCGAGGGCTCGCGGTGAATGCGGCGGAGATGCTGCCGGCGGCGGGGACGGGCGAGTGGGTGGCGGCGGCGGCGGCGATCGCGGGGCCGCTGGCGACGCTGGCGGCGCGGCGCGGAGGGTGGGTGACGACGACGGCGGGGGAGGAGGAAGGGGAAGGGGAGGTCGTAGAGGCAGAGGAAGCGGAAGGGGGAGAGGGAGCGGACGAGGAAGAGGGAGAGGACGAGGACGACGAGGGAGACGAGGACGACGAAGAAGACGACGACGACGACGACGACGACGACGAGGACGACGACGACGACGAGGACGAGGACGAGGACACAGGCGAAGGCGACGATGGCGGTCCATCGATCGTCATCGGGGCCGTGGTCGTCCGCGACGAGACGCCGGTCGTGCCGATCGATGTCTCGGCGACGACCGAGGCCGTGCCGGCGGCGTTGCGCGCGCTGGTGCTGCGCGCGCTCTCGGTGGTCGACGCCGAGCGCTGCGGCGCGGCGTTCGCGGCGGCGGAGCCCGAGCATCCGTGGTCGCTGTATCGCGCGTACCAGGCGAGCGAGGGCCGGGCGACCGATCGCGCGCTGTTGTGGCGGTGCATCGCGGCCGCGCCCGGCTGGGCCGCGCCGTACCTGACCCTGCGCGACGACGAGGACGAGGACGCCGACGAGATCGATCCGCTGGCGCCGACCGGCCTCGAGGAGGTCTCGGCGGCGGGCCTCGGCGCGCTGCTCGCCCCCGACGACGGCGAGGCCGCGGAGATCGTGGGCGATCGGCTCGACGCCGACGGCCGCACCGCCGAGGCGCTGCGCGCGGCCCGGCGCGCGGTCGCGCTCGATCCCGACGACGCCGATCGCCACCTCGCGCTCCTCGGGCTGCACGACGACGCCGAGCGGCTCGGCACCTGGCTGGCCGAGGCCCATCGCGCCGGCGCGCGCCACGGCTGCCCGATGGATCCGTACCTGCCGTGGTACCCGGACCAGCGCAAGATCGATCTCGCGGTCGCGACCGCGCTCATGAACGTCGGCCGCCTCGACGAGGCGATCGCGCTGCGCCAGAACCGGCTCGAGGGCGTCGAGGCGACCTGGCCGCGGCACACGTCGATCCTGCAGCAGTGGCGGCGCGATCCGAGCTTCGTCGCGTGGAGCTACGCGCGCGAGGCCCACGCGCGCGGTGATGACGGCCGCGTGGTCGAGGGCTTCGGTCGGATGGCGCCCGAGGACGGCGTCGATCTCGGCATGCTGCTCGATGGCCTGGTCGCGACCGGCCGCGAGCGCGAGGCGCCGCTGGTGTGGGCGTGGTTCGGGATCGGCTGCAACTACGCCTGGCCGTACGCGCGGCTGCGCGCGGCGCGCGCGCTGGCCGCCGCGGGATCCTGGCCCGAGGCGCTGCGCCAGCTGGTGCTCGCGCAGGTGCTCGCGCCGGCGCGCGACGATCACGCCGCGCTCGCGCACGTCGCGCGGCTGTTCGCGGTCGCGCCCATCGACGAGCTCGCGGCGGTCGTCGCCGCCCACCTCGACGCGGGCGCGCCCACGATCGCGCGCCGGGTCGCGCGCGAGATCGCCGATGTCGCGCCGCACGCCGCGGGCGATGCCGTCATCCGTCGCGCGCTCGGCGCGCCGACCGCGATCGCGTTCGATCGGGCGTGGCTCGCGCCGCTCGCGCGCCTGCCCGATGCCGCGACCCGCGCGGCGCTCGACGCGGCGTTCGATGCGCTCGCCGCGGCAGATGATCGCGACGCGCTCGCCGCGGGCGATCGCCTGGTGACCGGCTGGGTCGCGCTGATCCCGGTCGCGACCATGGAGGATCCCCACGCCGCGGCCCGCGGCTTCGCGATCGCCGGCGCGCAGGCGCTGGCGCGCTACCTGTGCGCCACCACGCAGGCGCCGTCGCCGCGCGCCGGCGCGCTCCGCACCGTCGCCGCCGAGGCGTTCACCGCCGCCGCGGCGCAGCGCCACCTCGTGCGCGACGCCGAGCTGTTCGCGGTGCTCGCGGTGCTCGAGCCCGCCGTCGCGATCGCCGAGCCGATCCTCGCCGACGGCTGGCTCGCGTTCGTCGAGCGCAGCCTCGGCCTCGACGAGCGCTGGCACGGCGCGCTCGATCGCGCCGCCGCGGTCGCGCCGCGCCTCACCGCGCGCCTGTGCGGGCCCGAGCAACTCGCGGTGCTCGGCTGGCGCACCGCCGCCGAGCTCCGCCACAAGCCCGAGGGCTGGGCCGCGCGCGCCGCCCCGATCCTCGAACGCCTGGCCTGGCTCACCGGCGGCACCGGCGCCAGCGAGTGGGCGACCGCGATCGACGAGCTCGCCACCGCGACCGCGATCGACGCCGACGCCGCGATCGACGCGCTGTCGACCGCGCACTACCTGGTCAGTCACCACGACGCGACGCCGACGGTGCGCCTCGCGCACCGCCTGTTCGCCGCCGGCCGCGCCGAGGACGCGTTCGCGCGGCTGTGCGAGGGCCTGCCGGCGGCCGGGGAGGAGTGTCGCGACGCGCAGATCGCGACCTTCCGCGCGGCGTGGAAGCAGGCCAAGCTCGACGTGCCGATCGACTTCGAGCGCGCCGCGGGCGCGGTGTTCACCGCGCTGCAGAAGGGCGATCCGGCGCGCGCCGAGCGGGTCGGTCGCTGGTGCGTCGCGCTCGATCCCGACAACCAGGAGGCGCATCGCAACCTCGGCCTGGCCTTCGCGAACCAGGGCAAGGTCGCCGACGCGCTCGCGCACCTGGTGAAGGCGACGCCCGAGCAGGCCACGCAGATCCTGTCGGGCGTGCTCTATCAGGCCGGCAAGCTGCCCGAGGCCATGGCGGTGCTCGATGTCGCGAGCCGCTGGTACACGCGCTGCGATCAGTGGCTCACCTTCGGCGGCGTGGCCTACGCCGCGATGGACAACCCGCGCACCGTGCTGGCCTACGATCGCGCCTGGCAGCTCGACCGCGACGGGATCGATGCCTCGCAGCTCAACGCGTACGCCGGTGTGCTCGACGAGGTCGGCGAGTTCGCGCGCTGCGAGGTCGTGGCACGGCGGCTGATCGAGGTGGCGGGCAAGGACAAGACCTGGCTGACCAACGGCTGGAATCATCTCTCGTGCGCGCTGCTCGGCCAGGGCCAGCAGAAGGAGGCGATCGAGCTCGCGACCCGCGCGGTCAAGCAGAACCCCTCGCCCGACAACCGCGATGGCTTCGCGGCGACCCTCGCCCGCGCCAAGGCCAACACCCCGACGGTGCCGACCCCGGCGCCGCCGCCCGACGCGGCGCGCGAGGCCGTGTTCCAGTTGCTCGACGACGGCGATCCGGTCGCCGCCGCCGCGCTCCTCGACGATCCGTCGTGGCGCGTGCGGCGCGGCGCGCTGCGCGGCGCGCGCTTCCGCCACGGCTCGGACAACCGCGTGCCGGTGACCCCGCGGGCCCGCGCCGCCGCCGCGCAGATCCTCGCGGCCAGCGATGGCGCGACCGAGATCGAGGCCGCGCTGTGCCGCGCGTTCGCGCTCGAGATCCGCGCCCAGGATCAGCTCGGCGCCGAGCCGCCGGCCATGCTCGGTGATCGCATGACCCGCGACGCGTTCTACGTCGAGTTCCGCGCGCGCGGCGGCGTGGTGCTGGGCGAGGTCGCGCCGCCGACGCCGCCGTTCGAGGATCGCGAGGTGCTGCCCGGCACGCCGCTGCCGCGGGCCAGCGACTACGTCGCGCTGCTGCGCGACCTCGCCGCGCAGGCCCCGGAGGCCGCGCTCGCCGCGCGCAACCTCGATGGCGAGGCGTATCGCGCCGTCGCGATCGCGTGGGCCGCGGCGCTCGCCGCCGATGCAACCTTGGTCGCGACGATCGAGCGAGGGCTGGCGACCTGACTCGCGTGGCCTGGCTCACGCGCGTACCGCCGTGAGCCTCGCGTGTCACGCTCGTACCGTCACCGACGATCATCGCGGCAATCCGAGCGGGTTCGCGCGGTTGTCGCCTCCGCGCCCCTGGCACGCGGCTTGATGAAGCCTCCGTTCATGAAGAAGCACCGCAAGCTCCAGAACCGCCTCTCCCTGCGCACCGAGACCGTCAAGGCGCTCCGCACCGATCAGCTCGGCGGTGCCGCCGGCGCCGGCCTCGGCGCCAGCTGGACCTGCACGCTGTTCGCGTCGTGCGCGCAGATCTGTGCCACCCAGGAATGCACCATCCTGCCGCCGTGTGGCGGCCACGGCGGCGGCGGCGGCTCGCTGTCGGGCGTGCGCTGCCCGCAGTGACCGGCGGCGCGCGCGTGCTACCGTCCATGGATGCACGCACGCTTGCTCGCCGCGGCCCTCCTCGTGGCGGCCTGCGACGCCGGTAGCGCGACGGTGATCGATGCGCCCCCGGGCACGGCGATCGACGCGCGCGTGACCCCCGACGCCCCGGCGCAGCTCGGAATCGCGATGATCTACGTGGGCAGCAGCGACAACCACATCCACGGGTTCACGATCGACGAGAGCTCGCTCGCGATGACGGCCGCGGGCACGGTCGCGACCGCGGCCGGGCCGTCGTTCCTCGCGTTCGATCCGGCCGCGCGCTGGCTGGTGGCCGTGAACGAGGGCGCCGATTCGATCGAGAGCTTCGCGATCGGGCCAGACGCCGGCACCCTGGTTCGCGTCGACGGCGCCAGCTCGCACGGCGGCGGGCCCGCGCACGTGTCGATCGATCGCAGCGGCACGTACGCGCTGGTCGCGAACTACGGCGGCGGCACCGCGGCGGTCGTGCCGATCAGCGCCAGTGGCGCGTTCGCGACCGCGACCGCGACGGTCTCCCCCGGCGCCAACGCCCACGAGATCGTCACCGACGCGACCAACGCCGTCGCGTACGTCCCGTGCCTCGGCGCGGACGCGATCGCGGTCTACGGCTTCGATGCATCGAGCGGCACGCTGACCGCGCGCACGCCAGCACCGGCCGCGAGCGGCGCCGGGCCGCGCCACCTCGCGCTCGCGCCCGATGGCGCGCACGCGTGGGTCATCAACGAGAAGACCTCGACGATCACGACCTACACCATCGGCGCCGCTGGCGCCCTCACCGCCGGCGCGACCGTGTCGACGCGCCCGGCCAACGCGAGTGGCGCGAACACCGGCGCCGAGATCGCGGTCCACCCGTCGGGCAAGTGGCTCTACGCCTCGAACCGCGGCGACGACACGATCGCGGTCTTCGCGATCGGCGCGAATGGCGCGCTGACGCTTCAGGCCAGCGTGCCCACCGGTGGCGCGCGCCCGCGGCACTTCGCGATCGTGCTCGAGGGCCGCGCGCTCCTCGTCGCGAACCAGGACTCGGCGACGATCGTCGGCTTCCACCTCGATGCGCAGACCGGCGCGCTCACCAGCGTCGGCAAGCTCGCCGACGTGCCCGGGCCGCAGTTCGTCGACCAGCTCCGGCTGCCCTGATCCGACCGGCAGGCAGCCGATCAGTCGTAGCTGGGGCAGGCCATCGACCCCACGACCCTGGTGCCCCGTGTCGCCGAGGCCGCCTCGACGAACGCCGCGGCGGGCGCGTTGAACGCGACGGTCCGGACCCAGAATCGATCGGTGACCTCGCCATCGGCGGCCGGGCTCCCGCCGGCCTCGCGGTACGCCTCGATGCCGCGATCGCCGAAGGCCACGAGGCCGGCGCTCGACGCGGGGTCGTACTGCGGCGGGTTCGGCGGGCCCGAGGTGGCGATCGCGCGCGGGCCGAGGTTCGTGCCGTCGCGACCGACCCAGTTGCCGCCGATCAGATAGCCGGCCCCGGCGAATGCCCGCGGCGGACCGCCGGCACCGCTCGAAGGCTGGCCCATCCCATCGAGGGGAGTGAGGTCCGGGCGGAGCTGCGTCGGGCCGACCCCCGTCGCATCGATCCTCACGAGCGCGATGTTGCCGCTCGCGCCGTCGCCGAGGACGATGAAGCCCTGATCGTCAGCCCCGACGATCCCCTGGACGCCGCTGTCGCCCGGGGCGATGTGCAGTGGTGCTGCATCGATGACCGCGCCCTGAAGGTCGGTGCGGACCGCGTCGATCGGCCCGCCCACGCCGAACGGCATCGCCGGATTCGCGATGTCGTAGACGTACCAGACCTGATCGCCGACCCGGCCGACCTTGAGGGACCGGTCCACGTCGGGACGGGATCCGACCTGGACCTTCGTCGTCGAGCGAACCGCGCCGTGCGCATCGACGACCAAGATCTGGAGCTGTGTGCCGAGCCGCGCGCCGATCAGGAACCCGTCGGGTGTCGGCACGCCGCCCCCGATCTCGTCGACGCGGTCGGTGACCACGCGTGGCTCGACGAGCCCGTCGCTCGTGACCGCTTGCAGATACCACCGGCCGGCGTCATCGAGACCGCCAGCCAGGAACGCGGTGCCGGTCGCGCTGGGGACGAGGAGCCGCCACGTCACCGGGTCGATCGTCGCGAACGGGGCGAACGCACCGGTCTGGCCATCGATGTGCGCGAGGCGCGTCCGGATCGTGGTGGCGCCCGCGTCGTAGTCGGCCTGGTCCCAGATCAGCAGCGCGTCGTCGCTGCTCGCAAACAGGGAAGGCGCCGTGAACTCCCGCCCGGTGCGCTCGAACACCGGGCAGGTGTCGTCACAACCTGCGATCCCGAGCAGCATTCCGAGTGCGATCGCGCGGCGCAAGCGGGGAGTGTACCTCGTGGCCCGCCTCGGGATGCGAGGCTGTCGGGCATCGTGCAGCATCGAGCGTGACCGTTGTCGCCAGAAGCGACCAGGTATCCGCAGCGGTCGGCCCGGCGCGCGCGGGCACGACGCGCCGATCGCTGCCGGCCCGGCTGGCGCCGCCGCGCGATCCGCCGTCATCCTCGGCCGATGACAGCCCTCCCCGGCGATCCCGCCGCCACCACCGCCCGCGTCCTCGCGCGGGTGCGCGCGGCTGCCGATGCGGGCGCCGTCGTGGAGGCGTATGGCTCGAGCGTCTATGCGCCGGCCCACGCGAGCGACGTCGACATCCTGGTCTCGAACGACGACCCGGCGCGCCTGGCCGCGGCGCTCGGGCTCACGCCGATCCCGACCGTGCCGCCGCGCATGCACGGGACCCTCGAGGGCGTGGACGTGGACGTCACCGTCGTCAACGGCGACGACGAGCTCGCCCGCGGCATGCGCGCCGGGCCGCGCGACGCGGCGCTGCTCGTGGCGCACCTGCGCGACCACGGGCGTGCGGAGGCGTTCGAGGCCGCGTGGCCGCACGTGCGGCGCTTCGTGCGGGCGCGCGCGCTCGGCCACAACGGCCTCGGCTGGTTCGGCAGCTTCGGCTGGGCGCTCTTGCTCGCGGCGCCGCTCGTCACCGATCCGGAGCTCCGCGCCGCGCAGCCCGGCGCCGTGATGCCGGGCTGGTTGCGCTGGCTGTCGCGGCTCGCGCTCGGCGCCCGGGTCGGGCTCGACGGCACGCGGGTTGGCGGCGCCGATCCGTTCTATCTGGCCGCGCCGTCGCCGCCCGCGCGCGATGTCGCGCGCCTCAGCAAGCGGACCGCCGCCGTGCTGTTCGCCGAGTCCCGCGCTGCCGCGACCGCGATCCGCGACGCGGCCACCGACGCCGACGCCATCGATCGGATCGTCGACCTCGCCGACGCGCCCCCGCCGGGCTCGACCCTGGTGATCACCGGCGACGACGACCATACCCGCGGCCGCTACGAAGGCGTCGCCCGCGGCCTCCTGCGCGAGCTCGAGGCGCTCGGCGCGATCCGGTCGTGGGGGCGGCTCGATCTCGACGCCGACGGCGGCTGGCGCCACCGCATCACGGTGCCCGCGCACCGGGCGCAGTCGGCCCGCGAGATCGTCGGCAACTGGCTGGCGCTGTCGATGGTCAACGCCGAGCTCGAGGGCTGAGCGCGGATGCCGATGGACCCCATGATCAACGTCGCCTCGGTCGGGCCGTGCCGGCTCTGCGGCCAGGGCCGGCTCGTCATCTCGAGAGACGACAGTTCGCACGAGCTCTTCGTGTGCTGCGAGGAATGCGAAACCGAGTGGGCCTCTCCGGACGCCACTCGGTCACTCGAGCACGCCACGCGCGACGTGCATGGCAGGTCGACGCCACTCGCGCGCGAAGACCTCGTCGGGCACCCGTGGCACGCGTTCCTCTGGTGAGTTCGCGCGCCTCGACAACCTTGACCCGTCAGCACCTCTGCGGCGAGGTACTGGCGCGTCAGCTACCGATCGTGAGCTCGAGCCAGCGGTCGCCGCAGAGATCGATGTGCTCGATGACCAGGTCGCCGATGACGTGGAACGCACGACCGTACGTCCCGCGAACGTCCTTGTTGTACATGCCGGGGACGGCGCGCTGGCTCGTGCCCGCGTACATGTGCCGGAATCCGCCGCGCACCTCGTCGATGATCCGGCGGAGCGTGATCGCCCCAGCCACGGAACCGGTGAACGGCTTGTCGAACGGGTAGTCGAGCGTGAAGTCGAGCCGCGGCGCCTTCGAGACAGTGTCGTCGAGGCCGGCGATCATCGCGCCGTCGGGTGACGCGTAGTCGGCCGCGCCGACGTCGAGCGAGCCGTCGAAGATCGCGACCCGGTTCGTGCACGCCGGGCGCGCGGCATCCCGCTGGCTGGCGGCCGCCTCGGACTCCTGCAGCAGCGCTGGGGTCGCCGGCGGCTCGTCGTCCGCCTGCGTGCCTGGTGCTGCCGGTGGCATGACGGCGGCAGGCGCGGGTGGCGCGGGCTTCGGTGCGGGCGCCGCGTCGTTGGTGGGGCCGGCGCATCCGACGTGGAGGGCCGTGAGTGCCGCGAGGATCGCCTTCATGCGACGGACGTTCGACCGCGGCGCGCGGGCGGTCAAGTCGCAACCCGTGCTTCCGCGGTCACGCCGTGCGGCGCTGCGTGAGACTCGTGCGACGCTGTGATGCGTTGACGCTCGCGCGCGCGTCAGCAACATTCCGGGCGATGTCGACGGCCTCCGTCATCGACCGGCGTCGGCCGGCCCTGGTCACCGACACGTTCCGCGCGCGGATCGCGGCGCTGCTCGGCGGGTGTGATCGTCGACAGCGAGCGGACTATCGTAAATCGGGCCGTTCCAAGCCGGGCGCGGCGTCGCGTACTGGCTCTTGCGGTCGGAGCGTTCAGGCAAGTAGGGTCTACCCATAGATGCGATTGCAATGGCCTCTAGTCGCGTTCTTCGCACTGGCCGGGGCGTGCAAAGACCAGAGGTCTCAGCCTGGCTTGGCTCCGTCGGATCGGAGCCAGAAGGAAACCGACGCCAGCACCGTAGGCGAAGGCCCGTTGAACGCCGCGAACGTCGAAACAAAAGAGTTAGCGGAGCGTCGGGCGCGGATGTTGCGCAACGCCCAAGCGGAGCGTGAGTCTGCGGAGCGTGAGGCGGCCAAAGTTGGGGTACTTCGTTCGGTGCCGGCGGACCCAGGCGCGAACGAGCCCTTAACTGGGGGAGAGAGAGGAGCCCCGGCAATCGAGCAAAAAGTCACGGTCGTATCGCCCACCGGGCGTATCACCGAGATTAGCCCGAAGGCATTGGGCGCATTTGAACGCCAAGGATTCCGGGTCGCGACCGAGGATGAACTCCATCCCGCCGTCTTCATGCTCTCCAGTGGCCACGACGAACTCGTTGGCGTGAAGTACTCTGACGTCGATGCATTCGTGGCCGAGGGCTGGACTGTCTGCCGCGATGGCGTCAATCTCTTCGACCCAAGTGGTGACTTCGTCGCGGGGATCGATCCCGCCAAAGCGATCGAGTACCTTCGGCAAGGTTGGCGGATCGCGAAGTAGGCGCTGACGACCGTCCTGGACAGCACGGACACTCGCGGCCAAACAGACCCCGCGACGGGGTGACTCAGCCCGGCGTCATCGTCTGCGGCCCGGCGTGCAGGTAGCGGGCGCCGGCGCGCTTGCCGTCGATGTCGCGGAACACGCGCTCGACCTGGGCGGCGGTCAGCCCGAGCGCTGCGGCGACCTCGTCGAGCGGCACGGCGTGATCGCGCGCGTAGAGACACGCGTCCATCGCGTCGTACGGCAGCGAGAAGTAGAACTCCTCCTGCGACTGCGGCAGCGAGTAGGTGTCGGTGGTCGGCGGGCGCTGGCGGATCTCGTCGGGCACGCCGAGCGCCGCGGCCAGCTCGTAGACCTGGGTCTTGTAGAGGTGCGCGATGGGCTTGAGGTCGGCGGAGCCGTCGCCGTTCTTGACGAAGAAGCCCTGGTCGTACTCCAGCAGGTTGGGCGTGCCGGCGACCGCGTAGACCAGGCGGTCGGCGTGGAAGTACTCGAGCATCTTGCGGACGCGCTGCTTGAAGTTGGTCGCGGCCACGACCTGGAGGTAGGCCGCGGGCGGCAGGCGCGCGGTGATGGTCTCGCCGTCCGGCGACCGGACGACCACGGAGTAGATCCGGTAGCGATCGCTGTCGAGGACGCTCGGCAGCACGATCTTGCACTTCCAGTCCGCGGCGTAGCGCGGGATGACGGTGCGGATCGCGTCGTCGCGGCGCTGGTAGCAGCCGGCGGCGACGAGCATCGGCGAGATGTCCTCGTTGACGGTCGCGATGCCGAGGTGATCGGCGATGAGCCTGGCCAGGCGCACGGTGTCGTCGGCGGACTCGCCCTCGTTCATGAACAGGCCGAGGACCTTGTCGGCGCCGAACGCCTTCACGGCCAGCGCCGCGACGACGCTCGAGTCGATGCCGCCGGACAGGCCGAGCACGACCCCGCGGCGCTTGAGCTGGCCGAGCGCGGTCTCGCGCATCCACGCACAGATTCGCTCGACCTCGGCGCCGGCGCGATCGCCGAGCTTGACGCTGTCGCGCGTGAACGCCATGGCCTAGCCCTTCTTCCGCGCGACGAAGGCGGCGAGCGCCGCGATCGAGTCGAAGTTGGCGGGCACCATGTCCTCGTCGGCGACCGCGATGCCGTACTCGCCCTCGACGAACGTCACCAGCTCGAGCACGCCGGTCGAGTCGATGATGCCGCGGTCGAGGAACGAGGTGGTGTCGTCGAACGAGGTCGGATCCGACAGGTAGAAGGTCTTCTGCACGAACTCGCGCAGGCGGGTCTTCACGGCGTCGTCACTCATGCGGGCTCCTGTTTCTTGCGGGCCGCGATCACGCGCGGCGCGCCAGCATCGTCGTTGACCAGCTCGACAAGGTCGTAGCCGCGGGTCCGGCCGATCACCAGCTCGACCTGGCGCTCCTGGCCCAGGCCCAGCTCCATCACCAGCCACGCGCCCGGGCGCAACAGCGGCAGCGCCTCGCGCGCGGTTCGCTGGTGGATCGTCACGCCGTAGGGCCCGCCGTCGAAGGCCTCGCGCGGCTCGTCGGCGAGGTCGGTGCGGGTCGCGAGCTTGGCGGTCGAGATGTAGGGCGGGTTGCACGTGACCAGATCGACCGTTCCGGTCAACCGGTCAGCGGCATCGCCGAGCGCGCCGAACAGGTCGCCCTGGCCGACCTGGAGGCGATCGCCGAGGCCCAGCCGATCCACGTTCGCGCGCGCCAGCGCGACCGCGCCGTCGGTGAGGTCGAGCGCCCAGCCACGCGCCGTCGGCACCGCGCTCGCGACCGCGCACGCGAGGTTGCCGGTGCCGCAGCAGACGTCGATGATCGTCGGTGCGGCGATGCCCGCGAGCTTGGCCAGCGCGGTCCGGCCCAGCAGCTCGGTCTCGGCGCGCGGGATCAGCGCGCCGGGCCCGGCCTCGATGTCGACGCCGAGGAACCTGACGATCGTCACGATGCGGCCTGCATGGTCATGACAACCGCTGCTTGTCGATCTTGCCGGTGGCGCCCTTGGCCAGCTCCGGCACGATCTCGACGTACTTGGGGACCATGAAGCTCTCGAGCACCGCCTGGCACGCGCGCTGGATCGCGCGGGCGTCGAGCTCGGTGCCGGGCTCGATCACGACGAACGCCTTGACCGCCTGACCGAGCAGGTCATCGGGGACGCCGATGACCGCGCACTCGCGCACGCCCTTGATCGCGACGATCGCCGCCTCGACCTCCTTGGGCGCGACCTTCTCGCCGCGCGACTTGATGATGTCGTCCATGCGGCCGACGAAGTACAGGTAGCCCTCGTCGTCGAGCCGGCACAGGTCGCCGGTGTAGAGCACCTGCTCGCCGGGCAGCGGGCCGGGCTTGAGCTTCTTGGCGGTCGACTCCGGCTTCTCCCAGTAGCCCTTCATCACGGTCGCGCCGCGGATCACCAGCTGGCCGACCTGGTTGGGGCCGAGCCGGCGATCCTCGTCATCCACCAGCCACAGCTCGGTGTTGGGGATCGCGATGCCCACCGACTCGGGCTTGCGGTCGACGTCCTCGGGCGGCAGGTACGTGCACCGCTTGCACTCGGTGAGGCCGTACATCGAGTAGATGCGCGCCTGCGGAAACAGCTCGCGCAGCATCGTGATGTGCTTCACCGGCAGGGCCGCCGCGGTGTTGGTGACGTAGCGGATCGCCGAGAAGTCGTAGCTGGCGAGCGACTTCATGCCGCCGAGCACCGCGAAGATCGTGGGCACGCCCGGGAAGCCGGTGACCTTCTCGTCGACGACGACCTTCAGCACCTCGGCCGGGAACGCGAACGAGCGCTCGAGCACCAGCCGCGCGCCGGCCGCGAACGCCATGATCATCTGGTACAGGCCGTAGTCGAACGCGAGCGGCAGCACGCCGAGGATGACCTCGTCCTCGGCGACCCGCAGGTACTCGCGGATCGACGCGCACGCCGTGAGCATGTTGCGATGGGTGAGCATCACGCCCTTGGGCTCGCCGGTCGAACCCGAGGTGTAGATGATCGACGCCAGATCGATGTCGATGCAGCGGCGGCGCGGCGGGCCGAGATCCTCGCCCGCAATTGCGTCGGCCCACGGCATCACCGCGATGCCGGCGAGCACCTCGGCGGCGCGGCCGCCGAGGTCGCCCGACACGATCACCGCGCGGACGTGGGCCGACTTCTTCGCGGCGTCGGCGAAGACGTGGGCGAGGTGCGCGTCGCTGATCAGCACCTTCGCCCGGCAGTCGTCGAGCAGGTAGGCCAGCTTGTCGGCCTTGGTCAGCGGGTTGACGATCGAGACGATCGCGGAGGCCTTGAGCACGCCCCAGAACGCGATCACGGTCTCGACGGTGTTGTCGGCGAAGACCACGACGCGGTCGCCGCGCTCCACCCCGCGCGCGACGAGCGCGTGGGCGAGCGCGTTCGAGCGCCGATCGAGCTCGGCGTAGGTGACGCGCTGACCCTTGCAGACCAGCGCGTGCTTGTCGGGCAGCCGGGCGGCGGCGTCGTGCAGGTAGTCGTGCAGCAGCGGGATCGCGCGGGACATTCAGGCACCCCCAGGAGACGCGGCGACGTGGCCGGAGACGTGATCGATCACGGTGCGCAGGTTCAACGGCGCGTCGACTTCGGGCGCGCGCTGGACCAGCTCGTGATCGAGGAGCTGGGTCGAGAGCACGCCGACCAGCGCCATGTTGTCGGCGTTGGAGAGCTGGCCACCAGCGTCATCCCCATGCCGCGCGCCGTGGTCGCGGCACTTGCGCCACAGCGCGGCGACCGCGCCGGCGTCGAACACGCCGGTCGCGGCGATCGCGGCCGGCTCGAGCAGCTCGTCGATCCACGCCGGCCGATCCGCGGCGATGAACGCGAGCGCGTCGGGCGCGCGGTACGGCTGCTTGGGGCGGCGGACGATCTCCGGCGGCACCAGGTCGCGCGCGACCCGCTTGAGGAGGTGCTTCTCGTCGAGGACGCGCAGCTTGTACGAGGGCGGCAGCGAGTTCGCGAGCTCGACCACGCCGGTGTCGAGGAACGGGAACCGGCCCTCGACCGAGGCCGCCATCGCGACGCGATCGCCCTGCGCCGACAGCAGGTAGCCCGACATCAGCGTGCGGACCTCGAGGTACTGATCGCGCGCGAGGAAGTCCCACGACCGGAAGTCCGGCGGCAGGTCGGCGATCAGGCGCGCGACCGGATCGATCGCGGCGGCGGCGCGCTGCACGTCGGGCGTGAACAGCCGGTGCAAGGCCATCGCCGAGCGCCAGCGGGGCAGGTGGGCGAACTCGGGCTCGGCCGCGCGATCGAGATCGCGGCCGAAGAACGCGCGGGCCATCGCCCGCGATCGCGCCGGGCCGCGCGCGAGATACGGATACAGCTTGTCGAGCAGCCGCGGGCGCAGCTCCGACTGCGGCGCGCGCGCCCAGAACCGCCGGATGCGGGCCTCGCGGAAGATGTCGTAGCCGCCGAGCATCTCGTCGGCGCCCTCGCCGGTGAGCACGACCTTGATGCCGCTCGCGTGCACGAGCTTTGCGAGCAGGTACAAGGGCGCTGGCGCGGTCCGCAGGATCGGCCGCTCGGTGTGGCGGATCACCGTCGGGAACGCCGCCGCGATGTCGGCGCGCGTGACCATGACCTCGCTGTGATCGCTGCCGATGCGCGCGACCATCGCGCGCTGGTAGCCGGTCTCGTCGTACTCGGCGTCGGCGAAGCGCAGCGAGAACGTGCGCAGCCGGCCGCCGATCGCGCGGTGGGCCAGCGCCGCGACCACGCTCGAGTCGAGGCCGCCGGACAGGTAGCTGCCGACCGGGACGTCGGCGCGGACGATGCGCAGCGCGGTCGCGCGCTCGAGCGCGGCATCCAGCGCGGCGGTCGCGTCCTCGATCGAGCCCTGGAACTCGCTCGCGCGATCGAGCGGATAGCGCGGCTGCCAGTACGCCCACTCGGTCATCGCCCCGTCGCGGTAGATCCGCGCGTGCCCGGGCCGCAGCTCCTCGATGCCCGCGAACACCGACTGCGGCGGCACCACCGACCAGAACGTGAAGGTCTCGCCGAGCCCGACCGGATCGAGCGCGCGCGGGATCGCGGGATCGCCGGCGAAGATCGCCTTGACCTCGCTCGCGAACCAGACCCGCCCCGCGTGGGCGCACAGGTAGACCGGCCGCACGCCGAGGCGATCGCGCGCGATCAGCAGCGAGCGATCGCGGCGGTCCCAGATCGCGAACGCGAACTGCCCCGACAGCCGGGCCAGCGCCGCCGGGCCCCACGCGCGATAGGCCTCGAGCACGACCTCGGTGTCGGACCGGGTGCGGAACCGCGCGCCGAGGGCGATCAGCTCCTCGCGCAGCTCGACGTAGTTGAAGACCTCGCCGTTGTAGGTGATGACGAGGTCACCGGCGGTGTCGACCATCGGCTGCTGGCCGGTGGCGAGGTCGATGATCGACAGCCGGGCGTGGGCCAGGCCGCAGCGCGCGTCGCGGTACAGGCCGTGCTCGTCGGGGCCGCGGTGGTGCAGCGCGGCGGCCATGCGGACGAGCGCCTCGCGCGACACCGGACCAGCGGCATCCGCGATGGCC
Source organism: Deltaproteobacteria bacterium (assembly GCA_021413675.1). Lineage (GTDB taxonomy): Bacteria > Myxococcota_A > Polyangia > Haliangiales > Haliangiaceae > JAIOQA01. Next base: position 2,955 of record JAIOQA010000480.1, on the reverse strand, counting down.
ACGACCCCGGCGATCCCACACATCGACCCCGACGATAAACCGTTGCCCGCGGTGTGGGCCAGCGCACCGCGTGCGGATCGGCAGGCCGGACCCACCCGCCGCAGCGCTGCGCGGCAAGATGTCGCGACGCCGCCCGGCGTGCGGTCAGGGCGCGGAGTCGACCCACTCGTCGGTGGCCTGCGGCCGCTCGGCGAGGCGCTCGAAGCTCAGCGTGAAGTACGCGCCGTGCTTGCCCTGCTTGGGGAAGGCCTTGACGGCGTAGGCGGCGTCGTCGCTGACGATGTCGCCGGTCCACGCCGGGCCGGTGGGCGCCTCGACCGGCTCGCGGGCGGCGCCGCGGCCCGACTTGACCGGCGCGGGCTTCGGCGCCGCGACGAGCGAGCCGCGGAAGACGTCGGGCGGGTAGGTGTTCTTGTCACCGCGCGGCGGCGCCAGGCTGACCGCGAGCTGATCGGCGCGGCGCCAGGCGCGGACCTCGTAGGTGACCCCGTCGAGGCTGCAGTCGCCCTGCATGTCGGGCTGGCTGGGCTTGCGCTTCTCGCTGTTCTCGAAGAGGTTGCCGCGGTCTCGGGTGCGCTCGGACGACATGGCGGGATGTAGAACACAGCCGCCGGCCCAACGCACGCGCAGATCGCGCGTTCGCGCTACTCGAGCGTCCCGCTCTCGACCAGCTTGCCGATCTCGCGGTACTCGAGGGCGACCGCGCGCTCGAGGTGGCTCTGGCCCAGGCCGGCGCCCTCGCTGGCCGCCAGGAACGCGGCGCGGACCGCGGCGTTGCGGATGTAGCCGCCGGACAGGCGGTACTTCTCGGCCAGCGCCTCGAAGTCGAGCTCGCCGGCGCGCGGCACCTCGGGCGGCACGTGGATGCGCCACAGGCGCTCGCGCAGCTCCTCGTCGGGGAACGGGAAGGTCAGGCGGAACGACAGGCGGCGCTTGAAGGCCGCGTCGATGCCGCCGCCGAAGTTGGTCGTGAGGATCGCGATGCCCTCGAAGGTGTCGAGGCGCTGCAGCAGGTAGTTGACCTCGAGGTTGGCGTAGCGATCGACCGACGACTTGACCTCGGTGCGCTTGGTGAACAGCGAGTCGGCCTCGTCGAACAGCACGACCGCCTGGCCATCCTCGGCGGCGTCGAACACGCTGGCGAGGTTGCGCTCGGTCTCGCCGATCCACTTCGAGACCACGCGCGCGAGATCGACGCGGTAGAGATCGAGCCCGAGGTCCTTGGCGATCGCGCTGGCGACCAGGGTCTTGCCGGTGCCCGGGCTGCCGGTGAAGAGCGCGGTGACGCCGCGCGCCGAGGTCAGCTTGCGATCGTAGCCCCAGGTCTCGTAGACCGTGCGGCGGTGGCGGACGCGGGCCACGAACTCGCGGAGGCTATCGATGACGTCATCGGGCAGCACGATGTCGGGCCAGCCGGCGAGGCGGGTGACGCGGGTCGCGGTCGCGCCCAGGCGGCTGGTGATGTGCTGGCGCAGCGCCACGCCGAGCTCGTCGGTCGCGTCGTGCTGCGGATCGATCGCCGCGGCGGCGCGGGTGCGCGCGAGATCGGTGACGACGCGCTCGAGCACGCCGGGCCCGACCCGGTAGCGCGACGCGAGCTCGCCGTGGCCGTGGGCGACCAGGTGATGGCGCGCGAGCGCGGCCACCAGGGTCGCGGTGCGATCGCCCTCGCTCGGCGTGCCGAGATCGATCTGCACGTAGCCGGGCGCGAGCGGCACCGGCGTGTCCCAGTGCAGGCGCAGCGCCAGCGGCCCGGGGTGGGCGCGGAAGACGTCGCTCAGGCCGCGCTGGCTGCGGCGATCCTCGTCGCCGGACTCGTCGAGGCCATCGACCAGCGGCACGAAGCCGCGCAGCGCCGCCTTGCGCAGCGCGTGCTGCAGCGCGCTCGCGCGCTCGGCTGGCGGAAACGTGGCCGCGTCGATCACGACGATCGATCGGCCGACGGTGGCGGCGAGCGCGGCGATCAGCGAGCGCCGCCCGGTGCCGACCCGGCCGCGGACCGCGATCCGGACCGGGCGCTCGGGATCGTGGCGGCTCTCGAGCCGGTGCAGGCTGGCCGCGAGATCGGGCGCGGTGATGCGCAGCGCGGTGAGCGGTCGGGTCGCGGGGTAGGGCACCGCGCCGCCGTCGAGATCGAGATCGAGCGGCTGCGCGCGCAGCCGGCGCAGCACCAGCGGATCGACGCGCAGCGCCTGGAACGGCCGCTCGCCGCCGGGCGGATCGAGGATCAGGCCGTGGCGGCGCAGCGGCCGATCGCGATCGAGCTCGGCGGCGATCTGATCGCGGTTGATCACGCCGGCGAACAGCTGGCAGACCATCAGCTCGTCGCAGACCGCGCGGCCGGGATCGTTGGCGACGATGCCGTAGACCCGGGCGAGCTCGCCCATGAGCACCGGCGCGGCGGCGATCATGAGGATCTCGGCGGCCAGCGGCGACAGCCCGAACTCGCTGCGCAGGATCGCGAGCGGCCAGCGGCGCTCGCCGACCGCGGCGCAGCGCTCGCGCAGCCGCACCACCGTCGCGTCGACGTAGCCGGCCGCGGCCTCGACCGCCGCCGGCGCGTGGCCGCGCTCGATGCCGAGCAGGCCGCGGACCTCGGCGAAGAACGGGACGTCGGTCGGCGCCGGCGTGCTGATGCGGCCGCTGTCCCAGGCGCGCGCCAGCGCGGCGTAGGCCTGGGCGCCGATCACCTGGACGTGGGCGTCGAGGATCGCGGTCGACTCGGCGGCCGTGGTCGGCGGCAGGATCGGCGCGACCGCGAGCGCCAGGAACGGGCCCGACGGCAGCGGCGCGGGCGGCGCGACCGCGGCGACCGGCGCGACCTCGGGCTCGCTGCGGCGCGCGACCGGCGCGGCCGCAGGCGCGGCGCCGCTCTCGAGCTCGTGGCGGCTGCGCCACTGCACGTGCGCGCCGCGCGCGACCACGACCCGCGCGCCCGCGCCGTCGAGCGCGAGG
>JAIOQA010000012.1 GCA_021413675.1 Deltaproteobacteria bacterium | reverse complement strand
GTCGCCGCGCTCGACGACGCCGAGGCGCGCGGCCTCGAGCGCGCGCTGGCCGGGTGCCAGCTCTGGTACTGCGAGGCGGCGACCGGCGAGCTCGCGCCGCGGGTCCAGCTCGCGGTGCTGGCGGCCATCGCCGGCGCCGCGCGGATCGGCGGCGTGGATCTCGACCGCCCGTGGCACGCGCAGCTCCAGGCGCTGGTCGCGAGCCTCCACGGCGCCGCCGCGCCCGCGCGCTACCGCCGGCGGCTGGTCGAGGCCGGCCTCGCCGGCGCCGCGATCGCGGAGCTGCTCGCCCGCGGCCCCACCGGCGGCGCCCTCGGCGCGCTCGTCGCCGATCTCGACGGCGATGCCGACGACGGCGTCCACCGCGGCGGCGCGGTCGTGATCACGTACCGCGACTCCGACGAGGCCGCGGCGCTGATCACGCTGCTCTCGATCTACGAGACCCGCTCGTCGGCGCGCTTCCACGCCACGCTCAAGGCGCTCTGCGATCTCTACGAGCTGCGCAAGGACGACTTCGATCGCGTCGCCAACGAGGCCGCGTACCTCGCGCACATGAACGCGGCGCGCACCGACAAGGCGCGCATGCTCGACTTCGTGCGACCCGGGCGCATCGTCGAGGTCGGCCCCGGCGGCGGCATCGTGCTCGATCTGCTCGAGGACCGCTTCCCCGACGCCGAGATCATCGGGCTCGACGCTTCGGCCGAGGTCGTCGCGGCGCTGTCCGCGCGCCGGACGCGCGATCACCGGCGCTGGCGCGTCGTCCACGCCGACGCGTTCGCCCTGCCCGAGCACCTCGGCACCGGCACGGTCGACGCGATCGTGCTGTGCAGCGTGCTGCACGAGATCTACAGCTACGTCGTGCGGCCCGGCGACGACGGCTCGCCGCCGCGGCGGTTTCGCCTCGAGTCGGTGCGCGAACTCGTCCGCGCCTGCTGGCGCGCGCTGGCGCCGCGCGGCCGCATCGTCATCCGCGACGGCGTGACCCCGCCCGACGGCACGCGCCGCATCGGCTTCGTCGCGCCCGACGCGCGCGAGCTGTTCGACCTCTACGTCGCGCAGTTCGAGGGCCGGCCGATCGCGTACCGCGATCTCGCCGACGGGCGCGTCGAGCTGTCGGCGCCCGACGCGATGGAGTTCCTCTACACGTACACGTGGGGCCCGGCGAGCTTCCCGTACGAGGTCCGCGAGCAGTACGGGGTCCTGCCGTACCGCGCGTACGGCGAGGCGCTGGTCGCGTGGTGCACCGATCCCGCGACGCCCGACCAGGTGCCGCGCCTCTTGCCGCTGCCGCCGGAGCTCGCGAGCTACCTGCAGCCTGGCTACCAGGCCGGCCTCGCCGGCAAGATCACGCTCACCGACGAGCGCGACCAGCCAGTCGCGTTGCCCGACTCGAACTGCCTGCTCGTGATCGAGAAGTCCGCGCCGTGAACCAGGGCGACGCTCAGTCGCCGCGCACGAACTCGACGAGCTTCCAGCCCGGGCCGCGACGCCCGAGGGTCGCGCGCCAGCCGGTGAAGGTCGCGGCGCTGGCCGCCGCCGGGCACACGACCTTGTCGGAGGTCGCGACGCAGCCGGTGCGCAGCGCCTCGGCCAGCGCGTCGAGGGCGGTGCCGTCGGCCTGCCACATCGCGAGCGCGGCCTCGGCGCCGGGCGGGGCGCCGAGGCTCCAGATGACGTCGTCCGCCACCATCGCGCGCAGCGCGACCGGATCGCGCACGTCGATGGCGTGGACGATCGCGCCCGCGGCGGCGGCCGCGTCCTTCGGGATCGCGCCGAACACCGACGGATCGATCGGCGCCTCGTCGTCGTTGACGATCGCGGCCTCCGCGACCGGCGCCGGCCGGGCATAGGCCTTGAGGCGGCGGTAGATCGCGATGGTCAGCTCGTCGGTGCGGCCGGCCAGCCAGTGCGGGATCGCGGCGCCGCGCAGCTCGGCGGCGATCGCGTTGCCCGGCGACCACTCGGACGCGTGCCCGGTGATCCGCACGCGCCACGGCCGACCGCCGACCACCGCCACATCGAAGCGGATGAAGTAGCGCTTGTAGAGCTGGTTGGAGTTGGTGGTGCCCGGCATCTGCGTCGGGCTGGCGGCGCCCGCCTGACCGCCGGTCGCCTGGTTGGTCGTCAGGGTCGAGGCCGCGTCCTCGCTGCCGCCATTCGAGTACGTGACCTGGTGCCACGCGGTCTTGATGATGCCGCTGCCCGGGTCCTCGTCGAACCGGGGGTAGAGGCCGCTCACCGCCTGCATCGCCTCGTTGTAGACGACCGCGAAGTCGGCGTCGTAGATCGACTGCTTCGCGTTGCGGAGATCGCGCTTGTTGCCGCACGCGGCGAGGAGCAACAGCGCGGCCACCGCGATCCGCGGGGCGATGGTACGGTGCGGGCGCGTCGTCATGGCAGCCAGTCCTTCGCCTCGCAATAGCACGCCTCCACCACCCTCGGCCACGGATCGCGCCCTTGCGTACGTGCGCGGCCTCGCCGCATCGTGGCCCGACGCCGTCGTCGAGCTCGACCACCGCAACGCCTACGAGCTGCTGTGCGCGACGATCCTCGCGGCGCAGTCCACCGACAGGATGATCAACACGCTGACGCCCGCGCTGTTCGCGCGCTGGCCGGACGCGACCGCGCTCGCCAGCGCCGATCCGGCGGAGCTCGAGGTCGTCATCCACAAGAGCGGGTTCTTCCGGGCCAAGGCGCGCAGCCTGCTCGGGATGGCGCGCGCGGTGGTCGAGCGCCACGGCGGTGAGGTCCCGCAGGATCTCGAGGCGCTGGTCGCGCTGCCCGGCGTCGGCCGCAAGACCGCCAACGTGGTCCGCGGCGCGGTGTGGGGGCTCGCGGACGGCATCGTCGTGGACACCCACGTCACGCGGCTCGCGGCGCGGCTCGGGCTGACCCGCGAGACGGACGCGGTGAAGATCGAGCGCGACCTGATGGCGGTGGTGCCGCGGAGCGAGTGGATCACGTTCGCGAACCGGCTCATCTGGCACGGGCGGCGGGTGTGCCATGCGCGCGCGCCGCAGTGCGGGGAGTGCCAGCTCGCGCCGGTGTGCCCGAGCGCGGATCTGTTGCCGGAGGGGCAAGAGAAGACGAAGACGAAGGCGAAGACGGCCGTGAAGACGGTGGCGACGAAGCCGGGGAAGACCGGGACGGCGGCGAGATCGGGCACGGGCACGGGCACGGGCACGGGGAAGAAGGCGAGCGGGGCGAAGACGGCCCCGGCGAAGACGGCCCCGGCGAAGAAGGCCCCGGCGAAGAAGGCCCCGGCGAAGAAGCGATGACGGCGCCGAGGCCGACGGTCGCGGTGGGCGCGATCGTGTTCGATGATCAGGGGCGCGTGCTGCTCATCAAGCGCGGGCGGCCACCAGCGGTCGGGATGTGGAGTCTGCCGGGCGGCAAGGTCGAGGGCGGCGAGACGCTGGCCGCGGCGGTCGCGCGCGAGGTCCTCGAGGAGACCGGCGTCACGGTCGAGGTCGGCGCGCTGGTCGAGGTCGTCGAGCGCATCGTGACCGAGGACGACCTTGCGGCGCCGCGCTGGCACTACGTCATCCTCGACTACCTGGCGCGCGTCGTGCGCGGCACGACCCGCGCGGCTGACGACGCGGATGATGTCGGCTGGTTCACGATCGACGACCTCGACGCGGCGCCGCTCACCGACGGCCTCCTGCCGGTGATCGACAAGGCCCGCCGGCTCGCCGGCGACGCGGGCTAGGCTTGCCTTCCCCGGCGCACCTTGCTACTCCGCCGCCGTGGTCTCGCCCCTGCGCCTCGCTCGTCCGCCGGTTCGCCGCGCCGAGGTCGCCGATCGCGACTGGTACGACTGGCGCTGGCAGCTGCGCAACATGCTCACGAGCGCCGATGACCTCGCGCGCGTGATCGACCTGTCCGACGAGGAGCGCGCGGGCCTCGCCGCCTCGGCGGCGCTCTTCCGGGTCGGCATCACGCCCTACTACGCCTCGCTCATGGATCCCGCGCACGCCGCCTGTCCGGTGCGCCTGCAGGCGATCCCGCGCGCCGCCGAGGCCGACATCCGCGACGAGGAGCTGCGCGACCCGCTGGGCGAGGACACGCACAACCCGGTCAAGGCCGTCGTCCACAAGTACCCCGATCGCTGCCTGTTCCTGGTCATCGATCGCTGCGCGATCTACTGCCGCCACTGCAACCGCCGCCGGCTGGTCGGCGGCGACGACCCGCCGACGTCGTCCGAGATCGAAGAAGGCCTGGCGTACATCGCGAAGACCCGCCGCATCCGCGACGTGCTGATCTCGGGCGGCGATCCGCTGCTGCTCGCGACCGGCAAGCTCGACTACATCCTCGGTCGGCTGCGCGCGATCCCGCACGTCGAGATCATCCGCATCGGCACCCGCGTGCCGGTCGTCAACCCGATGCGCATCGACGACGAGCTGGCGAGCGTGCTGCGCAAGCACGCGCCGGTCTACGTCAACACCCACTTCAACCACGCCAAGGAGCTGACGCCCGACGCGATCGCCGGGTGCGCGCGCCTCGTCGATCATGGCGTGCCGGTCGGCAACCAGGCGGTGCTCCTGCGCGGCATCAACTCGTCGGTGCGGTCGCTGCGCGCGCTCCTGCGCGCGTGTCTGCGCGCCCGCATCAAGCCGTACTACCTGTTCCAGGGCGACACCGTGATCGGGACCGATCACCTGCGCGTGCCCGTCGAGAAGGCGATCGAGCTCTACGGCCAGCTGCGCGGCTGGATGACCGGCATGGGCGTGCCGCACCTGGTGATCGACGCGCCCGGCGGCGGCGGCAAGCTGCCGATCGGCCCGCAGTACATCGAATCGCTCGGCGAGGACAACGTCGTGGTGCGCACCTACCGCGGCGCGCTCGTCGACTATCCGCAGCCCCGCGCGCGCGACATCGGCGTCGCCTACGACGACGTCTTCTTCGCCGGCGTCCCCGACGACGACGATCGCGAAGGTTCGGCCGAGTTCTTCGAGTGACGCCCGACGCGGCGCGCGACGCGATCCTCGCGGCCGCCCGCCGCCACGGCGCGCACCGGGTCGCGACGCTGCCGATCGAGCCGCCGCGGCGCCACGAGCTCTACCGGTCGTGGCTCGCGCGCGGCGAGCACGGCGCGATGAGCTACCTCGCCGAGCCGGCGCACGTCGCGGGCCGCGGCGATCTCGGCCAGCTCCTGTCCGGCGCCCGGACGCTGGTCGTGCTGGCGTTCGCCCACGATCGCGGCCCGCCACCGGGCACGACCCTCGCCGGGCTGCGCGGCAAGCTCGCGCGCTACGCGACCGGCGACGACTACCACCTCGTCGTGCGCGACAAGCTCCAGGCGATCGCCGGCGACCTGGCGACCGCGGTCGGCGCGCCGGTCGCGGCCCGCGCGTGCGTCGACACCGCGCCGGTCCACGAGCGCGAATGGGCCGAGCGCGGCGGCCTCGGCTTCGTCGCCAAGAACACGCTGGTGATCGCGCCGGGCCTGGGCTCGTACGTGCTGCTCGGCGAGCTGCTGCTCGACCTCGACGCCACGCCGTCGGCGCCCGCGGCCCCGCCGGCGCCGCGCTGCGGCGCCTGCCGCGCGTGCCTCGACGCGTGCCCGACCGGCGCGTTCGTCGACGCGTACCACCTCGACGCGCGCCGCTGCATCTCGTACCTGACGATCGAGCACGCCGGCCCGATCCCGCGCGAGCTGCGCGCGCTCGTCGGCACGTGGATCTTCGGGTGCGACGTCTGCCAGGAGGTCTGCCCGTGGAACGCCGGCCAGGACCGCGCGCCCGACCGCCTGCCGGCGCGCGACGCCGAGCGCGCGCTGCCCGATCTCGTGATGCTCGCCGGCCTCGGCACCAACCAGCTGCGCCACTACGTCCGGCGGACCGCGCTGCGCCGGGTGCATCGCGCGCAGCTGCTGCGCAACGTCGCCGTCGCCCTCGGCAACACCGGCGACGCGCGCGCGATCGCGCCGCTGCGCGCGCTGCTCGCCGGCCCCCTGCCGCTGGTCCGCGGCCACGCGGCGTGGGCCCTCGGTCAGCTCGGCCGCGCCGGCATCCTGCCCGACGCCGACGCGATCCTCGCGCGCGCGCAGGCGATCGAGACCGATCCCGACGCGCAGGCCGAGCTGGTGCTGGCGCGCGCCGACCTTACTTCGCCGGGCCGAGCGTGAGGACGTAGTCGGCGACCGCGGCGATCTGCGCGTCGGTCAGCGCACCCGCGAACGACGGCATCACCTTGTTCGCCGATCCCCGGGTGACCTGGGTGATGACGAGCTCGCGGTTCGCGCGGCCCTTGAACTCCGCCGAGGTCAGGTCGCGGACCTTGAGCTGCGCGACCATCGCCTCGGTCGGCGCACCGGCGGGGCCGTGGCAGACCGCGCAGGCGTCGGCGAACACCTGCGCACCGTCGGCCTTGCCGCCGGCCACGTCGCGCGAACAACCCGCCACCAGGATGATCAACAGTGCGCAGCGCATCGCCGGGCCTCTTACCACAGGCACGCACCGCGTGGAGATCCAGGCCGGCGTCAGCGCGCGCGCCGTTGATCATGTTATCGTCCTGCGCATGTCGCGCTCGCTCGTCCTCGCTGCGCTCGTGATCTCCGGGATCGCGGCGTGCGGTGGTGTCCAGGTCCCGCAGCACAACGGCTACAAGAGCAAGACCTCGGAGCCCTGGAAGAAGGCGAAGGAGATCAAGCTCGACGAGAAGCAGCACGGCAAGGTCGACGGCGACCTCGACTACAAGGACTTCCGCAGGGCCAAGTGGTACGTCGTGAACCTGCCCGCCTCCGGCGACCTCACGGTCAACCTCGAGGTCAGCCCGCCCGGCGAGGACAAGTTCGACCTCGCGCTCGAGGTGCTCGATAGCAATGGCAACGTCCTCATCAAGGCCGACAAGGACGACGACGACGCCTACGAGGTCAAGAAGTCGAAGAGCCTGGTCGAGCTCCAGGCCGGGTCGTACTTCGTCCACCTCTACCTCGAGGGTCGCCTCGACACCTGCGAGTACGATCTCGACGTGCAGTGGACGCCGCGCGAGCTGGCGTCCGCCGACACGTTCCCCCGCGACGTGGCGTTCCCGCCGGCCCTGCCGGTGGTGCCGCTGGTCGACGACACGGTCGGCGTCAAGCCGCCGTGCAAGGGTCGCGGCTGCGGCGGTGGCGGCGGCGGCGGCGGCAGCCGGCCGCCCGGTGGTGGTGGCGGTGGTGGGACCAAGCCGCCGCCCCCTCCCCCGCCTCCGGCTGGCGGCGCGGTCTCGGCGCACATCATCAACGTCAACGTCAGCGCCGGCGGTACGACCATCACGTTCAACAAGGGCACCGACGCGGGCGTCAACGACGGCTCGCGTGGCTCGGTCGACGGCGTCAAGGGCTCGGGCTTCGAGGCGTTCGGCTGCGGCGCGAAGTCGTGCAAGGGCGTCGTGAAGGCCAGCGCGGACGCGGTCAACGCCTCGGGCAAGGTCACAGTCAACCAGTAACGACTCGCCCCCGACCGGAGCCGCCGGATCTTCCGGGCGGCTGAAACATTGTCATCTCCAGCCCTTGCGCGATTTCCGGGGCTGGGCTACCAGATTGATATGCTGGGGAATTCGGCGGGTCGTCGTCGCGGGCTCGGCCTCGCGATCGGCGCGCTCCTCGTGTCATTCGCGGCCACCGCCTGCGTGAAGAACGTCCCGCAGGACGGCCATAGCGGCAAGGACGCCAAGGCCAAAGGCGCTGGCAAGCTCTCCCTCGAGAACGGCGAGGGAAAGGCCAAGGGCATCGTCACCTATCCAGGCGGTGATCGCACCGACTGGAAGATGATCGAGCTGCCCTCCGTCGGCGAAGGCGAGAAGGCCGTCCCGACGCCCGGCACCCTCGAGCTCAAGCTCCAGTGGACGCCGCCGCGCCCCGGGCTCGACCTCTCGTTCGAGGTCTACGACCAGTACTTCTTCCCGGTCGCCGCGGCGAAGCCGAAGAAGAAGTCGAAGCGCACGACCAAGAAGGTCGCCCCGATCGAGCACGCGAAGGGCACCTACTACGTCATGGTCTACGCGTCGGATCGCGGCGACGCGGGCAAGTACACCCTGTCGGCGAACTTCACGCCTGACCCGGTCGTGCAGCAGTTCGATCTCTCGAAGATCGAGATCCCGGATCCGCCGAAGCTGGCGATGGTGCCCGAGGCGCCCATCCCGTGCGACCCGAAGAAGTTCGACGACAAGAACCCGGCGTGCGCGAACGTCTGCCCGGATCCGCCGGACATGGCGAAGCCGGCGTGCTCGGGCAAGTGCCCCACCCCGCCCGACCCGAACATCAAGTCGTGCGCCGACACGATGCCGTGCCCGAACCCGCCCGATCGCAAGATCAAGGCGTGCACCAAGAACCTGTGGCCCGCGTGCGACCCGGCCAAGCGCGACCCCGGCAACCCGAACTGCGACGGGTTCCGCGTCAAGCTCTCGGGCAAGGTCGTCGACGTTCAGGTCCAGGGCTCGGGCTCGGTCATCACGATCAACAAGGGCTCGAACAACGGCGTCGCCGAGGGCTGGGCGGGCAAGGTCATGAAGGGCGGCAAGGCGGTGCCGGGCGGCGACTTCGTGGTCATCCGTGTCACCAAGACCACCGCCATCGGCAAGGTCGGTCTCAACTCCGACACGGTGAAGACCGCGGACGCCGAGCTGAGCGAGCCGTGACGCGGCGTCCTCGCGAGCGCCGGGCGATCGTCAACCAGAGAGGGCTCCCCCGCGCGTGAACGGTCAGGGCCAAGACCCCTTCATCGGCAAGGTCATCGACGGGCGCTACGAGATCCAGGCGCGCATCGGCGAGGGCGGCATGGGCGTCGTCTACAAGGCGCGCCAGACCTCCATCGACCGCGTGATCGCGTTGAAGATGCTCAACGCGCAGATGGCCGCAGACCCGAACTGGGTCCAGCGCTTCTACAACGAGGCGAAGGCCTGCTCACGGCTGCAGCACCCGAACACCATCCGCATGTTCGACTTCGGACAATCGTCCGAGGGTCGCCTGTTCATGACGATGGAGTTCCTCGACGGCCTCGTGCTGCGCGAGGCGCTCGCGAAGCAGTCGCCGTTCCCGCCGCAGCGCGTGATGAAGATCCTCATCCAGTGCTGCGCCTCGCTCGCCGAGGCCCACGCGATCGGGATCATCCACCGCGACATCAAGCCCGACAACGTCTTCCTCCTGAACATGGCGGGCTCCCCCGACTTCGTGAAGCTGCTCGACTTCTCGGTCGCCAAGCTGCTCCAGGAAGGCGACCGCATGAAGACGCAGGCGGGCGTCGTCTTCGGAACGCCGCAGTACATGTCGCCCGAGCAGGGCCGCGGCCTGCCGCTCGATGCGCGCTCGGATCTCTACGCGCTCGGCATCCTCGCCTACGAGATGCTGGTCGGGCGGGTGCCGTTCAACGACGACAACCCGATGAACGTGCTGCAGATGCACCTGCGCACGGAGGTCCCGCCGCTGCCGCAGAGCGTGCCGATGAGCGCCCAGAACGTGGTGCGGCGCGCGCTCGAGAAGGATCCATCGCGTCGGTACCAGTCGGCCGGCGAGATGATGCAGCACTGCCAGCAGGTCTTCTCGGAGCTCAACCAGGGCGGCGTGTCCGTCGGTGGTGGTGGCGTCCCGAGGACGATGATCGCGCAGTCGCCCCTGGCCAACATGCCGCCGCAGAACGTGGGCGGGCCCGCGCCGAGCGGTCCGCCGCCGGGTTTTGGCCAGCCCCCGCCGGGCTTCGGCCCGCCGCAAGGGCAGGGTCCGGGCGGCTATGGCCAGCCCCCGCCGGGCTTCGGCCCGCCGCAAGGGCAGCAGGGCCCGGGCGGTTACGGTCAGCCGCCGCCGGGCTTCGGCCCGCCGCAAGGGCAGCAGGGTCCGGGCGGCTATCAGGCCGCACCGCCCGCACAGAAGACGATGTTCGCGGGGGCCGCGGTCAACACGCCGGGCGGTCCGCAGCTGCCGCAGGGTGGTCCGCCGCCGGGCTTCGGCCCGCCGCCGCCGGGCTTTGCGCCGCCGGGTGGTCCGCCGCCGCAGGGCTACGGTCAGCCGCCGGGTGGCTACGTCCAGGCGCAGCCGCAGCAGAAGACGATGATGGCGAACGCCGCGCAGATGGGGATCACCGTGCCGCAGGCCGGTGGTCCGCCGCCCGCCGGTGGCCCGCCGCCGGGTTTCGGTCCGCCGCCAGGTGCCCCTGGTGGTGCGCCGAAGACCGTCATGCTGCAGTCGAGCGAAGGCGTCATGTCGGTCGCGCAGACCGGCGGCTCGGTGCCGACGGCGGCCACGGCCGACGGCGGTGGCGCGTCGACGGCCTTCTGGATCGTCAGCATGCTCCTCGGCATCGGCCTTGGCGCACTCGCGTACGTGATCTACCTCCAGACGATCTGAGACCCCGGTGGCGCCCGACGAGCCCGACCGACCCGCTGCGGCGGACACGACCGCCGAATCGATGACGCCCGAGGCGTCGGCGAACGACGCGTCCGTGCCAGCGCCCGCGATCGACGAGCCGCGCGGCGCCGATCTGGTGCGCGCGAAGAGCTCGGACGAGCTCACGCCCGCGCTCGACCCGGCGACGATCGCGCAGCTCGCCTCGTGGTTCGGGCTGCCGTCGTACACCGAGCTCGAGGAGCGGGCCGCGGCTGCGCCCGAGGAGAACGCCGACGACAAGTACTGGCGTGAGATCCGCGAGAAGGTCGCGGCGGCGGTCGAGCCGGCGATGATCGAGCGGGTCGCCTCCAAGGTGACGAGCGCAGACCGGCTCCTCCAGGTCCACGAGCTGGCGCCGATGACCACCGAGGTCCCGGTCCTGCTGCACGACGAGCGCTTCAGCGATCAGGTCGGCATGGCGAGCGAGCCGCGGGTGCTCGAGCTCTCGCACGAGCACCTCGGCGACCTCAACGAGTGCGCGCCGCAGGCGATCCTCCGCGACCTCTACCGCCCCGAGGCGGACTTCTGCGAGCCCTGCACCTGGCGCGAGCCGTGGGGCACCGCGCCGCCCGATGACCTGATCGAGGTCCGCGAGATCATGAAGCTCCGGTTCCCCATGCCGCCGTGGATCAAGCCGGTGGCCGAGTACCTCGAGGCGGTCGCCGACATGCGCGCCTGGAAGGCGAAGGACTGGGGGGCCCTCCCCATCCCGCGGCCGGAGGGAGATTGATCGTGCGGCAGGGAAGGTCTTCGCGGGTCGCGCCGTACGAGGAATGCCTGTGACAGTACCTGTCGACATGCACACCGCCGCTGGTTTGACAGCGCCCTACCCCCACCGTAGCGTGAGGTGGTCGTGACGATGAACCCACACGTCGTCCTGGTCGAGCGCTTCGCGGTTCGCGCGGTTGGTCGCACCGATGTCGGTGTGCAGCGGACCCAGAACGAAGACGCGATGTACTACGACGACTTCCTCGGCGTGTACCTCGTGTGCGACGGCATGGGCGGTCACGCGTCCGGCCAGGTCGCCTCCGACATCGCGATCCGCACGATCGTTCACGCGACCAAGTGCGGCGAGCCGCCTCCCGCGCCCGGGCAGGAGCCGATGGTCGCGGCGATGAAGGCCGCGAACGCCGCGGTGTTCCAGCGAGCGCAGATCGACGCCGCGTGCCACGGCATGGGCACGACCGCGGTCGGGCTGCGCTTCGAGGAGAACGTCTTCCACGTCTGCCACTGCGGCGACTCGCGCGGCTACCTGCTGCGCCAGGGCCAGCTGCACCAGATCACGCGCGACCACTCGCTGCGCAACCTCTACGAGGACCGCCCCGACCTGGTCGGCAAGCTCGGCCCCGCGACCTCGAACGTCATCATCCGCGCGGTCGGGCTCGACGCCGCGGTCGAGATCGAGCACCGCTCGATCGCGATCGAGCACGGTGACATCTACCTGCTCTGCTGCGACGGCCTGTCGGATCTCGTCGACGACTGGATGATCCGCGAGATCATGACCTCGGGCGAGTCGCTCGAGGTCACCGCCGAGAACCTGATCCGCGCCGCCAACAACAACGGCGGCAGCGACAACATCACCGTCGTGCTTGTGCAGGCGTTCGCCGACCAGATGTGGGCCGCGCAGATGCCGCAGCCGCAGTACTCCGGCGCGTACTACTGAGCGCGGCCTCGCGGCCCCGCGTCGCGCCGCCGATCCGCCGCTGGGTCAGCCGCGCGCGGAGATCGCGGCGGCCTTCTTGAGCTCGGCGACCGCCTCGGCGTGGCGGCCGAGCTTGAAGTAGACCCGCGCCAGCCCCGACGCCGCGCGCGCCGCGAACCCGGGCACCGGCGCGACCTGGCGGAACGCCTCCTCGGCCGCGAAGAAGTCACCGCCCATCGTCAGCACGTCGCCGAGCGTGGCCCACATCGCCGCGGCCGAGACCGGCGAGCTGGCGCGCGCGAGGCCGGCGCGGAGGATCTGTCCGGCGCGCGGACAATCACCGGCCTTCGCGAGCGCGACCGCGTACGCCACGCGGGCGTTGCCGAACGTCGGCGCGAGGTCGACGGCGGCGCGCAGGTTCTCTTGCGCACCCTCGAGGTTGTTGTCGCGGATCGCCTTGAGCCCGCGATCGTAGTAGCGCCGCGCGACAATGGACATCAGTCGAGCTCCAGCAGGCTGAAGCGCGCCGAGGCGTCGTCGCCATCGCCGTCCTTGGTCGGCCCGGCGGGCGCGGCCGTCGCCGCGGGCGCCGCGGGCGCGGG
>JAIOQA010000479.1 GCA_021413675.1 Deltaproteobacteria bacterium | reverse complement strand
GCGGCCTTGTGGCACCTCGGCGCGCCGGTCGCCGCGCCACCGCTGACCGGCAGCGGCGTGCACACCTTGTCGACACCGACGACGAACGCGTTCTCGCGCCCGCCGAAGCCGCCGAAGGCACCGCCGTACGCGCTCGATGCCATCGCGATGCTGAACCCGAGGACCGCCGCGTGGACTCGCTTCACTCGTCTAGATGTAGCGCGACGCGCGCGTGCGAGCCACTCATGCCGCAGCGCGCCGTTTCGCGGTAGCTTCGTCCGCCGTGCCGATCTCGTCCTTCTTCGCCTCGGCGGAGGCCGCGCTGACCCGCGCCACCGCCGCGCTCGATCACCAGGTCGTGCGGCTGATGGAGCGGCGGATGCGCGGCGGCGCGCCGAACGTGCCGAGCACACGCGACGCGCGCGCGCGGCTGCTGGAGCTCGCGGCCACCTACCGCGACGGCACGCTCGGCAACCCGTCGCCGTTCTTCCCGGTGCCGCCGGTCGCCGAGATCCGCGAGCAGGCCCAGCCCGAGGCGCTCGGCGCGCGCGTCTTCGATCTCACGTATCCGTCGACCTATCGCCCGTTCCTGCCCGGCTACGCCGCCGAGCACGAGCGCTGGCGCGAGAACCTCACCGCCCACGCGCGGCTCTACACCCGCGGCGCGAACCGGCCCGCGATGATCGTCATCCACGGCTGGGGCGGCGGCGCGTGGTGGCTCGAGGAGCGCGCGTTCGCGATCCCGTACTGGCTGCGCCAGGGCTTCGATGTCGTCTCCGTCCAGCTGCCGTTCCACGGCGAGCGCGCGCCGCGCACCGCGACCGGCCAGACGCGCTCGGGCGCGATGTTCCCGAGCGCAAACCTGGTGCGCACCAACGAGGCCTTCGGCCAGGCGATCTGGGATCTGCGCGGCCTCGCGGCGTGGCTGCGGCAGCGCGGCGCGCCGGCGATCGGCGCGATGGGCATGAGCCTGGGCGGCTACACCACGGCGCTGTGGGCCACGCTCGATCCGCTGGCGTTCGCGATCACGCTGATCCCTGCGGTGTCGATGGCGGATCTCATGTGGCGCCACGGCGAGCAGAGCCCGACCCGGCGCCGCGCGGTCCAGGCCGGCGTCACCGGCGATCTGCTCGCCGAGGTGTTCGAGGTCCACGCGCCGACCACGCGCCCGCCGGTGATCGATCGCGATCGCCTGATGATCGTCGCCGGCCGCGGCGATCGGATCACGCCGCCGGATCAGGCCGAGCGGCTCCGCGCCCACTGGGGCGGCTGTGATCTGCACTGGTTCCCCGGCGGCCACCTGGCCCAGGTCGGTCGCGGCGACGCGTTCCGCGCGGTCCGCCACAAGCTCGACGCCCTGGCCATTCCGGGGCGCGCACCGGAGAAGTCGTGACCGCCAAGAAGTCGTTCAAGGATGCCCTCGCCGATGGTCCGCTGCTGTTCGACGGCGCGATGGGCTCGCTGCTCTACGAGCGCGGCGTCCTCCACACCCGCTCGTACGACGAGCTGTCGATCTCGCAGCCGGAGCTGATCCGCAGCGTCCACCGCGACTACCTCGCGGCTGGCGCGCAGATCCTCGAGACCAACACGTTCGGCGCGAACCGCATCGCGCTAGCCCGCCACGGCCTCGTCGATCAGCTGGCGGCGATCAACAAGGCCTCGGTCGCGATCGCCAAGGGCGTCGCCGGCGATCAGGCCTACGTCGCCGCCGCGGTCGGCCCGACCGGCGTGAAGTTCGGCATCGCGACCGAGGCCGAGCGCCGGCTGGCGCGGTTCGCGCTCGCCGAGCAGATCGACATCCTCGTGCTCGCCGGCGTCGACGCGATCGTGCTCGAGACCTTCACCTCGATCCTCGAGATGGAGACCGCGATCCACGTGGCCAAGGAGCGCGGCCCGCGCGTGCCGGTGATCGCGCAGATGGTGTTCGACGCCCACGGCATGGGTGACGGCGGCCTCGCGCCCGCCGAGCTCGCCGATCGCATGATCGCCGCCGGCGCCGATGTCGTCGGCGCCAACTGCGGCATCGGCCCCGCCGAGCTGTACCAGGTCGGCACCGGCATGGTCGGCCGCGGCCGCCCGGTCGTGATCCAGCCCAACGCCGGGCTGCCCGCCTCGGTCGAGGGCCGCACGCTCTACGTCGCCAACCCCGAGCACTTCGGCGTGTTCGCGCGCCGCATGCTCAAGAGCGGCGTGGGCCTGATCGGCGGCTGCTGCGGCACGACGCCCGCGCACGTGCGCGCGATGCTCGGCGCGGTCCGCATGATGGGCGGCACCAGCGCCGCGCCGGGCGCCGAGGCGCCGCGCGCGATCGAGCTGGTCACGCGCCCGACCGAGCCGCCGCCGGCCTCGATCACGCCGCTGGCGGCGAAGAGCCGGCTGGGCGCGCGCATCGCGCGCGGCGAGTTCGCGGTGTCGGTCGAGCTGACCGCGCCGCCAGGCCTGGATCTCACCAGGACCGTCGCGCAGGTCCGCGAGCTCGCCGCCGCCGGCGTCGACATCGTCAACATCGCCGATGGCCCGCGCGCGACCGCGCGCATGGGCAACCTCGCGGTGTGCGCGCGCCTCGCCGCCGAGACCGGGGTCGAGCCGATCCTGCACGTGTGTTGTCGCGACCGGAACTTCCTCGGGCTGTTCGCGCACCTGCTCGGCGCGTCGGCGCTCGGCCTCAAGAACCTCGTGCTCATCACCGGCGATCCGCCGAAGATGGGCGACTACCCGTTCGCGACCCCGGTCTACGACGTCGACTCGGTCGGGCTCTTGCGCATGGCCGCCGGCATCAACGGCGGCATCGATCCCGCGGGCAAGCAGTTCGGCGCGCACACCGCGTTCACGCTCGCGACCGGCGCCGAGCCCGGCGCGCACGACTACGATCGCGAGCTGCGCCGCCTCGAGGACAAGAAGGCCGCGGGCGCCGAGCTGGTCATGACCCAGCCGGTCTACGACCCGCGCACGCTCGAGCGCTTCCTCGACGACACCGCGCCGCTCGGGCTGCCGGTGATGATCGGCCTGCTGCCGCTGGCCTCGCACCGCAACGCCGAGTTCCTGCACAACGAGGTGCCGGGCATGAGCATCCCCGCCGAGTACCGGCAGCGCATGGAGCGCGCCGGCGCCGGCCCCCAGGCCCGCGCCGAGGGCATCGCGATCGCCCGCGAAGCGCTGGCCGCGGTCAAGCACCGGGTCGCGGGCGCGTACATCATGCCGCCGTTCAACCGCGTCGACGCCGCGGTCGCGGTGCTCGACGCCGTCCGCGATCGCTGGCAGCCGGTGCCCGCGCAGGAGCCCGCATGACCCTCGATCCGATCGATGCCCGCGCGCTGCACGACGAGGTCTGCGTCCTCGATCTGCACGCCGACACCGCCAAGCTGATGGATCGCACCGGCTACGACCTCGCGGTCGAGCACGAGCGCCGGCTGCCATCGTTCCTGAACTACGCCGGCCACGTCGATCTGCCGCGGCTGCGCGCCGGCGGCGTCGCCGGGCAGTTCTTCGGCTTCTGGACCGTGCCCTACCCCGAGCGCGGCTGCGCCCACTCGGTGCACCGCCAGCTCGACGCGATCGATCGCGCGATCGAGGCGAGCCCGCGCGAGATCACCTGGGCGCTCACGTCGGCCGACGTCCGCGCCGCCAAGGCCCGCGGCCAGGTCGCGGCGCTCGGCGGCATCGAGGGCGGCCAGGCGCTCGAGAGCTCGATCGATGGCATCGAGGGCTTCGCGCGCCGCGGCGTGCGCTACGTCGGGCTCCTGCACTTCTCGGCCAACGCGATCGGCGCGCCGGCCAAGGGGCGCGGCGCGGATCCCGATCGCGGGCTGTCGCCGTTCGGCATCGAGGTCGTGCGCGAGCTCGAGCGCACCGGCGTGATCGTCGACCTCGCACACATCAACCGGCGCGGCTTCTTCGACGTGCTCGAGCACTCGACGATGGCGCCGCTGGTCACGCACACCGGCGTCACCGGCGTCCACCCGCACTGGCGAAACCTCGATGATGACCAGCTGCGCGCGGTCGGTGCGCGCGGCGGCGCGGTCGGCATCATCTTCGCGCCCCGCTTCCTCGGCGGCGCCGGGGTCGAGGCGGTCTGCGATCACCTCACGCACATCATCAAGGTGTGCGGCGAGGACGTGCCGGCGCTCGGCTCCGACTTCGACGGCTTCGTGATCCCGCCGGTCGGGCTCGAGGATGTCGCGTGCATGCCCAACCTGACCGCGGCGCTGTCGGCGCGCGGCCTGCCGGTGCGCGTGCTCGAGAAGATCCTCGGCGGCAACGTGCTGCGCGTCCTCGACGAGGTCCCGCCCACGTCGTGGCTGGCGGCGCACCCGGTGGGCGACGCGTGAGCGCGGGCTGGCGCGATCGCGCCGAGCTGTTCGCCGGCAAGCACGGGCTGTTCGCGCTGCGCCGCGCGTTCGCGACCGCGAGCGGGCTGCGCGCGGGCACCGCGCACGGCGTCGCGTACCTGTTCCGCCCGGGCCAGGGCACGCCGGTGGTCGCGATCCACGGCTTCGGCGGCGACAAGGAGACCTGGCTCCTGTGGGCGCCGTGGCTGGCGCGCCGCCGGCCGCTGCTGCTGATCGATCTGCCCGGCCATGGCGGCTCGCGCGCGATCGACGATCGCGGCGCCGGCGCGAAGGCCCAGGCCCAGGCGGTGCTCGCGGTGATGGACGCGTGCGGCCTCGAGCGCGCGGTGATCTGCGGCAACTCGATGGGCGGCGGCATCGCGCAGCGCCTGGCGCGCACCTGGCCCGAGCGGATCGTCGGGCTGGTGCTGGTGGCCTCGGTCGCCCACGACTTCGCCGAGAGCGAGCTGACCCGCGAGCTCGCGGCCGGGCGCAACATGCTCATGCCGGGGTCGGGCGAGCTCGAGCAGTTCGTCAAGCGCATGGTCGAGAAGCCACCGCGCGTGCCGAAGGCGATCCAGCGCTACGTCGCCTCGGAGCGGGTGCGGCTGCAGCCGCGGCTCGCCGAGCTCTGGGCGGCGTGGACCGCGGTCTCGGGCGACGACGCGGTGCCGCACGATCCCGAGGCGATCGGCCAGCCGGCGCTGGTGATCCACGGCGATCGCGATCGCGTGATCGCGCTCGAGACCGCGCAGCGCCTCGCCGCGCGCATGCCGGCCGCGCGGCTCGAGGTGCTGCAGGGCATCGGCCACGTGCCGCAGCTCGAGGAGCCGCGCCGGGTCGCGCGGCTGGTCGAGGCGTTCCTCGCGCAGCACGCGTAGGTTATCTTCGGCGCGATGTCGCGCTGGCGCCTCGCCCTCGTCGTGATCGCGCTCGCCGCGTGCGAGGCGCGCGACGGCCAGCCCCAGGGCTTCAGCGGCTCGATCGACGCCTACGAGAGCTACATCAAGAAGTCCAAGGCCAGCGAGGGCGCGATCGGCCTGCGCCACCTGGTGCGCGCGCTCCAGATCTCCTGGATGGAGCGGATGCGGTTCCCCGACGCGGCCGCCGGCCCGACGCCGCCGGTCGGCGCCTGCTGCGGGCTGCCCGGCGATCGCTGCCCGGCGGCGACCCAGGCGCCCGAGGGCACCTGGCGCGAGCTCGATCTCGCGTTCGACTCGCCGTTCCGGTTCTCGTACTGGTACGAGGTCGTGGATCCCGCGCGCGAGGTCGTGGTGCACGCGATCGGCGACCTCGACTGCGACGGCATCACCTCGGATCTCGCGGCGCGCCTCACCGTGACCCCGGCGGGCGAGATCGCCGTCACCATGACGGAGTCGCGCCCCGATGAGTGAGCGCGCGGCGCTCGCCCTCGTCGCCCTCGCCGGCTGCAGCGCACCGACCTGCGAGGACGTGATCGACCACCTGGTCACCAGCCGGCTCCTGCAACCGCAGCTCAAGCGCGCGCGGCTCGCGGCGTGCGAGCGCGACCAGCCGTCGGCGCGGGTCCGCAGCTGCACGATGAAGGCGACGACCACCGACGAGGTCGCGCAGTGCCGGAGCCTCGATCCGGCACCCGGCGCCGCCCCGCCGCGCGATCGCGCCGACGACGAGGCACGGCTGCGCGCGCTCGCCCACGCGGCCGAGACCTACTACATCGCGCACGGCGTGTTCCCGGCGCCGAGCGGCGGGCCGTTTCCACCGGTCGGCGCGGCGTGCCGCCAGACCGCCCACCCGGCGGGCGAGGCGCTCGAGCCCGATCCGAGCCTGTGGACCGCGGCCCCGTGGACCGACCTCGGCTTTCGCGTCGAGCAGCCGTCGCGCGCCGCGTTCTGGTACGAGGTCACCGACCCGGCGCGCGAGGCGGTGGTCCACGCGATCTTCGATCTCGACTGCGACGGCCAGACCGGCCAGGCGGTGATCGCGATCCGGATCGATCGCGGCACGCCGGTCCAGTCGGCGATGATCACGACCTACGAGCGCGACTAGCAATCGCACGCGATCGACCATCGCGGGTCGACACGCGCACCGACGGGGAGTAGCTTCCCTCGCGTGTGGCGACGCGTCCGCTACGTGCTGATCCTGATCGGGCTGTGCGCGCTCGCGACCTGCCCGGCCGCGGTCCGGCGCTGGCGGACCACCGAGCGCGCGCGCGAGGCCCCCGAGCTGCTCGAGGTGCTCGCCGATCGCGTCGAGCTGGTCTGGCACGAGCGCGCGCGCTTTCCGCAGGAGCCCGCCGCGCTGACCCCGCCGGTCGGCTCGTGCTGCGATCAGGGTGGCGAGTGCGCGGTCGACGCCAAGCAGTGGACCCAGGGCGGCTGGGCCGCGCTCGGCTTCACGATCGATGATCCGCACCGGTACAGCTACCAGTACGAGCTGATCGAGGGCGGCCGGGTCGCGGTCATCCGCGCGCTCGGCGATCTCGACTGCAACAACACCTACGGCACCTACGAGCTGCGGCTCACGCCCGACGGCGATCACCTCACGCGCGCGCTGACCGAGACCAACCCCGAGGAGTGACGGTCAGCGGTCGCGCGGGCGCGCGAGGCCGACCGCGCCGAGCGCGATCGCGCCGGCGACCAGGCCGAGATCCAGCGCGACGCCCAGGCGCGCGACCCCGAAGAGGCCGTAGAACAGGCCGAGCCCGGCGAGCGTGAGCGTCCACGCCCGCGGCCCCGGCGATCCCGCGAGCAGCGCGAGGCCGATCGCCGCCGACAGGGTCGGACACGGCACCAGCCCCAGCGGCGCGGCGTAGAGATACGCCGCCGGGTGGCCGGCGAGGAAGTGCGGGTACACCCACGCAAACGCGAGCATCGCGACGCCGGCCCACCACGCCCACGCCGCACCGCGCGCGACCGCACGGTCGTCGCCGCGCACCGCGAGCACCACGAGCGCGGCGAAGCCCGCGGTGAAGACCGTCCCGTTGAACGGGTTGCCGAACGCGAACGCGAGCGCGGCCACCGAGGCCAGCGGCACCGCGATGAGCACCGCCGCTGCCCGGCGCGGCGGCCGCCAGCCGCGCGCGACCGCGTAGAGGGCGATCGCCAGGATCACGTGCCACGCGATCGCGATCGCCACGCCCTGGTTGGCGATCGCGGTGAGTCCGGCGAGGATCTCGAGAGCGCTGGGCATGACGGCCTCCGCACCGATGTAGCTGCATCCCCGATGCCATGCCGTGCGCCGACGACACGAGCGCGGCTCGACGCGCCCCGCGCGCAAGTCTCGCGAGGGCGCCCGGCGCGGCCCGCAGCCGGTTCGCGAACGCCGGGGTCCCCGGTCAGGGCGCGTCGCCCTGCCACGGCTCGACCGCGAAGCCGCTGTCCGCGATCCGGACGTAGTACAGCGCATCGAACCCCTCGGCCAGGCGCGGCCGCTCGAGCCGGCCGGCCGCGCCGAGCAGCCCGAGGTCGGGGACCTGCTCGTCGGGTGCGCGCGCAGCGTTGCGCGCCCGCGCGGCGGCGACCTGCGACGCGAAGTAGTAGCCGGTGATCGCGAAGCCCGCGGCCCGCGCCGGCGCGAGGTAGCGCGCGCGATCGGCCGCGCTCGGGTTGGTGTTGTCGACGACGAACGAGATGCCGGTGGCCAGGCAGGTCTCGATCAGCCGGGTCTCGCGATGACGCGTGCCGAGCATGTCGAGGTTCACGCGCACGTGGCTGCGGAAGAACCGCTCGCGACAGAACGTGCTCTTGCCGGTCGCCTGGATGCCGATGAAGATCACCGCTTCGGGGCGCGGCGCGTTGGATGCGTCGGACGTCGTCACCGTCTCGCAGTATCGCCTCTCGCGCAGCGTGAGGCGCATTTGCGATCGCGCCCTGCGTCAATCTGCGTCCCCCGACCTCGTTGCGCGCGCGGCGCGACGGCGGTACGCAGCAGGTCATGCGCAAGAGTTCGCGAGTCGCCGTTGCCTTCGCTCTTTCCCTGTCGGCGTTCGTCGCCGGTTGTGGCAGCAAGTCCGAGCCCGCCGCCGCCAGCGGCTCGGCCGCCCCCGCGGCGCCGGCCGGCCCGTCGCCGACCGTCGAGGCCCGTCAGCTGTTCAAGACCGTGTGCGCGACCTGCCACGGCGAGGACGGCACCGGCAACACGCCCGCTGGCCAGAACCTGAACCCGCACCCGCGCAACTACACCGACAAGGCGTGGCAGGCGACGGTCAAGGACGAGGAGATCACGGCCGCGATCCTCGGCGGCGGTGCGGCGGTCGGCAAGAGCCCGGCGATGCCGGCGCAGCCGCAGCTGAAGGACAAGCCCGAGGTCGTCGCCGAGCTCGTGCGCATCATCCGCACGTTCGGCAAGTGAGCTGATCGCGCGGCAGCCTCCTGTCGATCGCTCGGCCCGCGCGAGGACGCGCAGCCCGATCTCCTCCGGACCTGAGCCGGCGACTTCGTCGCCTCAGTCCGCGCGATCCGGCGTCGCGCCGGGGAACCGCTGCTCGTCGTCGGGGCAGCCGTCGGCGTCGTGCCAGCCATCGCGATCCTCGGCGGCGTGCGGGCACTGATCGTCGACGTCGGGGATGCCGTCGCTGTCATCGTCGAGATCCGGGCAGCCGTCGGCGTCGTCGTAGCCATCGCGATCCTCCGGGTCGACCGGACAGCGATCGCGCTGATCGTCGACGCCGTCGCCGTCCCAGTCGCCGCGCGCGGCGCGATCATGCGTGACCGACAGGATCGCGCGCCACGACGGCGCGCCGACCTCGTCGGGCGTGAGCCCGGCGCCGATCGCCGCGGTCACCGACCACCACGCGCACAGCCGCACGCGCGCGCCGACCCGGGCCTCGACCGGCGACGGCCCGCGCGCGCCCTTGCCGATCGCGTCGCCGAGCACGCCCGCGACCTCGCCGGTCACCCACAGGCGATCGGGTCCGCCGAGCCAGCGCCCGACGTAGGGCACGACCGCCTCGCCGGCGATCGCGCCGATCAGCTCGTTGCCGTGGGGCCGCGCCGGCGACAGCAGCACGACCTCCTTCTGGCGGATGCGCGCGCCGCCGTTGATCGCGAGCGCCGCGCGCCGGCCGCGCCAGCCCGCGGCGAGGTGCCACTCGAACACCGCGCCCTCCTCGCCCGCGAAGTCGCCGTCGTCGCCGGTCGGCACGACCACGACCGCAGCCACCGACGACGCCCAGCCCGGCTCGCCCGGATCACCCGCGAGCCGCGCCTTGCCGGCCAGCCGCAGATCGCCGGCGACCGCGCGCTGCAGCGCCCGATCGCTGAGGCCGATGCCGGCGAGCCGATCGCCGCCCTGCAGCGCGAGCGGCATCGCGAGGCCCAGCTGGTAGCGCGCGCCGAACCCGCGGGCCGCAGCCAGCTCGAGCCCCGCGCGCCACGCCACCGGCACCGTCGCCGGATCGCCGGTGCGCACGTCGCGGAGCACGATCGGTCGCGCCGCCCACCAGGTCGAGGTCGACAGCGTCCACGCGCCCGCTGGCAGGACATCCGGATCGTCGGCGCCGATGAACGCAGCGGCGCCCGGCATCGGCGTGAACCGCTCGATCGAGAACGCCGGCTTCTGATGGACCGCCTGCGCCTGCGCGCGCGCGCCGACGAGCGCGATGCCGATCGCGATCAGGATCGCGAGCCGCGGCGCGCGCCCGGTCACTCGGGCAGGCGTCCCCCGCCCAGCTCGTAGACCCGGCTCGGCGGCACGTGCTTGTAGCGATCGATCTTGAGCCGCAAGGACGCCACGTGATCGATGATCGCGCGCCGATCGTCGCCGCGGGTGACCAGCGCCTTGACGTGCGTGGCGATCGCCGCGCGCGCCGCCGCCGGGTGATAGACGAAGGTCCGGCCGAACCGCACGTCCTTGTCGTAGCCGATGAGCCGCAGCTCGGCGACGTCGCCGACCTCGACCCCGTGCATCGTGCGCGGCTCCGCGACCGCGAACTGCGCGCCGCCGATCAGATCGGCCAGCTCGACGCGCCCGCTGTCGAGCGCGCGGATCTCGAACAGGCTGCGGTGCGAGGTCAGGTAGCCGCGCAACAGCTCGGCCCTCGCCGCCGCCGCGGCGTCGCCCATCGCGCCCTGCTCGCGCGCGCGCATCCACGACTGCCGCGCCACCGGGCCGTCGGCGCCGGGCGCGACTCGCTCGACGAGGAACCACTCGATGAACGCCGCGCTCCACGACTCCCACAGGCCCTCGTCCTGCAGCACCCGCCCGCGCCGGCTCTCGTACTCGTGGCGCGCGTCGACCACCGCCGCGGGATCCGCGGTGTGCTCGTCGGTCAACGCCTCGAGGACCTGGTCGACCGCGGCCGGGCCGGTCACGATCACCGCGGCTCCAGGAGCGCGCGGAACCGAGCGAACAGGTAGCTCGAGTCGTGCGGCCCCGGGCTGGCCTCGGGGTGGTACTGCACCGAGAACACCGGGCGGCCGTCGAGCGCGAGGCCCTCCGCGGTCTGGTCGTACAGGTTGATGTGGGTCAGGCTCACGCCCGCCGGCAGGCTCGCGGGATCGACCGCGAAGCCGTGGTTCTGCGAGGTGATCTCGACCTTGCCGGTGGTGAGGTCCTTCACCGGGTGGTTCGCGCCGTGGTGACCGAAGGGCAGCTTGAAGGTCTTCGCGCCGCGCGCGAGGCCGAGGACCGGGTGGCCGAGGCAGATGCCGAACACCGGGATGCCCGACGCGACCAGCTCCCTGGTGGCGGCGATCGCGTAGGTCACCGCCGCCGGATCGCCGGGGCCGTTCGACAGGAACACGCCGTCGGGCTTCATCGCGAGCGCCTCGGCGGCGGTCGTCGTCGCCGGCACCACCGTCACGCGACAGCCGACGTCGCGCAGCTGGCGGAGGATGTTCTCCTTGATGCCGAAGTCGTACGCGACCACGTGCTTGGTCACCGGCGGCGTCGCGACCGCGCGGCCGTCATCCGGCGCGTGCCAGGTCGGCTGATCCCAGGTGTATGGCGTGGTGCAGGTGACGCGCGGCACCAGGTCGAGGCCGTCCATCACCGGCCACGCGCGGATCCGCTCGAGCACGGCGTCGATCTCGGCCACGTGCGGCGTGATCGCGCCGCGCATCGCGCCCTGATCGCGCAGCACGCGGGTGACCGCGCGCGTGTCGATCTCCTCGATGCCGGGCAGGCCCACGCTCTCGAGCCACGCGCCCAGCGTCTGGGTCGCGCGCCAGTTCGACGCGATCGGCGAGGCCTGGCGCACCACGAGCCCGGCGCACACCGCCTTCGCCGCCTCGAGATCCTCCGGCGTCGCGCCGACGTTGCCGATCTGGGTCGCGGTCATCACGACGATCTGCCCGGCGTACGACGGCTCGCTGACGATCTCCTGGTAGCCGGTGATCGACGTGTTGAAGACCACCTCGCCGATCGACTCGACGCGCGCGCCGAAACCGAGCCCGCGGAAGATGCGGCCGTTCTCGAGGACCAGCGCCACCGGATATCGCGTGCTCATGGACTCTCCAGGCGATGATCGAGATCGTAGGCGACCTTGCCTCCGACGAAGGTCAGGACCGCGCGGCCCTGCATGGCCGCGCCGAGGAACGGCGTGTTCTTCGAGCGCGAGGCCAGGCCGGTGGCCTCGACCGTCCAGTGGCGCTCGGGATCGAGGACGCAGACGTCGGCGACCCCGCCGGCGACCAGGCGGCCGGCGTCGAGCGCGAACGCGCGCGCGGGCCCGATCGTGAGCAACTGGATCGCGCGGGTCATCGTGATCAGGCCGCGGCGGACCAGCGCGAACACCAGCGGGACCGCGGTCTCGAGGCCGAGCATGCCGGGCGCGGCGCACTCGAACTCGACCTCCTTCTCGACCAGCGAGTGGGGCGCGTGATCGGTCGCGATCGCGTCGATCGTGCCGTCGGCGAGCGCCTCGTAGAGCGCGGTCAGATCGGCGTCCGTGCGCAGCGGCGGCATGACCTTGGTCGCCGGATCGTAGTGCTGGCAGGCCAGATCGGTGAGCGTCAGGTGGTGCGGGGTGACCTCGCAGGTCACCGGCAGGCCGCGGCGCTTGGCGTCGCGGACCAGCGCGACCGTGCGCGCCGCGGAAACGTGTGCGACGTGGTATCGCGCGCCGGTCCACTCGACCAGCTCGAGGTCGCGCGCGACCATCGAGGTCTCGGTGATCGACGGCTGGCCGCGCAGCCCGATGCGGGTGGCGACCGCGCCCTCGTTCATCGCGCCGCCCTCGACCAGCTCGGGCTCCTCGGCGTGCTGGACCAGCGGGATGCCGAACGTGCGGGCGTACTCGAGCGCGCGGCGCAGGAGGCCCGCGTTCCACACCGGCTTGCCGTCGTCGGAGATCGCGACCGCGCCGCCCTGCTGCATGTCGGCGATGTCGGCGAGCTGCTTGCCCTCGAGGCCGCGGGTCACCGCGCCGATCGGGCGCACGCGACAGGCCCCGACCTCGGCGGCGCGGCGCACGATCAGCTCGGTGATCGAGCGGTCGTCGTTGACCGGCGAGGTGTTGGGCATGCAGCAGACGGTGGTGAACCCGCCCGCCACCGCGGCGCGGGTGCCGGTCTGGAGATCCTCTTTGTATTCCTGGCCGGGTTCGCGCAGGTGCACGTGGAGGTCCACGAGCCCGGCAGAGACCACCAGGCCGCGAACATCGAGGGTGCGGCTACCGACGAGCCCGGTCCCGATCTCGGCGATGCGACCATCGACGATGCGGACATCGGCGGCTCGATCGAATAGCTCGCCGGAGGTGTCGATCACCCGTCCGCCGGAGAGCACGAGATCCATGGTCGCGGCGTTCTTAGCAGGCGAACGCGCGCTGGTGCAAGGTGCATCCCGCCCGTCAGTATCTCGAGCGATGGTAGAGTGCCGCTCATGGCGCGCACCGCCGGGATCGTGGTCATCGGCGACGAGATCCTCAGCGGCAAGTTCGCCGACGAGAACGCGGCGTTTCTCATCCGGGAGCTGCGGCAGCTGGGCGTGGATCTGCGCCGGATCACGGTGATCCCGGACGAGCTCGACGACATCGCCGACACGGTCGCGCGGTTCGCGGCGCGATTCGATCTGGTGTTCACCTCGGGCGGCGTCGGGCCGACCCACGATGACGTGACGATCGCCGGGATCGCGCAGGGCTTTGGCGTGGCGGTCCACCGCCATCCGGAGCTCGAGGCCAAGGTCCGCGGCTACTGGGGCGCGGCGCTGGCCGACGCCAACCTGCGGCTGGCCGACGTTCCGGAGGGCGCCGAGCTGGTCTACGGCAGCGATCCGACCTGGCCGGTGCCGGCGTTCCGCAACATCTACATCCTGCCCGGCGTGCCCGCGCTGTTTCGCCGCAAGTTCGCCGCGATCGCCGATCGGTTCCGCGCCGCGCCGATCACGATCGCGCGGGTGTTCGCGAGCGCCGACGAGGGCGTGCTCGCGCCGTCGCTCGACGCGGTCGTCGCTGCCTTCGCCGACGTCAAGCTGGGCAGCTACCCGCGCTTCGACGAGCGCGAGTTCAAGGTCATCCTGACCCTCGAGGGCCACGACGCCGCGCGGGTGAGCGCGGCGTGGGCGGCGCTGGTCGAGCGCCTCGGCGCCCTGGTCGTCAAGACCGAGGCGCCCGCGGCCGCGGGATAACAGCCGCTAGAACCGGTCCCACGACGCGGGCACCTGCGCGTCGCCGCCGCCCTCGACATAGCGCAGCGCCGACCAGGTCGTGTGCTGCTCGGCAGCGGTCGAGCCGTAGCCCGACTCGTTCCAGACGTAGAACGCCTCGAACGCGTCGGCGGCGTCGTAGAGCGTCACCGCGTACGGCGCGCCGCCATCGACGGGCTGCGCGATGAAGCGCCACTCCCACATCGTGCGCGGGTGATCGACGCGCACGATCGGCCGGTCGGAGATGAGGCGATAGTTGCCGGCGGGCAGCGTGACCTTCGCGCCGCGCTCGACGGAGAAGTCGTAGGCCATGCCGGTCTTCCAGGCGTACGGCGCGACGTGCTGACCGACCGGCGGGTTCTGGATCTTCTCGAGATCGGCGAGATCGTCCTCCTTGTCGTAGTCGTCGGTGCCGCCGCCGCGATCGACGAGCCCGCCCCAGTTGGCCTGGCGCGTGCGCCCGCCGTCGGGACCATCGACGTCCTGCAGGCCGCCGTGGGCCCAGGTGCTGTTGTTGAAGTCGACCTGGAGCGCGAAGAAGTTCAGGCCGCGCGGCGCGACCTTGTCGACGACGACGCGGGCGTGCGCGGCGGTCAGCGCGCGCGGCGCCTGGAACGAGACGTGGGTGTGGGCGTCGGATTCGCCGCCGCCGATGCCGAAGGCCGGGCCGTCATCGGCGGGCGCCGCGGGCGCGGTCGGCTCGTCGGGTGCGCTCGGCGCTTCGGCCGTCGGCTCGCTCGGCGCGGGCGACGGCATCGTCGTCGCCGGTACGGGCTCGCACGCAGCGTAGAGGAGGATCACGGCGAGCGATGCGCGGGTCATCCCTCCACGATCGCACAGATCGCCGCGATCAGGATCCGAGCAGCGCCGGCAGCTCGATCGAGGCCTTCAGCCCGACGACGAACGCGGTCGGGATGTCGGTCGGGCGCGCGGGCTCGGCGAGCTGATCGGGGTGCACGATCAGCTGCAGGTTGGGCGACACGCGGATGCCGCGGAACAGCTGCGCCCCGTAGGCGAGCTCCATCATGATCTCGTGGCGCGGGATCGCGGCGGTGCCGCCCGCGGCGACGCGCGGCCCGCGGATCGTGTCGAGCGCGAGGTCGCTGAGCACTTGATCGTTCACCACGAACCCGAGCGTGTCCTCGGCGCGGCTCGCGAGCGGCCCGGTCCACAGCGCGCCGGCTTCGACGAAGAAGTCCTCGGTCGTGCGCCCCGAGGTCCGTGCCATCGCGACGCCGAACACGCCGAGGCCGCGCGCGCTGGTGGCATCGGGCCGCCACACGAGCTGCTCGAAGCGCGCGAACACGCCCGAGCGGCCGTGGCGCGTGACCGGGCCGGTCACGGGATCGACGATCGGATCCTCGTAGTCGCCGGTGTCGTACCAGCCACCGAGCTGGTACGCGCGCGGCAGCCGGTCGTTCGCCCGGGTCGTGGCGTAGCCGATCTCGAACGGCACGACGACGCCGGTGGCGTGCGCGATGCCGAACGACACGCCGTGGTCGTCGGCCTGCTTGCGATCGGGGTTGACCTCGTAGACGCCGGCGTGGAGATAGACTCTCGAGCCGAGCCACGCGCGCGCGTGGCCGCCCCAGCTCGACGCCGGGAAGTAGGTGAAGTTGGAGGTCTTGAACACGAACGTCGGGTTGCCGCACGCCGAGTTCGACTGGAAGTTGCAGTAGTACGGCGAGCTCAGGAAGCTGACGTTGGCGATCGTGCGGCCCGCCTCGAGCCCGACGTGATCGCCGAGCTTCTGCTGCCACGTGAGGATCGCGAGGTGGGTGTTCTGGGTGCCGAAGATCTCCTGCACCGAGGTGTTGTTGCCGATCGCCGTGGCCGCGAGGTTGTCGCCGTGGCGGTTGGTCGCGGCGACGTGGACGGTCGCGCCGGGGATCCGCGCGAGGCGCGCGAGATCGAGATCGACGCCGACGTAGACCTGGCCGGCGTAGGCGGCATCCTGGCGCAGACCGCCGACCGGATTGGCCGCGGCCTCGCCGGTGTAGCCGAGATCGAAGCGCACGCCGTGATCACCGAGCGGTTGCCACGGTTCGGCGCGGGCCGCGCTGGCGAGCAGGCACACGAGGGCACCGGCCGCGACGCGCGCGACCTGCAGGGGATGGGACATGGGAGACCTTTCAGTCCGCGGCGAGCGGCCGCTTGAGGACGCCGAGCAGGCCGGCGCTGGTGACGGTGCCGGCGACGAGCGCGATCACCCAGCCGACCACGTTGTCGACGGCGCCGGGGATGGGGAGCACGAACAGGCCGCCGTGCGGCACCTTCATCGCGACGCCGAGCGCCATCGCGAGCGCGCCGGCGACCGCCGAGCCGGCGATGAGCGCGGGGATCACGCGCAGCGGATCGCGCGCGGCGAACGGGATCGCGCCCTCGCTGATGAACGCGAGGCCGAGCACCGCGGCGGCGTTGCCGGCGTCGCGCTCGTCGCGCGTGAACCGGCGCGGGAACAGCTTGGTCGCGAGCGCGAGCGCGAGCGGCGGCGTCATCCCGGCGACCATGACCGCCGCCATCGGCGTGTAGATCGAGCTGGCGAGCAAGCCGGTCGAGAACGCGTAGGCGGCCTTGTTGACCGGGCCGCCCATGTCGACCGCCATCATGCCGCCGAGGAGCAGCCCGAGCAGCGCGGCCGACGAGCCCTGCATGCCCTTGAGGCCCTCGGTCAGCCACGTGAGCACGTGCGCCATCGGCACGCCGACGACGTAGATCATCGCGAGGCCGGTGACGAGCGTGCCGAGCACCGGCAGGATGAGCACCGGCAGGAGGCCGGCGAGCCCGGGTGGCAGCTTGATCGAGCGCGCCAGCGTGCGCGTGGCGTAGCCGGCGATGAAGCCGGCGAGGATGCCGCCGAGGAACCCGACGCCCATCGACGCCGCGAGCACGCCGCCGACCATGCCGGGCGCCAGCCCCGGGCGATCGGCGATCGAGAACGCGATGTAGCCGGCGAGCGCGGGCACGATCAGCGAGAAGGCGCCCTGCGCGCCGATCTGGAACAGCGCGTGGGCGAAGGTGCCTTCCTCCTTCGTGACGTAGATGCCGCCGACCGCGAACGCGAGCGCGATCAAGAGGCCGCCGGAGACGACGAACGGCAGCATGAACGAGACGCCGTTCATGAGGTGCTTGTAGGGACCGGCGGCGGACGGGCCAGCGGCGGGGGTCGCGCGATCGATCGCCGGCTGGAGCGCGGCGTCGGTCAGCGCGCCGCGCAGGAGCGCCTGGCCGTCGTTGATCGCGCGCTTGGTGCCGACCGCGAGCACGCGCTTGCCAGCGAAGCGCGCGCGATCGACCTCGCGATCGGCGGCGATGACCACCACGTCGGCGGCGGCGATCTCCTCGGCGGTGAGCGTGTCCTTCGCGCCCACCGAGCCCTGGGTCTCGACGCGGATCGCGTAGCCGAGCGCGGCCGCGGCGTGGGTCAGGCCCTCGGCGGCCATGAACGTGTGCGCGATGCCGGTCGGGCACGAGGTCACCGCGACCACGCGGGTCGTCGCGACCGCGGGGGTCGTCGCGATCGAGGCGACCGCTGGCGTCGCGACGCGGGCGAGCACCGCGCCGGCGTCGCCCAGCACGTCGGCGATCGACGCGCGCTGCCGCGGCACGCCGGGGAAGCGCGGCTCGTCGACCTCGCCACTGGCGACCAGCAGCAGCACGTCGTCGGCCGCGGGCTCGCTGGCCTCCGCCGGCGCGAACGTGCGCAGCACGCCATCGGCCTTCCGGACCTCGATCTCGATCGCGCGACCGCGCGCCTGCGCCGCGCTGCGCAGCGCCTCGCCCGCGAGCAGGCCGGCCACGCTGGCCTCCCCCGTCGTCACCACCGCCCAGATGCGATTCATAGAGCCTCCACGTCCGTGAGGGTCACCTGCGCGGCGAGCGCCGCCACCGCGTCGCGCGATGGCAGATGCGGGCCGGGGTTGCCGAGCTTGCCGACGGCGAACGCGGTGGCGAGCCGCGCGATGCGCGCGAGGTCGCCACCTTCGACGACCGCCGCGACGATGCCCGCGACCATCGCGTCGCCGGCCCCGACGGTGGTCACGACCGCCGGCGCGGCGAGGCGCGCCAGCAGCGCGCCGTGCGCATCCACGAACAACGCGCCGCCCTCGCCCATCGACACCACGACCAGCGCGATGCCGCGCGCGTTCAAGGCGCGCGCCGCCGCGATCACCGCGGGCAGATCCGTGAGCGGCGCGCCGAGCACCGCCGCGAGCTCGGCGCGGTTGGGCTTGATGCACCAGGGCCGCACGTCGGCGGCGAGCGCCGCGGCGAGCGCCGGGCCGCTGGCATCGAGCACGACCCGCGCACCGGCGCCGGTCGCGGCGCGCACGAGCCCCGCGTAGTGATCGTCCGGGCAGCCGCCCGGCAGGCTGCCGCCGATCACCGCGATCGCGCCGGGCTCGAGGCGCGCGATCATCGCCGCGGTGACCGCCGCGAGCTGCGCCGGCGTCGCCGCGAGCCCCGGGAGGTTGATATCGGTGGTCTCGGCGTCGTCGACCAGCTTGGTGTTGACGCGGGTGAGGCCGTCGGCGCGCACGAACGCGTCGGTCACGCCCTTGGCCGCGAACAGCGCCTCGAACGCCGCGGCGTTGTCGCGACCGACCAGCCCGGTCGCGGTCACCGGCACGCCCCAGTCGCCGAGACACGCGGCGACGTTCACGCCCTTGCCGCCGGCGTCGTGGTGCACGCTCGACGCGCGGTGGACCGCGCCGCGCACCAGCCGATCGATCCGGATCGTCTGATCGATCGCGGGGTTCAGCGTCACGGTGACGATCACGACGCGCCTCCGTCGAGGGCGCGGACCTGGGCCGCGGTCTCTGCGGCCAGCGCGCGGGCCGCCAGCGCGCGCAGGTCGGCGATCGTCGACGCGCGCAGCCGCGCCTTCACCGCGGGGATCTCGCGCGGCGTCATCGACAGCTCGCTGACGCCGAGGCCGGCCAGCAGCGCCGCGCCGAACGGATCGCCCGCGATGCCGCCGCACACGCCGACCCAGCGGGCGTGGCGCGCGGCGCCCTTCACGGTCAGCTCGATCAGCCGCAGCACCGCCGGGTGCAGGCTGTCGGCCTCGGCGGCGAGCTCGGGGTTCTGGCGATCGATCGCGAGCGCGTACTGGGTCAGATCGTTGGTGCCGATCGAGAAGAAGTCGACGTGCGCCGACAGCGCATCGGCGAGCAGCGCCGCTGCCGGCACCTCGATCATGATGCCGAGCGGCACCACCGGCCCGTCGACCTCGGCGCGGATCCGCTCGCAGTGGGCGCGCAGCGCCAGCACCTCGCCGACCGAGGTGACCATCGGGAACATGATCGACAGATCGCCGCCGGCGCGGGCCGCGCGGTACAGCGCGCGCAGCTGCGGATCGAGCAGATCGGCGCGGCGCAGCAGCAGCCGCGCGCCGCGCACGCCGAGGAACGGGTTGTCCTCGCGCGGCAGATCGAGGTGCGCGACCTGCTTGTCGCCGCCGATGTCGAGGGCCCGCACGATCAGCGGCCGGCCGTCGAGCGCGTCG
The DNA here is from genome assembly GCA_021413675.1 of Deltaproteobacteria bacterium. Classification (GTDB taxonomy): domain Bacteria; phylum Myxococcota_A; class Polyangia; order Haliangiales; family Haliangiaceae; genus JAIOQA01. The sequence continues at coordinate 6,180 of JAIOQA010000479.1, read as the reverse complement.
ATCATGCCGCGGTACGTGTCGTGCTGCTCGTCCTCGGTCGGCGTGGCGCCGCGCTCGAGGAACAGGAACTCGGTGCGCATCAGGCCCACGCCCTCGCCGCCCTGGGCGATCGCGAGCGGCACCTGATCGGGCGCGTTGACGTTGGCGCCGATCGCGATGGCGTGGCCGTCGAGGGTGCGGGCCGGCTCGCCGCGCACCGCCGACTCGGCCGCGCGGATCTCGGCGCGGCTCGCGATCCACGCCCGCGCCGAGGCGAGGTCGGCGTCATCGGGCGCGAGGTAGAGCCGGCCGGTGTCGCCGTCGACGATCACCGGCGTGCCGCTGGCCAGCGCGAGCAGCGGCGCGCCGCCCGCGACCAGCGCCGGTAGCCCGAGCGTGCGCGCGAGGATCGCGGTGTGCGAGGTCGGGCCGCCCTGCGCGGTCGCCAGGCCCACGATGCGCTGTGGATCGAGGTTGGCGGTGTCAGATGGGGAGAGATCCGCCGCGACGATCACGGTCGGCCCGTCGGGCAGCGCGGCGAGCGTGCCACCGGCGAGCGCCGGCTCGAGCTGCACCACCACGCGGCGCCCGACGTCGCGCAGATCGGCGGCGCGCGCCGCGAGCACCGGGTTGGCCAGCGCCGCGAGCTGCGCCGCGGTGCGCTCGACCGCCTCGTGCCAGGCCCACGCCACGCCGTGGCCCGCCACCATCCGCTGACAGGTCAGCGTGATCAGATCGGTGTCGTCGAGTAGCGCCGCCTGCGCCGCGAAGATGCGCGCGTCGCTCGCGCCCAGCCGGCGTGCGGTCGCGTCCTGGAGCGCGGTGAGCTGCTGGCGCGTGCGCGCGATCGCGTCGGTGAGCGCGGCGGCGCCATCGCCGAGCGGCGCGGGCCGATCGGGCACCGCCGCGTCGGGTGCCGCGAGGACGTGGACCGCGCCGATCGCGAGGCCCGGGCTCGCGGCGATGCCGGTGATCGCCCGCAGCGCCTTCGGCGGCTGCCAGCCGCGGACCGGCCGGGCGGCGCGCTCCGCCGCGCGCTGCGCATCGGCGCGCTCGCCGATCGCGAGGCTCTCGACCAGCGCGTGGAACCGGGCCAGCGCGGCCGCTGCGTCGGCGCCGCTCGCCGACAGCACGACCTCGTCGCCGTGCGCGAGGCCCAGCTGCAGCAGCGCGACCAGGTTGCGCGCGTCGGCGGCCTCGGCGCCGCGGCGGACCTGGATCCGCGACGCCGCGCTGCGCGCCGCCTCGACCCACGCGGTCGCGGGCCGGGCGTGCAGGCCATTCGGATAGCTCACGACCCAGGTCGCGCGGTGCGCGAGATCGACCGCGGCTGTGGTTGCAGCGACGATCGCATCGGCGGTGAGCGCGTTCGTGATCACCGCGATCTCGCCGGTCGTGAACAGCGCCTCGAGCCGCGCCTCGTCCTGGATGAGCCGCGTGAGCCGCTTGAGGATCGCGAGGTGGCTGTCCGACTGCGCAGCGATGCCGACGATCAGCCGCGCGGTCTGGCCCGGGCTCCACTCCACGCCGCCCGGCACCTGCAGCACCGCGATGCCGTCGCGCTGGACCAGGTTGCGGTCCTCGCCCAGGCCGTGCGGGATCGCGACGCCGTGGCCGAGGAACGTGTTGGCCACCGACTCGCGGCGCACCATGCTCGCGGTGTACTCGGCGCCGACGCAGCCGGCCGCGACCAGCAGCTGGCCGGCCTGGCGGATCGCGTCTTCCTTGGTCGCCGGATGGGCGTTGAGCCGGACGAGGTTGTGCGCGATGTCCATGTCCCGTGAATAGCAGTTCGAGAAAACGTTTTCTACAGAATACGACCGCAACTCGACGTGACTGCTTGCGTCATCAGGCCATCATGGCGTAATCTCCAGATTCAGGTAGCAAACGTTTTCTAATCATGGCCGTAGGAATCAAGGACGTCGCGCGGATCGCCGGGGTGTCACCGGCGACGGTGTCGCGGACCCTCAGCGGGCGCGCCGTCGATCCCGAGATGCGCGCGCGGGTCGAGCGCGCCGTCGCCGAGACCGGCTACCGCCCCAACCTCGCGGCGCGACGGCTGCGCTCGAAGCACACCAACACGATCGGGCTCATCGTCGCCGATCTGCGCAACCCGTTCTTCACCGCGGTCGGCCGCGCGGTCGAGGATGCCGCCTACGGCCACGGCCTGCGGGTGATCCTCTGCAACACCAGCGAGGATCCCGACAAGGAGACGCTCTACCTGCGGCTCATGCAGGAGGAGCGCGTGACCGGCGTGATCTTCGCGCCGACCCGGCACAGCGCCGAGCGGCTCGCGCGCGAGCCACAGGACTACCCGGTCGTGATGATCGATCGCAGCGTGCCCACGCGGCTGCACGACGCGGTCGTCCTCGACAACGGCGACGCCGCCGCGACGCTGGTCGATCACCTGCACGCCCGCGGCTACCGCCGCATCACCGGCCTGTTCGGCGCCAGCACCACCGGGGTCGAGCGCCGCGCCGGCTACGCCGCGGCGATCGCGCGCCACGGCCTCGCCGCCGACGCGCGATCGGTCGAGCACGGCGCGGCGCCGCTCGCCGCCGAGCTGACCCGCGTGCTCGCCCGCCGCCAGCGCCCCGAGGCCCTGCTCGCCTCGAACGGCCTCATGCTGCTCGAGACCATGCGCGCGCTCAACGCCGCCGGCGTCGGGGTGCCCGCGGACCTGGCGGTCGCCGGCTTCGACAACGAGCCGTGGATGGAGCTGGTCGCCGGCGGCCTCACGGTCATCGAGCAGCCGGTCGACGCGATCGGCAAGACCGCGATGGCGATGCTGCTCGAGCGCCTCGACGACGCCAGCGCGCCGTCGCGCAAGATCGTCCTCGGCGGCAAGCTCGTCGCGCGCGGCTCGACGCCGGCGATCTAGCGATCGATCGGCCGGTAGATCCGGTTCTCGAGCCAGGGCGGCTTGATCACCTGACCGTCGACCGCCGACAGCGGCGCAGCGCCCGCGCGCTTCGCGACCGCCGGACACGTCCCGTCGCGCCGGTACTGCAGCGCCGCCGCCAGCCGCGCCTCGGCGGGATCGCCGAGCGCGTGGGTGAAGTCGTCGGGCACGACGCAGCCGGGCATCGGCGCGCCCATCGCCGGGTCGGCGCTGAAGCCATCGGCGTAGTCGCCGAAGCCCTTGGCGTTGACGCCCTGGAACTGGATCGCGAAGTAGGTCGTGCCGCAGTTGTCCTGCGGGTAGAAGCCGTAGGGCTTGCCGCAGGTCGTCGAGCCGATCTGGATCACCTCGACATCGATCCCGGCGAGGCCGTTCATGACCGCCTCGCTCGCCGAGCACGTCCCCGGCCCGGTCAGCACGAACACCCGAGTCAGGCCCAGCGACGGCAGCGGGGCCTGGACCTGAGAGAACACGGCGGTGGTGAAGAACGGCGTGGCCTCGAGCGGCATCCCGGTGATCGGATTGGTCGTCGGGTACTTGTCGTTGAAGGCGATCCGCTCGAACACCTGGCCGTCCGACGCCGGGCCCGCGACCATGTACCCGAGCTCGCTCGCGATCGCGAGGTACCCGCCGCCGTTGTAGCGCAGGTCGATCACGAGGTCGGTCACGCCCGCGGTCTTCAGCTGATCGATCGCCGCGATCAGCTGCGCCTCGGCGGTCGCGATGTGATCGTTGAACTGCAGGTAGCCGACGGCGCCGCCGTCGAGCGTGCGGACGTTCTGCACCGGCTGGCTCGTGATGTTCGCGGACGTCAGCGTGACGGTCCGCGGCGCGCCGCCGCCGAGATCCTGGACGAGGAACGTGTGCGCCTCGCCGACGTCGGCCGGGAACAGGCCGCCGTTGAGCGTGTCGACGGCGGCCCCGAAGACCACGTCCGCACCGTCGACGGCCAGCACCTCGGCGCCGCGCACGAGCGCCGCGGCGCCGGCCGAGCCCGGCTCGGTGTACGCGACCACGATCTGGCGAGGCGGCCGCGGCGCGATCACCGCCCAGCGCACGCCGTAGCCGGCCTCGATCCCGCTCTGCGACAGCGCCTCCCACGCGGCGGTCGTGTACGTGAAGTGAAACCGGTCCTTGTCGTGGCCGGTCGCGGTGGTCGCCGAAGTCTTGAGCGCGTCGAAGTAGTCGACGACGGTCCCGTACGAGTCCGGGTCGGGGTCACCGACCTCGCGGTACCAGAGGTAGTAGTCGTCGATCCATCCGCGGACCCAGGCCTTCTCGGCGTCGAGCGAGCCGGGCAGATCGGGATACGCCGCCCCGGTCGCCGGATCGACGCCGGTGCGAGGCGCGGCGCAGCGCCCCGCGAGCTCGCCCGTCAGCGGGAAGGCGTTGTCGCCGCACGCCGCCAGCGCGACGAGCGACCCGAGGCACGTTCCGGCCAGCGCGAGGCGGCCCATCCAGCGAGACACGACCATGCCGCCAGTCTACGCGTGCTCTTCCTCGATCTCCTGCTCGGCCTCTTCCTGCTGCTCCTCGACCACCTCGACCGCCTTGCCCTGGGCCATGTTGGCCTCGGAGTCGACCATCGGCTCGAGCATCTCGAGGAAGATCTGCACCGCCAGCGGGTGCATCTCGACGCCGCAGACCTGCATCGACACCGTGTTGCAGAACTCGTCCTTGACCGCGCTCTTCAGCTCGCCCGGGTGGGCCTGGCCCATGATCGTCTGCTGGAAGATGCCGACCGCGTGGTTGCGCAGCAGCGTGTCGGCCTCGCGGGTCTTGTCGCGCAGCGCCGGCTCGATGATCGCGCCCTTCAGGCTCTTGAGCGCGGCGATCGAGCCGTTCTCGCCGTCGTGGTCCTCGCCGTAGAGCGAGTCCCACTTCTCCATCACCGCGAGCTCCGCGTCGTGGAGCTTGCTCGCGTGGATCTCGTGCGCGAGGTGGTGCGCGATGATGTCGTAGCGGGCGATCGACTCGTGGTTGAGCCCGGTGCCGCCATCGACGACCGCGGCGCGCTGCGCTCCCTCCGCCGCCGTGACCTCGGCATCGCGCGCCTTCTGCGCCTTCTCTGCCTCGGTCTCCCCCTGCCCAAACAGCGTCTCCGTGATCGTCGTCAGGATGCTCATCGGTACTCTCCGTTCCCCGTGGTACGGCCCGCTATTGATGCAGCTTCCCGCCGATCGAGAGCTGACCGGCGTCATGGTACTCGAGGGTCACGGCGCGGTGGACGTGATCCGTCGTGATCACCGCGCCTTCGCTGGCGGCGAGGTACGCCGCGCGCAGCATCGCGTTCCGGATATTGCCACCCGTGAACTCGTAGGCCTGTGCGAGCGCGGCGACATCCAGGTCGACGATCGGCGCCTCGGTCGGCACCATCCGGCGCCACAGCACCTCGCGCTCGCTCGCGTCGGGCATCGGGAAACCGACGCGGAAGCTGAGCCGCCGCTTGAACGCGGTGTCGATCGAGCCCTCGAGGTTGGTCGTGAGGATCGACACACCCTCGAACCGCTCGAGGCGCTGCAAGAGATAGTTGATCTCCATGTTCGCGAACCGGTCGTTCGACGACTTCACGTCGGTGCGCCGCGAGAACAGCGCGTCGGCCTCGTCGAACAGGAGCAGCACGTTGCCCCAGTCGGCGGCGTCGAACACCTCGGCCAGGTTCTTCTCGGTCTCGCCGACGTACTTGGACACGACCCGCGAGAGATCGATCTGGTACAGCTCGAGCGCGAGCTCGCGCGCGATCAGCCCCGCGACCATCGTCTTGCCGGTGCCGGGCGGCCCGGCGAACAGCGCCGACAGGCCGAGGCCCTTGGCCAGCTTGCGCTCGAAGCCCCACTCGTGGAGCACGCGGTGGCGGTGACGCGCGCGGCTCACGATCTCCTGGACCGCGCCCATCGTCGCGGCCGGCAGCACGACGTCGTCCCAGGTCTGGGCGTCGTCGATGCGCGTGCCGAGCACCGCGACCTTCTGCGCGACCTCCGCGGACACCGCGCGGGTGACGTCGAGCGGCGTGGGCGCGCGCTCGTCGAGGCGGGCCTGATCGCGGGCCGCGCTCGCGACCCGGATCACGCGCCCGGGCGGCAGCCGATAGCGGGCCGCGGCCTCGTCGAGGCGCGCGACCTCGGGCAGCTCGCGGGTCCACAGCGCGACGCGGGTCTTGCCGTCGGGCAGGCGCAGCTCCACCACCGCCGGCGCCGACTCGAAGTCGCCGAGGGTCGGCACCGGGATCGACGTGAACGCGACCGGCGCCTGCGCGGCGATCAGCGCCTCGTACAGCCCGACCGCGGCGCGCGCCGGAT
>JAIOQA010000478.1 GCA_021413675.1 Deltaproteobacteria bacterium | reverse complement strand
ATCAGCGCCGCCAGCGGCAGGATCGGCGGCTCGGGCTTCTCGCCCACGCCGGTGATGTCGTCGAACATCGAGTCGACATCGAGATCCTCGTCCATGTCGAGCGTGTAGGCCTGGTGGCGCGGCGGCGGCGCGCTGTGCACGACCGCGGCCTCGTCGAGCGCCTCGTCGGCCGAGACCGGCGGCACCGGCAGGGCGCCCTTGTTGTTGCGCGCGCTGCGCGCCTCGGCCGCCTTGCGATCGCGCTCGACCATCTCGCGCATGCGCTTGGGCATCGCCGCGACGATCTCGTCGGGGATGATCTCGCCGCGCTGGTACGCCTGCCGCTTGATCCGGTTGAGATCGCGGATGTAGCGACCGGCCTCGATCTCGCGCAGCGTGCGCCGCCAGTAGTTGTTGTACGACCCGAACTTCTGGCCGATGGTCGCGAACCGGTAGCGCAGGCCGGTGTTGCGGATGTTGAGCTGGGTCAACTCGCGGATCTTGCGCTCGGCCTCGGCGTGCAGGTGGCTGGGCGCCATCTTCTGGATGCCCATGAAGTACTGCTCGTACATCACGCGCAGTCGGTCCACGAGCTTGTCGAGCTCGTCGAGGGCTTCCTCGATCTCGGCGCCCTTGTCAGCGTCGCTGTAGGCCGACTTTGATGCCACTAGGGAAAAGGGTACCAGACGTGCTAGGACCCGCGAAGCGCGGGTTCGATGTCGGTCGTCTACTTCTTGCTCATGGTCGGCGCCCTCGTGGTCATCCACGAGCTGGGGCACTTCGCGGCCGCCAAGCTGCTCGACGTCAAGGTCCTGCGGTTCTCGCTGGGTTATGGCCGCCCGCTGGTCCGGGTCCGGGGCGGCGAGACCGAGTACCAGATCGGCGTGTTCCCGCTCGGGGGCTATGTGCGCATCCTCGGCGTCGAGGGCGAGGGCGACGACGAGGACAAGGACGCCCGCCGCAGCTTCTCGTCGCGGCCCCTGTGGCAGCGCCTGGTCATCGTCTTCGCCGGTCCGGCCGCCAACCTGCTGCTGCCGGTCTTCATCTACTTCGTGTTCTTCGCCGGGCACAGCGAGCTGCCCGCCGCCGTGGTCGGCGATGTCCTCGAGGACGGCCCCGCCGCCCGCGCCGGCATCGAGCCGGGCGATGGCGTGCTGGCGATCGACGGTGACGCGGTCCGCTACTGGGAGGAGGTCGAGCACGACGTCCAGAAGTCCGCGGGCCGCGAGCTGCACTTCCGGATCGAGCGCGGCGGCAAGTCCTTCGAGCGCTACGTCGTGCCGGTCGAGGAGACCGTGCGCAAGCGCGACGGCCAGGCCACGCCCGAGGGCCGGATCGGCATCACCCGCGCGCCGTTCGTGCCGCTGGTCGGCGTGCTCAACGCGGCATCGCCGGCGGCCAAGGCCGGCATCCAGACCGGCGACCTGCTCATCAGCATCAACGGCGCGCAGGTCAACAACTGGAACGACGTCACGCGCCGCCTGGGCCGGAGCTCGGCCAACGCCAACCTCGTGTACTTCCGCGGCACCGAGCTGCCCGGCATCCCGCAGGTCCGACTGCTCGCGGCGTACCCCGCGCTGCTCGTGCCCGAGACCCACACCGACGACGTCCTCAAGAAGTCGATCTACACCGGCCTCGAGAAGGCCGAGATGTTCGTGGCACACGTCAACCCGGGCTCGCCCGCCGACCAGGCCGGCGTGAAGATCGGCGATCTGATCGTCGCGCTCGACGACCAGCCGCTCAGCCACTGGATGACCCTCGATCAGCGCCTGCAGGCCGATCCCGAGCGCGCCTGGAAGCTGACCTGGAAGCGCGCCCAGCCCGACGGCACGGTCGCGACGATGTCGGCGAAGATCTCGCAGGTCTGGCAGACCCAGCCCGACGAGTACAGCCACGAGGTCAAGCGCCTGGTGTTCGGCGCGCACAACGACGTCGAGCGCGGCGAGGGCAAGATGGTGCCGATCGAGGGCCGCGTCAGCTACGCGGTGTCCAAGGCGGTCGAGCGCACCGGCGAGACCATCGGCACGATGGTGTCCGGCTTCTTCTCGGTGATCCGCGGCGACACCCCGAGCGAGGACCTCGGCGGCCCGCTGATGATGTACCGGGTCGCGTCGGTGTCGGGCGATCGCGGCTGGGAGAGCTTCCTGCTGATGATGGCGCTCATCAGCGTCAACCTCGGCCTCATCAACCTCTTGCCCGTGCCGATGCTCGACGGCGGCCACGTGCTGGTGTTCGCGATCGAGGCGATCCTGCGCCGGCCGCTGTCGATGCGCATGCGCGAGCGGGTCCAGCTCGGCGGGCTCGCGGTGGTCGGCCTGATCACGCTGCTCGCGCTGCGCAACGACGTCATGCGCCTGCTCCGATCATGAAGCTCCTCGCGATCGACACCTCCACGCGCACCACCAGCGTCGCCGTCGTCGATGGCGACGGCGCGATCCTCGCCGACGACGCGATCCGCGCCGACGGCCACAGCGCCGAGCTCCTGCCCCGCATCGCCGGGGTGCTCGAGCGCGCCGGCGTCGCGCCCCGCGCCCTCGACGCGGTCGCGGTCGGCGTCGGGCCGGGCTCGTTCACCGGCCTGCGCATCGGCGTGGCCGCGGCCAAGGGCGTCGCGTTCGGCGCGGGCGTGCCGCTGTGGGCGGTGTCGTCGCTGGCGGCGCTCGCGCTCGATCTCGCGGCCCACACCGAGGCCGCGCTGCTGGTGCCGATACTCGACGCGCGGCGCGGCGAGGTCTTCGCCGGCACGTATGCACGGACCGCGACCGGCGTGACCGCGCTCGCGCCCGATCGCGTGCTGCCGCCGGCGGAGCTCGCGCCGATCATCGAGGCGCTCGCGTGCGCCTCGGTCGCGCTCGGCGGCGACGGTGTCGATGTCTACCGCGACGAGCTCGGCGCGCTCGCCGCGCACGCGGTGGCGACCGCGCCGGGCTCGCCCTCGGCGGGATCGATCGCGCGCCTCGCGCTCGCGGGCGAGCGCGCCGATGTGCTCGGCCACGGCGCACCCCGCTACATCCGCCCGGCCGAGGCCGAGGTGAAGTACCCGGCCGGCGTGCCGGGCGCGCGGCGCACGCACTAGCATCGCAGTGCTAGGCTGCGCGCGTGCCGTCGCCCTTCCCGCAGCGATTCGGCCGGTGGGCGCTGGTCGCCGGCGCCTCCGAGGGCCTGGGTGAAGCCTTCGCGATCGGGCTCGCGCGCCGCGGCATGAACCTCGTGCTGATCGCGCGCCGCGCCGAGCTCCTCGATGCGCTCGCGACCCGCCTGCGCGCCGATCACGCGATCGAGGTGCGCACGCTCGCGCTCGATCTCGCCGGGGAGGCGTGGCAGGACAACGTGCGCGCGCTCGCCGCCGAGCTCGACCTCGGGCTCGGCGTCTACAACGCGGCCTACTCGTTCGTCGGCGCGCTGCTCGATCGGCCGCTCGCCGACGCCGAGCGCGTCGTCGACGTGAACGCGCGCGGCCCGCTGCGGTTCGTGCACGCGCTCGCGCCGGCGATGCGCACGCGCGGCCGCGGCGCGATCGTGCTGATGTCCTCGCTCGCCGGCTTCCAGGGCTCGCCGCGCCTCGCCGCGTACGCCGCGAGCAAGGCGTTCATCACCGTGCTCGGCGAGAGCCTGTGGGCCGAGCTCCGGCCGCACGGCGTCGAGGTCCTCGTCTCGTGCGCCGGCGCGATCCGCACGCCGGGCTACCTCGCGACCGCGACCAGGGACGCGCCGGGCACGCTCGATCCCGGCGTGGTCGCCGAGCGCACCTTGAAGGCGATCGGCAAGGGCCCGGTGGTCGTGCCTGGCGCGATGAACAAGGTCGCGCGCTTCTTCCTCGGCCGGATGCTCACGCGCCGCGCGGCGGTGCGCGTGATGGCGAAGAGCACGGCGGACCTCTCATGATCGGCTTCTTCGCGCCGTGGCTGGTCTACGCGCTCGTGCTGCTGCTGCAGCTGGTGCTGCCGGCGCGCCACGTGGCCGGCTACGTGCGCGACGCCGCCGGCCAGCCGCTGCGCTACCGGCTCAACGGTCTGCTGGTGTTCGCCGTGATCCTCGGCGGCTTCTCGACCGCGAGCCAGGCCGGCTGGATCGCGTGGGACTTCTTCTGGCTGCACCGGGTCGAGGCGGTGATCGGCGCCTGCACCCTCGGCCTGGCGTTCACCGCGGCGATCGTGTTGACCGCGCCACCGACGCCTGACACCGGCCTGGTCGCCGATCTGTTCCTCGGGCGCCGCGCGAACCCGCAGTTCCTGGGCGCGCGCCTCGACGCCAAGATGAGCCTGTACCTGGTCGGCGCGGTGATGCTCGGGCTCAACGTGGTGTCGTTCGCCGCGCACCACGTGCTCGCTTCCGGCGGTGATGCGTCGCCCGGCATCTACGTCTACGCCGCGCTGTTCCTGTTCTTCGCGTCCGAGTACCTGTTCTTCGAGGAGGTCCACCTCTACACGTACGACTTCTTCGCCGAGCGCGTCGGCTTCAAGCTCGGCTGGGGCTGCATCACGTTCTATCCGTTCTTCTACTGCGTCGGGCTGTGGTCGGCCGCGGGGCAACCCGACCCGCACGCGCCCGGCGCGCTCGCGATCGCCGCGATCGCGGTGTTCGCCGCGGGCTGGATGCTGTCGCGCGGCGCCAACCTCCAGAAGTTCTGGTTCAAGACCCGCCGCGATCAGCGGTTCCTGTTCTGGACACCCGAGGTCGTCGCTGACGAGCGCCATGCGCTCCTGTGCAGCGGCTTCTGGCGGGTGTCGCGCCACGTGAACTACCTGGGCGAGATCCTGATGGCGATCGGCCTGACCCTCGCGCTCGGTCGGCCGCTCGATCCGATCCCGTGGCTGTACCCGCTGTACTACGTGGGGCTCTTGTTCCCGCGCCAGGCCGACGACGATCGCCGCTGCGCTCGCAAGTACGGCGCGCTGTGGACCGCGTACTGCGCGCGCGTGCGCTACCGGATCATCCCGGGCATCTACTGACCCGCGGACGGGCCGGATCGCGGGCCTGATCTTTTTCGCGTCGGGCGCGCAGATCGCTGCAACCTTTTCGAGCGACGCCCCCACTGACGACACGCCGGAGCTGCATTCTCCGTCGACGATTCGATGTGCGTCCGGCGCGCAGGGAGTCAGCCCATCAGCGCTGGGGCCGAGCTCCTCCGGGCCCGCGCCGCGCAACTCGCGAGGATGTCGCGATCGAGGTAGTGGCGCGGTGCTTGCTGAACTGCACGACCATGTGCAGAGCGATCGGATACGCAGCATGGTTGGTCCTCGCGGGCTGTGCCTCGCACGCCGCGGGCGATCCGGGCGACGGCCTGTCGGTCACCGGTGAGGTCGTCGACTTCGCGACCGGCCTGCCGGTCACCGGCGCGATCAGCGTGTCGACCCGCGATCTGTCGCCGCAGCCGATCGCGACGATCGCCGCGCCGACGTTCGTGCTCGATGGCGTGACGCCGCACTCGGTGTTCTACGCGCTGGCCAGCGCTGACGACCACCGCGCGACCTTCAGCGCCGCGATCACGGTCGAGGACGCCCACGTCGACAACATCGAGGTGCGCGCCGTGAGCGAGGCCTACCTCGGACAGCTCACCACCGCGTTCGGGCTGACGCCCACCGCGGCCACCGGCGTGCTGTTCGCGCAGGCAGTGGACGACACGGGCCACGGCCGCGCCGGCATCCCCGCGACGGCGTTCGCGCCGATCGCCGGGGCGCGCGGGCCGTACTTCCTCGGCGCCGATCTCGCCGCCTCGCCGGCCGCGACCGAGACCTCGTCGTCGGGCTGGGTCGTGTACTTCGAGGTGCCGCCCGGCGTCGTCGGCGTGACCGCGACGGCCAGCGCCGGCGTCGCGATCGACATGCCCATCAGCCCGATCGCCGCGGCCACCGCGTCGGTCGCGACGATGCACGTCACCGACGGCCCGCCGGTGCTGCCGACCCACGTCTCGTTCGCGCAGCAGGTCGCGCCGATCTTCACCCGGCGCGGCTGCGACAACTGCCACTCCGGCGGCGGGCCCGGCAAGGACCTCGCGAACCTGACCCTCGATGGCTCGCAGAACCTCATCTTCCGCGAGCTGATGGACACCGCGGTCACGTCGCCCGCGCGCCGGCGCGTCGACATCGCCGCGCCCGAGCAGAGCCTGATCCTCACGATGCCGTCGGCCGAAGCCCCGGCCGATGCCCACCCCAACGTGACCTTCACCGGCCCGACCGACCCGGACTACCAGACCCTGCTGGTGTGGATCCGCGAGGGCGCGACGCAGAACTGATCACCACCTCACCCGCAAGGAGTCCTCATGCGCAGCATCCTCTCGTCCATCCTCCTCGTCGCCAGCCTGGGCCTCGCCGCCTGCGAGGGCGGCGACACCGCCACCTACCACAGCGCCGTCACCGGCGATCCCTGCACGCCGAACGGCACGCTGGTGCCGATGCCACCCGCGCACGGCAACGGCGGCCACAACAGCCCCACCGGCATGCCGGGCGACAACCTCGACGATCCGCACAGCGGCAAGGTCGACTGCTACTACGACGGCAACAGCGGCCAGGGCGACGACAAGAAGCACCCGTGCGCGCCCGGCTGCGACGATCAGCAGTGCTGCGTCGACCCCGATCCGGGCGATGACGGCGGCGGCGACGGCAGCGGCAGCGACGAGCCCGGCGTCGATGCCGGCACCGAGGTGCCCGACCCGCTGTGACCCGCCGCGGCAGATCAGCGGGAGCGCAGCAGCCGCGCGATGCCGATCGTCGCGCCGAGCTGCGGCTCGTGATCGGTCGCGTCGCGCCAGGTCGCCGCGGCCTCGAGCTGCACGGCCCAGCCCGGATCGAACGCGAACTGCAGCCCGAGGCTCGCACCGGCGTTCCAGCCGCGGCCATCGGCGACGGTGTAGCCCAGCGCGCCGCCGAGCTCGAGCCAGGACACGCGCTCGGTGAGCGGCAGCCGCAGGATCACGCGGCCGTCGAGATCCGCCGCGCCACGGGCCTCGAACCGCAGGGCCGGGCCGACGAGGAGGTAGTGATCGATCGGGACGAGCGCCGCGCCGCCGAGGGTCGCCGTGCCGTGCAGGCCATCGCGCGCGATCGCGCCGCCGCCGAGATCGACGCGCAGCTGCACGCGGTTGACCGGCAGGAAGCCATCGTCGACCTCGCCCGCGAGCGCGGTGGTGCCCCAGGTGCGATCGATCGTCGCGAGCAGCTCGCGCGCGCCCAGGCGATCGTCCTTGCGCTCGCCGATCTGGCGGAAGCCGATCGCGCCGTCGCGATCGATCAGCACCACGCCGGGGACCGCGTTGCCCTGATCGTCCTGACCCACGTACTCGCGCGCGATCGCGCCGTCGCGATCCGACAGCAGCGGGAACGCGATGCCGAGCTGGCGCGCGAAGTTCTGCGACGCCGCGACGTCGTCGTCGCTGATCGCCACGATCGTCACGCCGCGCCGCGCGAACGCCGCTCGAGCACCTGCCAGCTCACCGAGCTGGACGCGACACCACGGTCACCAGAAGCCGCGATAGAACACCAGCGCGACCCGCTGGCCGCGCAGGCTCGCGGAGTCGAGCTCGCCGCCCTGGTGCGACGGCAACCGGAACGCCGGCGCCTGCGTCGCGACCCGGCCGGCGCTGGCGCGGTGCGCGACGGTGATCGCGGTCGGGCTACAGGCCCCGAGCGCGGCGAGCGCGACGCCCGCGGCGAGCGCGGTCAGCGGCACCAGTCGACCGACACGCATGCCGCACCGTAGCACCCCCGATCAGTACTGCATCGCGATCGCCAGCGCGAGCGGGCCCGCGCCGTAGCGCACGCGGCAGTCCTCGAACGACGGCGCCGAGAACCGGGCGCGCGCGTTGTTCGAGAAGCCGTAGCCCTCGAGCGGGATGCCGAGCATGCCCTTCTGGAACACGGCGTCGTTGTTCTCGTCGTGCAGGATCACGATCGCGTAGTCGTGGTGCGCGGCGACCTGGGTGAAGCGACAGGTCGCAGCCCGCGCCTTGGGCAGCGCGACCGCCGCGGCGACGACGTGGGTCTTCGCGTCGGGGAAGCCGTCGGCGGCGTCGTAGAGGTAGCAGCGCACGGTGCCGGCGTCGCTGCGCAGCGCGGTGGCCGTGACGCTGATCTCGTCGGCCGGCACGCCGGCGGCCGCGCCGGTCATCGCGCCATCGGTGGCCACGTACGGTTGCGGCGTGCCCGCGGCGGTGCGGCACGCGGCCGCGAACACGAGCAACGCGGCGCTGCGGGGCATCGCGCGACAGTCTAGTGCAGGCGTGTTGCGGCGCCATCGCGCGACGGTTTCGTGATCGTCCTTCACGGCAATTGGAGGCGCGAGGCGCGAGCGTGGTTGCCCCGGCGCAGCGCGGGGTCTACGATCGAGGCATGGCCGCGCCCGATGCGGCCGGAGGCAGCGGTGAAGCAAGACGCGTTCGTTTCGGAGACGGAGCTGCTCGCGACCCTGACTGATGAGCACCGTCAGCTCGACACTCGCCTCCGCGAGCTCGAGCGCCAGGTATCGATGACCTCCGCCGAGCGCGACGAGTACTGCCTCCTCAAGAAACGCAAGCTGCTGACCAAGGATCGGATCGCGCGCATCACCGCGCGCGCCTGATCCGGATCGCGAGCCGCCATGACCGAACCCGCGCGGCTCACCGCCGAGGAGATCGAGCGCTTCCGCCAGGTCGGGCTCCGGCTCGATCGCGCCGGACGCCTCTGGCACGAGGGCCAGGAGATCACGCACGCGCGGCTGCGCCACGCGATCCTCGGCTGGCTCGACGTGCGCGAGGATGGCCGCGATATCGTGCGGCTCGACGCGACCCGCTACGCGTACATCGACGTCGAGGACGCGCACCTGCGCGCGGTCTCGGCGCGCTGGGACGGCGATCGGGTCTGGCTGGTCCTCGACGACGACCGCGAGGAAGAGCTGGCCTACGACACGCTCACGACCGGCGCCGACGCTGCGCTCTACTGCCGGGTGCGCGGCGGCGCGCTGCGGGCGCGGCTGACCACGGCCGCGTATCACGTGCTCGCGCAGCGGATCGAGGAGACCGGCGAGGGCTTCGCGCTGCGGGCCGCGGGTGGGTTGCACCCGATCGCCGCGCTCCCGTAGCGCACGATTCACGGACGCGGCGTACGGAAACCGTACAGTCGAGAACCGCGGTCGCGCCCATAGCTCGTCGAGATCATTCGCGCGAGCGCACGGCATGTCGCGTGAAGTAGCGGCCAGGCGTCCCCCTACCAGGAGCCTTGCCCGTGAACCGATCCCGCCTCACCACTGTCGCGCCTCCCGCCGCCCGCGCCCTCGCCCGCCGCGAGTTCCTGCGCAAGGCCTGCCTGGGCCTCGCCGCGATCCCGCTCATCAGCGCCTGCGACAGCACCAGCGCCAGCGGCGTCGATGGGGCTCCGGGTGGCCCCGATGGCGCGACCGGGCCCGACGCCAAGCGCGTCGACGGTGGCCTGTCCGGAGGCTGGGCGACCGGCGGCACCGCCTCGATGACCGGCAAGGCGAGCTACCCCGACCCGTTCACCGGCGCGCTGTCAGCGTGCGCGCTGGTCGCCACGACCACCGAGGGGCCATGCACCACGACCAGCGACCTCGCGCGCGAGGATGTCTCCGAGTCGTGGACCGGGCTGCCGGTGCGCCTCGGCTTCAAGGTCGTCGATTCGTCGTGCAACCCGGTCGCGGGCGCGATCATCAAGATCTGGCACACCAACCTCGCCGGCGTGTACTCGGGCAACACGCCCAACCCCGGCATGTGCTCCAACAACGACGCGGCGGCGATCGCGGCGAACTGGTTCCGCGGCGTGCAGACCACGTCGAGCGCGGGCATCGCGTACTTCGATACCTGCTTCCCCGGCTGGTACAACGGCCGCGCGGTGCACATCCACTTCCAGGTGAAGTCGGGCACCACCTCGTACAAGGTCTCGCAGGTGTTCTTCCCCGAGGACGTCACCGCCGACATCTTCGCGAACCACAGCGAGTACTCGGGCTCCGGCCAGCCCAACACCACCTTCGCCAGCGACAACGTCTACGGCGCGATCCCGACGGGCACGCGCGCGCTGCACATCCTCGACGTCGCGCAGATGAGCGACGGCGCGATGCTCGCGTCGAAGGTCGTGACGGTCACGTCGTAGCGAGCCGCCGCGGACCATCGATTCGACACAGCCCGAACGCCGCACCGACGAGCGCGCCGATCAGGTGCGCGATCGGCACCTGGCGCACGTGCGGGCCGAGATCCATCGGGAACGCCGGGCCGCCGCTCGCGGCCTCGTAGAGCAGCTTGATGGCGCACGCGCTCGCGATGACCGCGACGTAGATCCGCGCGCCGCCGCGGCGCCGGCGGAGCTCGAGGCCGAGCGCGGCGGCGATGAGCGCGTGCGAGACGCCTGACAGGCCGTAGTACGCGGCGGCGCCAGTCGCGAGCACCGCGACCGTCGGCGCGATCAGCGCCGCGCCGAGGAGCGGCAGCCAGCGATCGCGCAGCTCGCGCTCGTACGCCGCGCCGACCAGGAGCGTCAGCGCGAGATCGCGCACCAGGTGGCCCCAGGTCGCGTGGACCAGCGGCCCGGTCAGCGCGCGCCACGGCTGGCGCGCGAGGCGATCGTCGGCGACGAGCACATCGGCGAGGTGATGCGCAGTCCCCGACGACAGCGCGCACGCCGTCGCGGCGATCGCGGCCAGCGCGAGCGCCAGCGTCCACGGGAAGTCGAGCTCGCGGCGCATGGCGATCACGCGCGGCGCGCGCGGCGCAGCCCCCAGGCCAAGGGTGCCATCAAGAGCGCGAGCAGGATCGTCAACGGATCGACATCGCCGCCACCGCCCCAGCCACCACCGCCGCCGCCGCCACCGCTGCTGTAGTCGCTGCTCGAGGTGCTGCCGCCGCCGCTCGCGTAGCTGGTGCTGGTGTCCGCCTCGGGCGCGACCGCGGTGTCGAGGTTCACGCCCTCGGGGATCGCCGCGGGCTGCTCGACCACGCGAGTGTCGCCGCCGGGCGCGACCACGCGCGTGCGATCGACCGCGACGAAGCTGGTGAACTCGCTCACGAGGTGGAACTTGAGCCCGAGGCTGGTGACCGCCGCCTTCGCGTCATCGGTCAGCCCGTCGGTGCCCGCGGTCTCGAGGATGTCGTCCATGCGGTGGCGGGCCCAGGTCTGCGCGACCGGCTCGAGCTCCGCCGCCGCCGGCAGCGCGACCGTCACCGGGATCTCGACGCGGCGGCCCGCGGTGTTCGCGCTGACCGTCACCGTCGCCGCGCCGGGCCGCAGGTAGCGCCCGGTGATGACCAGCGGCTGGCCGGCGTAGACATCGGGGATCGTCGCCGGGGTCAGGTCGGCGACCGCGAGCCCGCCCCAGTCGATCGCGACATCGGTGAGGTAGGGATTCGCCGAGCGCCGCGCGAGGTCCTTGGCGATCGGCCCGGCCTTCTCGCTGAGGTTCACGTAGCTCGCGAAGCCGCGGCCGACGCGCCCGAGCTGATCGAGCAGCGCGCGGTTGGGCGCGGTGCCGATGCCCACCGGGAAGATCCGGTTCTTGCCGAGCGCGCCCTTCGCCGACGTGACGATGACGTCGTCGTTGCCGACGAAGCCGTCGCTCAGCAGGTAGACCATGCGCACGCGATCAGCGCCCGGGTCGCCCGACAACGACGCGAGCATGCCCTGCTCCATCTCGGTGCCGCCGCCCGACGACAGCGACTCGACGAACGCGCGGGCGCGCGCCTTGCCGTCCTCGTCGGCGACGAGCGGATGATCCGCGAGCGGCGTGACGCCCGACGCGAACCCGAGCACGACCAGCGAGTCGCGCGGGCCAGCGCTCGCGATCAGCGCGTGCGCGACGTCCTTGGCCTGGCGCAGCGGCGGGCCGTCCATCGAGCCCGAGGTGTCGATCAGGAGCACGAGCTCGCGGCCCGCGATGTCGCCCTCGCGGTAGGTCGCCTTGGGCTGGATCGCGAGCGTGAAGTAGCCGTCGTTGCCGCGGCGATCGGCGAGCAGCCCGACCAGCGTGCGCTCGCCCGCGGTCTGGTAGCGCACGACCAGATCGCGGTTCGGGACCTCGCCGGCCTCGCGCAGGTGCACGCGGGTGCGGGTCGGCGACACCGTCTCGACGACGAGATCGTGCGACGGGCTCTCGACCTGGCCGACCGGCACGCCGGCCTCGATGTCCGCGGAGAAGCTGACGGTGCTGCCGGCGACGACCGCATCGGCGTACGGCACCGAGGTGTGATCGCCCGGGCCCGGCATCATCACGTGGCGCGAGCCCACCGGTCGGCGGCCGTTGCGATCACCCGGCAGGTAGCGCGGCCCGACGACCAGCGGCACCGCCAGCTCGTAGCGGCCGTCCTGGTACGCGAGCAGCTCGCTGTAGCTCAGGCGCACGACCACGGTCTCGTGCGGCGCGATGTTGGCGATGCGCTGGGCGAAGACGTTGGCCTTGTCCTGCTCGAGCAAGGCCGCGGTGTGGCCCGCGGCCTTGGCCTCGGCGTACACGCGGCGCGCCGCCTCGCGCTCGGCGATGTCGCCGACGATCGTGCGATCGCCGATCGTGATCTGGTAGCCCGAGACCGCGGCCTCGTCGCCGAGCGGGAAGACGTAGACCGCCTCGATCGGCTGATCGAACGGGTTCTCGAACGTCTGCTCGATCGTGTAGAGCGCCATCGGTCCGGCGACCTGCGCGTGGACATCGGTGTGGCGGAGCGGGAACGCGATCACGTCGGCGGTGTCACCGCCGACGTTGACCTCGGCCTCGAACTCCACCGCGAGCCGCAGCTCGCCGCCGCGCACCGGGACCTCGTCCATCGCCGCATACGCGGCAGCCACCGGCACCGATGGCGCGCTCGCGCTCGCTGGCGCATTGACGCTCACATGACAGGCCGCCAAGAGCATGGCGATCCCCATCGCGAGCCCCCCTCGAGTCATCGCGCGCATGGTCACTCCTGGTTGAAAAACCATGGCAACCAGCAGCAACGCGTGTGCCCGCGCTCAACTCCGCGGCGAGACATCGGACCACTCGACCGGAGTGTCCAAGATCCGTCAGGGGCGATGGAAAACCCGCGCTACCAGGACCGCACGTCGTCGCTCGTGCCGCGCACGCCGTCGGGGCCGAGCGACAGGATGCCGATCGGCACGCCGCTGGGCAGGTCCTGCGGGCACACCAGCACCAGCGGGTGGCCCCACGGATCGGTCCGGGATCCGGACGCGAGCTCGTCGAGCTCGGCGATCGACGCGGGGCATGCGGTGCCGGCGTGGTGGGCCTGCCACAGCGGGAAGGCGTCGCGCGCATAGCTCCGCACCAGGCTGCGCGCGACGTCGGCGTCATCGCGGGTCGGCACCGCGCGCGACGGCGGCGGCGGCGCGTGCGTCGGCGGGAAGCGCGACATGCACGCGATCAGCGCGTCCTGGGTCGCGGCCGCGGCGACGCACGCGCGCAGATCGGCGGACCACGCGTCGCGCGTGCACATCGCGACCCCGCGCGCGACCTCGCCGCCGACCCGCTTCGAGGCTTGCGCCACGGCTTCCTCGCAGCTCGGCGCGCTGACCTTCGACGAGCAGCCGGCGCAGAGCGCGAGCGCGACCAGGGTGCGTGCGGCCATGGCTGACGATACCGCGGCGACGCGTATAGTGACGCGGTGCTGCGCTCGACCCTCGCGCTCGCCGCGATCCTGACCGCCTGCTCGACACCTGCGGCGCCGAACGCCGCGGCGCCCGCGATCGCCGCGGCGACGACGCCGCCGCTCCCCGCCGTGCATGGCCCCGGCCGGGTCGAGAACGTGCGCTTCCACAGCGACGCGCTCGGCGTCGACAAGCACTACGTGATCTACCTGCCCGGCGGCTACGGCGCCGATCCCGACGCGCGCTGGCCGGTCGTGTACTACCTGCACGGCCTCGGCGGCAGCGAGACCGACTGGACCGCGGCGCTCGACATCGAGACCGTCGCTGACCGGCTCGCGCTGCCGGCGATCCTCGTCATGCCCGACGGCGACACGAGCTTCTACGCCAACGGCGTCACGCCGCCCGACTACGACGCCTGCATGCGCGACGGCGCCGGCCTGTTCGATCCGCGCGCCGACCGCGCCGCGACGTGCGCGCGCACCGCGCAGTACGAGGACTACATGGTCCACGATCTGATCGATCAGATCGACAGGACCTACGCCACGCGCCGCGATCGCGCGGGCCGCGGCATCGCCGGGCTGTCGATGGGCGGCTACGGCGCGCTCATGCTCGCGATGCGCCACCCCGATCTGTTCTCGGCGGCGGCCAGCCACTCGGGCGTCGACGCGCTCCTCTACCTCGGCCCCCATCCCTACGCGCCCGGCGACGTGCAGCTCGTCGAGTCGCCGGCGCTGCTCGGGCGGCTGGCGGGGCCGATCGGCGCGCTGTGGCTGTCGATCTACGGCGCGGATCGCACCCGCTGGGAGGCCTACGATCCGGCGTTCCTGGCCCAGAAGCTCGCGCCCGGCGCGCTCGCGCTCTACCTCGACTGCGGCACCGAGGACGGCTTCCAGCTGAACGACGGGGCCAGCTACCTGCACGATCTGCTGACCGCGCGCGGCATCGCGCACACGTTCTTCCTCGGGCCCGGCGGCCACGACCTCGCGTTCTGGCGCGATCGCCTCGACGACAGCCTCGCGTTCTTCGCGGCGCACTTCGCGGCGCGCTGACCGGTCACGCCGCGGCCGCGGCCTCGACCCGATCGCGGCCGTGCTCTTTCGCGCGGTACAGCGCGGCATCGGCGCGGCGCAGGAGCTCGTCGAGCGAGGTCGCGCCCGGCCCGCGGATCGCCGCGACGCCCATGCTCGCGGTGATGCGGATGTCGGCGCCAGCGACCACCACGACCGTGTCCGCCAGGCGGCGGCGCGCGCGCTCGGCGACCTCGATCGCGCCAGCCGCGCTGGTCTGCGGCAGGAGGATCGCGAACTCCTCGCCGCCGTGGCGCGCGATCACGTCGAGATCGCGCAGCTCGCGCGCGAGCACCGCGGCGGTGTTCGCGAGCACCGCGTCCCCCGCGACGTGGCCGTGCTGATCGTTGACCAGCTTGAAGTGATCGAGATCGATCAGCACCAGCGCGACCTCGGCGTCGTAGCGGCGCGCGCGCGCCAGCTCGCGCTCGGCCAGCTCGACGAAGCGGCGGCGATTGGTCAGCCCGGTGAGCGCATCGATCGACGCGAGCCGCTCGTAGCGCGCCTCGCGATCGCGCCAGCGATCGACCACCCACGCGATGATCGAGAACGTCAGCGCCGACAGCACCAGCGACGCGACCGCCGCGCGCACGATCTCGACGTGGTCCATCGCGAGCAGCACGGTCGGCGGCGCGAGAGTGTCGAGCGCAGGCCACAGGCGCGCGGCGTGGATCAGCGCGAGCCCGACGGTGAGCACGAGGTACAGCGCCAGGCCCGCGAGCGCGAGCCAGCGCGGGAACAGCACGTAGCCGATGACCGCGCCGCCCAGCATGCCCATCCAGCCCGGCGCCGCGAACGGTCCGGTCACGACCGTGAAGCCGGCGAGGGTCATCGCGTACCAGCCGACCGTCGCGATCGCGAGCACGCGCGCCGGGATGGGCTCGGCGCCCAGGCGCTCGCGGCGGCGCACCTGCCACGCGCGCAGCGTGATCGCGAGCCAGCCCAGCTCGCAGAAGGCGATGCCGTACGGCAGGCTCGGCGCCTGGCTCGCCGGGTAGGGCAAGAACGGCCAGCCGCCGGCGAGCACGCTGACCAGCATCACGGCGTTGGCCACGAGCAACAGCAGGCCGATCGCGAGGCACCGGTCGGCGACGCGCCACGAGAGCGGGTTGCCGATCGCATCGGCCCGGAGCAGCCCCACGGGCGCATCCTACGCAGGTTGCGCGCCGATGTCCGCCGGCAGATCGCCGCGCGCACGTCGGTGCAGCGATTGCGCGCGGCGTGTCTACACCGGCAGCGGTTCGCGCCGCGCCAGCCAGTCCGCCGGCAGGCCGTCGCGCCCGACCGCGAGCGCGACCACGCCGCCCACGATCGCCGCGGTGGTGTCCATGTCGCCGAGCGCGACCACCGTCCGCCACACCGCGGTCGGGTAGTCGTCGAGGTGATGGCTGGCGCTCCACAGCGCGAAGGGCACGGTGTCCGAGGAGATCACCTTGCGGCCGCAGCCCAGCACGTAGGCCGCCGCCCGCGGGCCGCGATCCGCGAGCTCGGTCGCGCGGACCAGGCCGTCGCGGGTCGCGCCCGGCGGCGTCGCCGCGATGACCGCGGCCAGGAGCTCCGCCGAGGTCCGCGGCCGCAGCCCCGCCGCCATCTCCACCGCGACCGCTGCGGCCACCGCGACCGCGATCGCGCCGGCCTGGCCCTCGGGGTTGGCGTGGGTCGGCGCCGCCGACGCGCGCGCCTCCGCGACCACGCGGTCGAGGTCGCCGGCGAAGTACGCCCCGACCGGCGCCGCGCGCATCGCGCCGCCGTTGCCCATCGAGCCGGCGCCGTCGAACGGCTCGCTGGCCGCCGCGGCCCACGGTCGCCCGTGCGCGAGCTGGTGGAGGATCTCGTGCGCGGTCCCGCCGTAGCCGCGATCCGGCTCGATCAGGTAGCGCGCGCCGAACCGCGCCGCGAGCGAGCCGGGATCGATCGCGCCGCGCGCCGCCAGCTCCTCGACGATCGACACCGCCATCGCGGTGTCGTCGGTCCAGCGCCAGACCCGCGCCGCGGGCACCAGCGGCGGCTGATCCTCGCTGGCCATGGCCGCGGCGGGCCCGGCGAAGAACCGCTCGCCGTACGCGTCGCCGAGCGACAGGCCGTCGAGCGCGAGTCGCGCGCGCGCCATGCGGAGATCGTGATCGAGCACCATGGTGTCATATATACACCATCGAGCCCGCGAGGCCAGCGCGATCGGCGGGCGGCCTCGCCGCCAGGCGCGTCGGTCACGGCTCGAACGGCTTGTCCTCGATCAGGCCGGCGCTGGTGGTCGCGAAGGCGTCCCGGAACGCGGCGCAGCTCCGGGCCTTGGCCCGCTCGAGGCTGGAGAGCGTGGGCTCGTCGAGGAACGGCACCGGCGGCGCCGCCTCGTCGGAGAGCGTGGGCCCCTCCATCTTCGCGCACTCGGCCCGGGCCGCGGTCAGCGACCGCGCCTTCACACCCGGCTCCTTGTAGAACCCGGGGATGTCGCCGCCGCCCCACGCGTAGCCGCAGGCGGAGCTGATGACGTAGAGCCGCGCACACCGATCGAGCTGACCGGGCTCCGGCGCGGAAGCGGTGGGTTCCGGGGCGGTGGCCTCGGGCTGGGACGCCGCCGGGGCGGCCGCCGGGGCGGCCGCGACCGGCGCGCTGGCTTTGCTGCACCCGGAGAGGGCGATGCCGAGGAGCGGCGCGATCAGCGAGGAGGGGAGCGACGAGGTGCGTGAGGACGCGAGCTGCATGTCGTGTCCAGAGAGCAAGCGGCGCGCCACCACCGCCACCGACGAGCGCCGCCCGCCGTCAGCGCACGTGCGCGATCAGGTCGAGCACGAGCGGCACAACCTGCACGCCGCTCACGGGCTGAACGGCTTGTCCTCGATCAGGCCGTTGTCGGTCGCCTCGTACGCCTGCTTGAACGCCGCGCAGCCCCTGGCCCTGGCGGCCTCGAGGGTCGCGATCACCGCCGGCTCGAGCACGGGCACCGGCGGTACGCCGAAGCTCGACATCCCGTTCGATCGCTTCTGCGCCTGGCACTCGGCGCTGGCCTCCGCGACCGCCACAGGCTTCACGCCCTTCTCCTTGTAGAAGCCCTCGACGTCGCCGCCGCCATAGCGGTAGCCGCAGGCCGAGGCCATGACGTAGAGCCTCGCGCAGGCGTCGAGCGCCTCGGGGCTGAGCGGCGGGTTCTTGCCCACCGGCCACTCGCCTGGCTGCGCGGTCGCGCTGCGACAGGTGCGGAGCAGCAGCTCGAGCTGATCGCGCGGCCCCGACGCGGTGCACGCGATCCGGCCCTGGACCGTCGACACCACGACGCCATCGGGCCGGTCGGTGACGAACAGGAAGCCGTCCGCGAACTCCTCCTTGCGCGAGACGCCCTGGGTCTCGCCGATCGCCCTGGCGAGGTCGCCCCTGGCGTACGGGGCCGCGGTATGGGCGACGAGGTAGTCGATCGCGCCGACGGTGATGACGGCCTCGACCGGCTCGCCCTCGGCCTCGGCCTGCACCGCGATCGCGGCATCCGCGGGCACCGCCATCGACAGCGGGACGCGCTGGCCCTCGGGCAGCGCCGAGAAATTGCGGAGCGGCACATCGACGGCTGGCGCCGCGGCGCTGCCCGCCGGCGCCGCGCTCCCGCTCCCTGCCGGCGCCGCCGGCGCCGCGCTACCCGCCGACGCCGTGCCCGAGCCCGCGCTCCCCGGCGACGACTTGCCACAACCGACCAGCGCGAGCACGAGCCCCGCGCATACCCCCGAACGAATGAACGGCGTCATGGTTCTCCCCTCAACGATCGATCGCCGCGCGGCATTTCCCGCCTTCAGGGCGTCATGCCGGCCGCGCGCAGGTCCGCGTCCATCTTCTCGAGCTGCGCGCGCGGCACGCGCTCGGTCTTCCACGACATCGTCACGCGCTTGCCGTCGATCTTGTAGTTGAACGAGCTCTCGATGAAGAGCCGCAGCATCCCGGCGATCTCCGGCGAGGCCGCGGCCTGCGCCATGTTGTCGAACCAGCTGCGGGCCTCGCCGACCCAGCCCTCGACGTCGGCCTTGCTCGCGGCCTTCGACAGGTCGAGCGCGATCTCGAGATCGAGCCCGCGCGACGCCGACATCATCTCGGCGACCGCGTCACCGGCGGCGCGCGGCGGGGTCGCGGCCAGGAACTGCGCGCCCTCGAGATCGAAGCCGGGCCGGAAGCTCGCGCTCTTCGCGATCACGCCCTCGACGCAGCGGCCGCGCGGATCGGTCGCGAGGCCCTCGAGCGCGGCCAGCCGCGCGCGCGCCTCGTCGGGCGCGGCCACGAGCGTGAACGGATCGACCACCGGCTTGCCGGCGTCGTCGGCGCTCAGGAACAGGAGGTGGGTCGCCTTGCGGAGCCGCTGCGGCCGCTCGTCGTCGGGGACGACCACGCCGTTCCAGTCGAGCGGGATGAAGCGCAGGTGGATCTCGCGCTTGCCGTTCGGGCCCTGCACGGTCGCGACCTGGTGGCCGTCCTTCGCGGTCGTCAGCTGCCCCGCCGGGAACAGCGCCTCGAGCAGCCGCTTGCCCTGGGCCTCGTCGTCGAGGGTCATCGCGGCGTAGATGCACATCGAGGCGGCGCAGCTCATGCCGCCGACCGCCTGGATCTCGGTGTCGAGATCGACGCCTGCGCCGGCGAACGCGTCGCCGATGCCGGGCTTGACGTTGTTCAGGACGTCGGCGGCGTGGGTGCCCGGCTGCATCGAGATGCCGGCCAGGTAGCAGGCGAAGTCGCCCTCGACCCAGGTCGGCTGCTTCGCGACCATGAGGCCGATGCTCTTGCCGGTCGCGACCGGCCGGATCGTGCCGGCCTTGGGCGGCGGCGCCGGCTTCGCGAACGCATCGGCCGCGCCCGCGGTCGCGCCGACGCCTGCGATCGCCGAGCCCGCGCTCGCCGAGCCCGGCGCGGAGCCGGCGCTCGCGCCCGCTGCGGGCCCGGCGCTCGAGCCACTGCCGCCGCCATCCGACTTCTTGCACCCCGCGGCCGCGACCAGGCACGCCGCTACGACGATCGATTTCCTCATCGGGGCCGATGCTACCCGCGATCGGGCCCGCGGATCGCGCCATTGCGCGCCACGATCACGCCGCTGCGAAGGCCTCGCACAGGTAGCGGGCGAGCCCAGGCGCGATCCGATCGATGTTGGCGGTGAACCGCGGGTCGTTCACGTACAGCGCGCCGAGCCCGCGGTGGAGCTCGCGCGAGCACGGGTAGAACCAGCGCGTGATGTGGTCGCGGTGGTCCTCGACCGCGGCCCGCACCCGCGGATCGTCGGGCGCGGCGCCGGCCTGCATCAGCGCCGCGAGCGCGCGGTAGATCGCGTCGCTCTCGCGCTTGATCGCCTCCCACTCCGCCTTGCCATAGGTCTTCGTCCGGCGCGCGGACTCCGCGAACTCGGGCGTCTGGCCCCAGCGCGCAAGGGCCTCGTCGGCGTAGACCGCCGGGTCGAAGCCGTCGAACAAGGACGGGAGATCATCGAGCGGCGCGCCGCGCTCGAGGCTGACGAGCGCGCGATCGATCGCGGCGATCATGCCGTCGACCCTGGCGCGCCGCGACGCCAGCTCGGCCCGCTGATCGCGCAAGGCCGCCGCGCGATCGAAGCTCGGGTCATCGAGGACCGCGGCGATCTCGTCGAGCGGGAAGCCGAGGTCGCGATAGAACAGCACCTGCTGCAGGCGCAGCACGTCGCCGTCGTCGTAGAGCCGGTAGCCCGCGGCCGAGCGCCCGGTCGGGCTGACCAGCCCGAGCTCGTCGTAGTGGTGGAGGGTCCGGATCGTGACCCCGGTCTGCTTCGCCAGCTCGCCAACGGTGTACGGCATCGTCATCACCTCGTGATCCGGACCCTCCAGCCTCACGCGACGGGAGGGTCAAGCCGGATCGTGCGTCACGCCAGCGGCAGCCGCAGCACGAACCGCGCGCCGGTCGCGGGCGCCGGCGCCGGCTCGGGGCTGACCGTCAGATCGCCGTCGTGCTCGAGCGCGATCTTCTTGGAGATCGCCAGGCCCAGCCCGGTGCCGGTCGGCTTGGTCGTGACGTACGGCTCGAAGATCCGCTCGCGCGCATCCGCCGACACGCCCTTGCCGTGATCGTCGACGTAGAGCTCGACCGCGCGCTCGAACAAGGCCCAGCTGATCCGCACCTGCGGGGTCGCGCCCGCCTCTTGCCCGGCGTGGATCGCGTTCTCGCACAGGTTCGCGAGCACGCGCTTGAGCAGCAGCCGGTCGGCCTTGACCGTGACCGGCGGCGCGTCGCGCGCGATCACCAGGTGCGGCGCGAACTGCGGATCGCGCCGCAGGTCATCCACCACTTCATCGAGCGCGATCGGCGCGGCCTCGACCTTGGGCAGCTGCCCGAGGGTGCGGAACGTGTCGACCAGGCGGCGCAGCCCCGCGATCTCCTCCTCGACGATCTCACCGGTGTCGGCGAGCTGCTTCTTGAAGCGCGGATCGTCGCCCTTGTACGACGAGACGGTCTGCTGGACCGCGAGCTGGATCGGCGTGAGCGGGTTCTTGATCTCGTGCGCGAGCTTGCGCGCGACGTCCTGCCACGCGCCGATCCGCTGCAGGTACTCGATCTGATCGCGCTTGGCGCTGAGGTCGTCGAGCATCGTGTTGAACGCGACCGCGAGCTCGGCCATCTCGTCGCGGCCGGGCAGCGCGACCCGCGCGTCGAGCGTGCCGGCGGAGACCGCGCGGGTGGTCGCGATCAGCGCCGACACGCGCCGGGTCACGACCCGCGCCGCGAGGATGCCGAGCACGATCGTGAGCAGCACGACGCCGCCGACGATCGCCAGGAACGTCAGCTGGTAGCCCTCGGGCAAGGCCGCGTGGGTCTGCTCGGCGCTCCGCGTCTCGTCGAGCGCGCGCTTGAGCTCGAGGTAGTCGTTCTGGACATCGGGCACGGCGAAGCCGAAGCGCAGCGTGCCGCCCGAGGGCAGCGCCTGCTCGACGTGATAGACGTGCCACGCGCCGGCGGGCAGCGGCCGCTCGGCGCGCGCCACCGGGTGCGAGGCCGCATCCACGACCTCGAGCTCGACGACGCCGCTCTCGCGCTCGAGCGTGTCGAGCAGCTCGCGATAGACGTCGATCGCGCGGGCGATCGCGGCCTTGCGGTTCGCGGCGACCAGGGCGCCGTAGTCGGCGGCGTGCTTGCTGATGCTCTGGATCAGCGTCGCCGACAGCAACAGCGGCGTCACCAGCGCGAGCACGAGGCCGATGACGACCTTGAGCTGCAGGCTGAAGGGCGAGCGGCGGAACGGCGCGGCGCGAGACGGGCTCATGGACGCGGTCTGAAGAAGGGTTGCGATTGCACGCGGATCACCCGATCGGCAGCGGCGAACTGCGGGTTGACGAACACCGAGACGAACGAGCCGAACAGCGAGCCACCGCGATCGAGGCCGCTGCCGGTGCCCTGGAACAGCCAGCGCCGGACCTCGGCCATGGTCTCGGCCGAGATCGGGTTGAGCTCGGCCTCGATCGCGAGCACGAAGTGGTCCTGGTACGGGATGACCGACTTGCGCGCGATCGGCACGCCGTCGAGGTTGGTGAGCAGCTTGAGCGCCTCGGCGCGGAACTTCACCTTCTTCGAGATCCGACCGCCGGGGCCGTCGAGACGCACGTCGTAGACCTCGTCCCAGACGTCGTAGACCACGCGCCGCGACAGCAGCTGGGCCGCGACCGGCGCGCCGCCCTCGCGGTAGACCCACATGCGGATCACGACCGTCGACGGGAAGCCGTTGTCGAGCGCCTCGTAGGCCTCGGAGTCGAAGATGCGCGTCAGGTCCGCGGTCACGACCAGCGAATCGCCGCGCTCGGCGAACCGCATGCGCTGGGCCTGCACGGGGCTGTCGTCGTCGTCATCGTCCGCGTGGACGCGGCTCGGCGCGGCGACCGCGACCGCGATCGCGACCGCGATCGCCGCCTTCACTGCGCCACCCGGCCGAGCGCGTTGGCGAGCGACAGCTCGAAGATCCCGATCTCGGTGTCGATGCGCAGCCCGGCGTCGGCGACGACGTCGATCGGCAGCGCCTGCCAGGTGCTGCGACCGGCGACGCCGCTGCCGCGGGTGTCGCCCAGCCCCCAGAGGCCCGCGCCGACGAAGATGTCGCCGCCGTAGATGCGGTGCTTGCGGTGGAACAGCTGCAGCGACCACTCGACGATCGCCGCGCCGCCGATGTTGCCGGTGTCGACCTCGCCGGCGGCGGTGCCGAGGATCGCGGCGCTGGTGCCGGTCGTGAGCGCGAGGCCGAGGGCGCGCGGCGCGACCATGCGATCGACGTCGCCGACGTAGATGCGATCGAAGCGCGGCGCGTCGCCGGCCGCGACGCCGCCCGACAGCCGCAGCGCGATCGCCTGGCGATCGCGGATCGGCCACCAGCGATCGTAACGCGCGACGATCGTCGCGTAGTCGTAGCTGCCGCCGATGATCGACGCGCCGGCCTCGGCGGCGAGCGCGAGGTGGCTGCCCTCGCGCGGCAGCGCCGGGTTGGGCCGGGTGTCGCGATCGAACGCGAGCGACACGGTCGCGATGCGGCTGTGGCCATCGCGCAGATCGAAGCGGACCGGCAGGCTCTGGCCGTCGGGCAGGCTGCGGGTCGCGCCGGTCGGCAGCTCGGCGGTGACCGCCTCGAAGCGGCCGCCGATCACGACGCGCGACAGCGGCGTGACGCTGAAGGTCGCGGCCGCGCGCCCGCCGAGCCGGCGGTACGAGAACGCGCGGAAGTCGTCGGGCGAGGTCGAGTGATCGCCCGCGACGCGGTACGGGTCGCTGCCGTGCTCGACGGTGAACGCGGCGCGCGCGCCCCAGCGGCTGGCGCCGAGCACCGCGTCCGCGATCCGGACCTCGCCGGCCCACTGATCGCGGCTGCCGATGACATCGTTGCGCGGCGCGTAGACGAAGCCGGCGCCGACGCCGATCCCGGTGCCCGCGAAGTTGCGCTCCTCGAGATCGGTGCCGAGCCACCACGACGACGTCGAGCTGGTGCCGAACCAGAGCCGGTTGAGCACGACGGTGCCGCGCTCGAGCACGGTGACCACGAGGATGACCTGGCCGCGCGCGGTGCCGCGCCGCAGCTCGAGCTTGACCTCGCGGAAGAAGCCGAGCGCCAGCACCTTCCACCGCGCCTGGGTCAGGCGCGGGTCGCTGGCGCGCACGACATCGCCGACGGCGATCGGCAGCGCGCGGCGGATGACGCGCTCGGCGGTCGAGCGGTTGCCGGTGATCGCGATCGACTCGATCGTCATGACCGGGCCGAAGGCGGCCGGATCGGCGGGGTCGAGCGCGGGGTCGACGGCGGGATCGAGTAATGGATCCGGCCCCGGCGGCGGCCCCGG
>JAIOQA010000477.1 GCA_021413675.1 Deltaproteobacteria bacterium | reverse complement strand
GCCGACGCCACGCGCGCCGCCGAGGCGAGCGACGCCACGCGCGCTGTCGAAGGCGGCGGTGGCGGCACCGCGACCACGGGTCCCGGACCTGGCGGCGAGGGACCGCGGTACCATGCGATCTACGACGATGGCACCCTCGTTCCCGAAGGCGCGCAGCCGGACCGCCTCCCGGTTGGGCCCGATCCCGCCGCGGAGGGTGCGCACTCGCGGATCCGGTGGGATGAGACCTCGCCCGCGCGCAGCGGCGACGGCACCGGACGGGTCTACCAGGGTCGAGAATTCGACGCCGCGGGCAATCCGGTGCGGGACATCGACTTCACGAGCCCGACCTACCCGAGCGGGCGCCCGCGCACCGATCACTTGCCGCCACCGCACCAGCACGATTGGATCCCGAACGATCCAGCCAACCCGCGTGCGGGGTATCGCCGCAGCAGGCGTCCCTCCCCGTTTGTCGGGCCTGAGGAGTGAGTCTCATGACGGTACACATCGTTTCGATCCGTGACGCCACGCCCGACGACGTGCTCGCCTTCGATCTGAAGGATGTCCTCGCGGCCCTCGGCAAGGACGTGACGGGGCTGCGCTTCGCCGTGCGCGCCCTCGACGCCACCGGGCCGGGTGCGGATGACGCCGCGGCCCAGGTCCGCGCCGCCGGCACGCGGGGCCTGTCGCTCACCTTCGACGAGCTCCAGGCGCTCGCGGCTCGGGTTGATCAGTCGATCGACGCCGAGGTCGTGGCGTACCCCGCGGGGACCGATCTCGAGACGCTCTCGCCTTCCGATCTGAACCTGGCGAAGTTCCCGTCGAACCGGATGGTCCTCGCGATCCTCGCGGTCGACAGCAGCGTCTTCGAGGTCTACGCCAAGGATGCGACGATCGAGAAGGACCTCGCGGCCCGCTTCCGCGACGTGCGCCGCGAGGATCCCACGCCCTACTTCGACTGAGAGCCTGCGATGCGCGCGCCGCGAGTTCGCGCGCCGGCCCGATTCCGCGACATCGATGTCGCTGTTGGACTTTGCCACGTGACGGATCTCGCGCGGTTGCACGCGCCGCGTCGTCGGCACGCCGCGTGGATAGGACCTGCGCATGCGCCGACTCGCCGCCGTCCGTCTTCGCTCGCTCGCCGCTGGGCTGGCGTGCGCGCTCCCGCTCGTCACCGGGCGCGCGGCTCACGCCGAGTCACCGGCACCGCCGCCGGTCCGCGCGGTCGACCTGCTGGTGGTGGTCGACTCGTCACCAGGCGCCACGGTGGATCGCGCCGCGCTGGTGGCCGGGCTGCCCGCGTTCACCGCGGCGATCGGTGAGCAGTTCCGCGGCGACTACGCGTCGCCGGCGATCGATCTCCACGTCGGCGTCATCACCGCCGATCGCGCCGATCATGGCGCGCTGCGCACCGCATCCGTCGAGACCTGCGCGGCGGCGCCCGCCGGCGGCTTCGTGCAGTACCAGGGCAATCAGTGGGGCCAGGTGTCGCAGAACTTCACCGGTACGCTCGCCGACGCGATCGCCTGCCTGGTCCCGTCCGACACGACCGGCGCCGCCGCTGCCGAGCCGCTCGCGGCGATCCGCACCGCGCTCGACGGCTCGGTGCCCGGCAACGCCGGCTTCCTGCGCGCCGACGCCACCCTCGCGGTGCTGGTCATCACCGACCAGGACGACTGCTCGTCGACCGGCGCGCCGCTCGACACCTTCGCCTGCGCCGAGGCGGCCTGGGCCTGCACGCCCGCGATCGACGCGACGCGGGGCCCGCGCAGCACCTGCACGGCGCGACCGGTGGCCACCGGGCTGGTCGGGATCTACGACGCGGTCAACTTCCTCTACAGCCTCAAGGTGTCGTCGTCGCTGATCGCGTTCGGCGTGGTGCGCGGCGCGCCGACGCCGGTCAGCGTGATCAGCGGCCCCGCCATCGCCCCGTCGTGCAGCAACGGCGCCCGGACGGCCACCCCGGGCCTGCGCCTCGACGCGATCGCCGCCGAGATCCACAACTCGTGGACCGAGGTCGCCTGCGACGACGCGGGCATCGACGGCTTCGTCGTGCCGATCGTCGCCGCGACGTACGCGCCGGTCGGCGGCGACTACTACCACGGCGAATGCGATGGCGGCTTCTACCCGGGCGACGACAGCGGCGTTGGCGGTCACGGCGCTGATCACGCCGGTATCGGCTGCGGCTGCGCCGCCGGAGCGCCACACGGCGGCACCGGAGTGCTTGTCGCGCTCGGCTTCGCGGTCGCGCTACGCCGTCGCCGCCGTCGCTAGCGTTAGCTCGGTTGCCGCGCGCGCATATTCGCAGCACGCGGGCCCAGCGCCGCGGCCGCGACATAGAGCCCGGCCGCGAGCACGAGCGCATCGGTCGAGCCGGCGACGCGGAGCGCCAGCACCGCGACGATGCCGCCGCCGACCGCTGCGGCGCCGCTGATCGCCCACAGGCTGGCGAGGCGACGCGCGGGCTCGCCGTGCTGCGCGAGGAGGACGGGAAACGGCCCGCCGATCGCGAGCCCCGCCGGTGCGAGGAGCGCGATCACGAGCAGCATCCGGCTGTCGTCGCTGGCGATCGCGTCGAGCCAGGCGAGGTCGCGCACGAGCATCGCGGTCGTCGCCACCGCGAGCCCCGCGGCGAGGCATGCCCACGACACGCCGCGGTCCTTGCGCCGCCACACACCGCCGAGGAGCAGCGCGCCCACGGCGCTCCAGGCGAGCAAGCTGAACAGGACGATGGACACCGCGTACAGCGTGCCGCCCGCCGCGAGGGTGAACCGCTGGATGAGCGCGAGCTCGACGCACAGATACGCCATCCCGAGGAAGCTCGCGACCGCCGCCGGGCGCACGAACCCACGCGCGTCGCGGCCGCCCTCGATCAGCAGGATGATCACGAGCAGGACCGCGCCGGCGAGGACCCAGAGCTGTCCCGGTTCGGCGAGCGCGGTGGCCCACAGACCCCGGGTGTTCTGGAAGAAGTACGGACGGTCGTCGTGCACCGGGCTCAGGTCATCGAGGTCCGTCGCGCCGAGCCGCGCCGGATCGAGGAGCTCCACACCGCGCTCCGGTGGATCGCCCGGGCCCCACAGCAGATCCGCGGGGTCCTGGTCGAGCGCGTCGGCCACCTCCAGCGGCATCGGCGACGTCCGCACGACCAGCAGATAGCGATAGGCGCTGTCGGGGCGCGGATCGGTCAGCACCGCGATCCCGTCGAGGGCGCGCGCGCGCGGCACGCCGAGCGCCTCGAGCGCTTCGATCACCGTGCGCAGCTGCCGGTAGGCATTGCCCGGATCGCTGTGGATGAGGACCAGCGCGCCCGTCGGGGTGAGGTGACGCAGACACGCGACGACGGCCTCGACGGTGTAGAGGTTGGCCTCCATCCCCGCCGGCTGGGTGTGGACGTTGCCAGTCAGCGCCAGCGCCAGCTCGACGAGATCGTAGCGCTCGGTGGAGTCGACCAGGTGGCGGCGCGCGTCCTCGGTGAACAGGCGAACCCCGGGCTGGTGGTAGACGTCCCCGGCGAACGTCCGCCAGCGCGCGAGCACGCCGGGGATCGCCGGGTTGACCTCCACCGCGTCGACGCGGGACGCCCCGTACTTCTTCGCCAGCCACACGCTGGCACCCGCGCCCGAACCGAGCACGAGCACGCGGTCCGGGTGGAGCGCGCGATACGGCAACGACATCAGCAGGCCCCAGGTCTCCTCGAACGCGCCCGCCTGCGCGTCGGCCTCCTTCACCATGTACGTCGGGCTCATCCCGTCGGTGAACACCCCGAGTCGCGCGTCCGCTGCGCCGGGCGCTCGGCGCACGTCCAGGCGCCCGAGCGGACTCCAGGCCGAATCCACCACGTCCTCCGCGCGCAGCCCGGGCTCGATCATCGCCTTCTCGCCGTGCGGATCGGAACGCAGCAGCGCCGCGAGCGGACCATCCGGCAGCGCCTCGGCCCGCGCGGCCACCAGCATGCCGACGTGGGCCACGGCGAGCACGGCGATCGCGGCCACCGCGCGCACGCGCTCCGCAACCACCAGCGCCAGCGCGCACCCAAGGACGCCGAGCATCGCGATGATCTCCGTCGGGGCGAGCGGCCCGAGCAGCCGTGGCGCGACCAGACAACCCGCGGCCGCCGCCGCCAGATCGACGGCGTAGGTCGCGAGGGCGTTGTCGCTGCCGCGGGCGGCATACGCGTCCGAGACCAGCATCCCGACGAACGCGAACGGCCCCAGCGATAGCACCACGAGCCACGACAACGACAGCCCGCATGTCACCGCCACCGCCAGGCCGAGGAGCGCCGCCGCGAGCCCGGGGGCCGCTCGATCGGGCGCCGCCCAGCGCGGCACGCGCAGCCGGACGAACGCGCCCACGCCGAGCCCGAGCAGCGCGATCGAGAGCGCGGTCGAGGTCGCGTGGGCGCTGCCGATGTACGCGTAGAGCCGGGTGGACGTCAGCTCGAGGACCAGCGCGACGAACGTGACGATCGCGATGGTCGCGACGGGGCGATGGGCATGAGTCGGCAGGGATTGGCAGCGTAGCATCGCGCCGCCATCGCCGAGACTTCGCGACGTTCACGTTGATGGCGATGTCGCGGCATGTTCTGCTCGCGGCTTGAAGGACGTGCGCGACCCGCTCGAGGCGGAGGACCGAGCCGCGCTGCTCCGCGCCCGGCGACCGCGCGTCGCGTTGCCGGTGTGGTCGTCGGCGCCGCGCTCGCAGCCGCTGCTCGCCGAGGCGCGGCCGCAGGATCGCCGCAGCCGCCCGCGTCACGCGGTGTGGGAGGTCACGCTGCGCTGCGATCAGGCCTGCCGGCATTGCGGCTCGCGGGCCGGCGTCGCGCGGCCGCACGAGCTCACCACCGCCGAGTGCCTCGACCTGGTGCGCCAGCTCGCCGAGCTCGGCGTGATGGAGGTGACGCTGATCGGCGGCGAGGCCTACCTGCGCCCGGACCTCACCGACATCATCCGCGCCATCCGCGCGCGCGGGATGCACTGCACGATGACCACGGGCGGCCGCGGCCTCGACCTCGCGCGCGCGCGCGCGCTGGCGAGCGCGGGGCTGGGCAGCGCGAGCGTCTCGATCGACGGCGCCGAGGCGACGCACGACCGGCTGCGCGGATCGGACGGCTCGCATCGCGACGCGGTCGCCGCGATGCGCGCGCTGCGCGACGCCGGCGTCGCGCTCACCGTCAACACGCAGATCAATCGCCTCAGCCTCCCGGACCTGCCCGGTATCCTCGACCTGCTCGCGCGCGAGGGTGCGATCGCCTGGCAGGTGATGCTCACGGTCGCGATGGGCCGCGCCGCCGACGAGCCCGACGTCCTGCTCCAGCCCTACGACCTGCTCGCGCTGTTTCCGCTCGTCGATGCGCTCGTCGCGCGCTGTCAGGAGTACGGCGTCCGCTTCTATCCCGGCAACAACCTCGGATATTTCGGACCCTACGAGAGCCGACTCCGCGGCTCGCTGCCGCGCGGCCACGGTGGCTCGTGCGGGGCCGGGCGCAGCACGCTGGGAATCGAGTCGGACGGCCTCGTGAAGGGCTGTCCGTCGCTGCCTTCTACCGAGTGGGGCGGCGGCACGATCCGCGACCACGCGCTCGTCGACCTGTGGGAGCGCGCGACCGCGCTGCGCTACACGCGCGACCGGACCGTCGACGATCTGACCGGCTTCTGCCGCACCTGCTACTACGCCGACACCTGCCGCGCGGGCTGCACGTGGACCGCGTCGGTGCTGTTCGGTCGCCCCGGCGACAACCCGTACTGTCACCATCGCGCGCTCGAGCGCGATCGGGAGGGACTGCGCGAGCGCCTCGTCCTGCGCGAGCCAGCTCCCGGCGAGCCGTTCGATCACGGAACGTTCGAGTTGATCGTGGAACCCGTGCCGAGCAAAGGAACCTCGTGAGCCAGCTAGAGCCTTGTCCGCATTGCCATCGTCACGTGCGGGTCAGCGAGCCCGCGTGTCCGTTCTGTGCAGCGTCGCTCGCGGAGGCGTTTGCCGGCGTCGGCCCGCGCGCCGCGCCCCGCGCCCGGATCGGGCGCGCCGCCCTGTTCGCGTTCGGCGTGGCCGCGTCGACGTCGGCGTGCGGGGATGACGTCCGAACCCCGGACGCCCCGAGCGCGCAGGTGGACGCCGCGGCACCTGATGCCGCGGCGCAGCCCGACGCCGATCCCGACGCCGGCGCGGTCCCGATCTACGCAGCCGCGCCGACGCCTGACGCAGGCCCGCGCGAGCGAGGCTAGCGCCCACGCATTGCGGATGATCGTCAGTCCCGGAAGCACGGGCCCGCAACGTTCGCGATCAGCCCGCTGACGGTTTCCGGCCGCGGCGCGCGCTCAGCGTCTGCCACGCTCCGTCGGTGAGGCGATGCTCGACCACCACGCAGCGCTCGTCCGCCCAGACGCGCGCGAGATCGTCGCTCGCCTCCGCGACCAGCGGCATCCCGAGCCCGGTCGCGACCTCCTCGCCGTGCTGGCCCTCGAGCTCCTCCGTCGTGCCCGTGAAGCGCCGCTCGAACGCGATCTGGAAGATCAGGATCCGCGCCACCATGCGATCGCCGTCGCGCGCGAAGCGAGTGGCCGCGGGCTCCTCGATGGTGTCCTGCGCCCACGCGACGCCGTCCCCGTCGAGGAAGTAGATGACGTCGTTCGGGGCGAGCACGACGGGCACGAGGGCGCCTGCCGCGGGCGCAAGGTCCGCGCCGCCCCGCGGACCATCCCCGCTGCGGCCGTCGAGACACGCGAAGGCCCCGAACCAGAAGTCCATGCCCTCGCAGCCCGGCGCCTCCGGCATCACCAGGCCGCCGTAGCGACGCTCGAAGGCGAGCACCGGTTCGTGAACGGGGTACTTGCACGCGGTGAGCCGCGCGCGAAGCGCGTCGTCGTCACCCCGCTTCGCCGGATCGACGATCGCCTTCAGCGCCGCGAGGCGCGCGCTCGGAACCGCGCCGATGAACGCCGCGAGCTCGGCCTTGATCCGGCGCGGCTTGTCCGCCGCGGTCGCGCCCCTGGGCGCCTTCGGTAGCGCGCCGGAGGCGATCGCGCGCGCGAGCGCCGCCACGCGCGTCGCCTCGAGGCGTTCGGAGATCCCGCGCGCGTCCGCGCCGATCGACGAGATCGTGCACTCCGCCGCGTCCATCACCGCGCGCTCGCCGTTCTGCCAGCCGCGCGCCTTCGACGCGACGAACGCGAGGTTCCCGACCGCCGCGTTCGCCCACGACACCGCGCGATCCGCGGCGCCGTCCGGCGCCTTGTCGGAGGCACCATGCGCGGCCGCGCGGGCCGCCTCGAGCTCCGCGGCCGTGACGGGCGATCCGGCGACCCACCGCTCGACGCACGCGAGCGCGGCCATCGTCGCGCCGCTCGGGGGCCGCCCGCTGGCCTCGAGCTCGCCGACCGCCGTGCGCACGACCACCGCGAGCGCGCTGACCTCCGCTGCGTGGTTCCGCCTCGGCATGATGCTCAGGATAAGCCCACGCGAGCCCGCGGACCGCTCGCCTCGCGGCCGAACGCGGCGCCGACATCATGGCGATCCGCCGCTGCGCGCATGGTCGCGCGCCCGCGGTCCGGCTACGATCGTGTCCCCGTGCACGATCCGTCGCGCTTTCGCATCCTGGTCGTGGACGACGACGTCGACAACCAGACGTACCTGCGCCGGCTGCTCAACCGGCACGGCTACACCGATGTCGCAACCGCCAGCGGCGGCGGCGAGGTGCTCGACGACATCGGCCGCCTCGACGCCGATCTGGTGCTCCTCGATCTCCACATGCCCGGGCGCGACGGCTTCGACGTGCTCGCCGAGCTCGGTCAGCGGCTGGCCGACAATTGCTTCATCCCCATCGTCGTCCTGACCTCCGATCCCCGGCCGGAGTCGCGGCAACGCGCCCTCCAGCTCGGCGCCACCGACTTCCTCACCCGCCCGTTCGATCACCACGAGCTGATGGCGCGGCTGCGCAACCTGCTCGACCGTCGCGACGTCCACCGCGTGCTCGCGGAGCAGGTCCAGCTCAGCGAGTCCGAGTTGCGCCACGCCCACGCCGAGATGCTGGTGAGGCTCGCGCGCGCCGCGGAGTACCGCGACGACCAGACCGGCCGCCACACCTGGCGCGTCGGCTACCTCGCCCGCCTGATCGCCATCGAGATGTCCGCGGAGCGGCGGTTCGTCGATCTGCTCGGCCTCGCCGCGCGCCTCCACGACGTCGGCAAGATCGGCGTCCCGGATCGCGTGCTGCTCAAGCCGGGGCCGCTCGATCCCGACGAGTTCGCGGTGATGAAGCAGCACACCACGATCGGTGCGCGCCTGCTGTCCGGCGGCCACTCGCCGCTGACCAAGCTCGCCGAGACCATCGCGCTCCACCACCACGAGGCGTGGGACGGTGGCGGCTATCCCGCCGGCAAGTCGCGCGACGCCATCCCGCTCGCCGGCCGCATCGTCGCGGTCGCCGACGTCTTCGACGCGCTCACCCACACGCGCCACTACAAGGACGCGTGGTCGATCGAGGACGCGATCGCCGAGATCCGCCGCCAGCGCGGCGTCAAGTTCGATCCGGACGCGGTCGATGCGTTCGATCGGGTGCACGCCAATGGCGGCACCACCGAGACCGCGGCGCCGAGCGATGACCAGGACGAGATCGCGCGCATGGCGATCACCGCCTCGCAGCCCGAGCCCGCGAAGCCCTGACCCGCGCGCGGCGCCGAGGTCGCGCGGACAGCCAGGGCCACACGCCGATCACCTGGGCAGGAGCCGTCGGGCTCGCTCGACCTGGAGCGCCTCGACGCGCGCCGCGAGGCCCGGATGCGACGGCGTCATCAGACAATCGAGCGCGGCATCGCCGCCGTCCGTGTAGTACCGGTCGCCGCTGACGAAGGCGACGCTGCGCGTGAATGGGGCGTGCTCGAGGGGCATTCCGCGGCTCGCCCCAGCGAAGGCGCGCTCCAGGTCGGAAAGCGCAGCTTCGTAGCGAAACGCGAGCTGCGCGGTCCCGCCCCAGCTCGGCGCAGCGCCGCAGATCACGACACGCATCTCCGCCCCGTGCGCGACGTCGACTCCCAGGACCATCGGATGCACGTCGGCCATCCCGGGTGACAGGCCCATCTCCGCTACCAGAGCAGCTGGCGCGAGCGCCTCGTCGAG
>JAIOQA010000476.1 GCA_021413675.1 Deltaproteobacteria bacterium | reverse complement strand
GCGCGCCCGCTCGAGCTCGAGGGCTGGCGTGTCGGCCTGCGACAGTCCAATCAGCTCGGCGAGGAACACCGCGACGCGCCGCTGATCCACCTCCGGCACCACGCGCGCGACCCGCTGGGCGATCCGTGCCAGGCGCGCCTCGACCGGCTCCTCGTCGACGATCCCCAACGCATCGCGCACGAGGCGCGCGACCTGCGCGAACGGCGCGCCCGCGCTGATCGGGTCGGCGGCGCCGCGCCAGGCCGCGACCGCGAGGCCGTCGCGCGCCGCGTGAGCAAGGAACTCGCCGACCAGGCGGGTCTTGCCGGTTCCGGCCGGCGCTTCGATCAAGACCAGGCGCGCGGATGAATCGGCGATGCAGTCCGCGAGCACGCCGCCGAGCATCGCCAGCTCGTCGTCGCGGCCCACGCACGGCGATGGCCGCCCGATGAGCAGCCGGGGCGCTTCGATCCCGCGCTCGGCGCGCAGCTCGACCCCATCGATGATCATGAAGCGTGTCTCGAGCAGCGCCGCGGTGGTCGCGTCGACCGAGATCCGGCCGGCCGGTGCGGCGCCGAGCAGCTGCGCCGCATCGTCGATGCTCGCGCCGATCGGCGGGCTGCCGAGGCGCAGCTCGACCCGCCGGGACACGAGCGCGACCGGGCTCGACGGCATCGCCCGGTGCAGGTCCAGCGCGAAGCGCGCGGCGCTCGCGGCGAGGTCGTGCGCCGCGCCGCTGCCCGTCAAGATCGCGACCACCGATCCGTCGCGCAGCCACTCCAGCCGCGCGCCGTAGCGCTCGGCGTTCGCGGCGATCGCGGTCTCGATACCCGCCGGACCGCCGGGACCGAGCACCGCGGTCGACCGGGTCGCGGTCTCGTCGCTCAGGCCGAGGTGCCGGGCGAAGACCACCGCCGCGAGCTGCTTCTCCTCGGCCGTGAGCCCGCGCTGTCGCGCCTTCGCCGTCGCCATCGACGGGAGCTGCATGGCCTCGAGCTCGCTCGCCACCAGCGCCGCGCTCGCCGGCCGCGCGATGGGATCCTTGATCAGGAGGCGGGCGACCAGCGCAGCCAGCGCCTCGGGCGCGCCGAAGCGATCGCGCAGCGACTCCGGCGTCACGAACAGGACCTTGGCCATGATCGCGTGCGAGGTCGGGGCGCCGAACGCCTGCGCGCCGGAGATCGCCTCGTAGAGGACGCAACCGAGCGCAAAGAGATCCGAGCGCTCGTCGATCGCGTTGCCGCGACACTGTTCGGGCGCCATGTAGGCCGGTGTTCCGACGACGGCGCCCGCGGCCGTCAACGCGTGGGTCGCGGCGGCGACCTGGGCGATCCCGAAGTCGAGCAACACGGCGCGACCCGGGTCGCCGTGTACGAGATAGATGTTCGACGGCTTCACGTCGCGATGCACGACGCCCGCGGCGTGAGCCGCCGCGAGCGCCTGCGCGAGGCGGAGCGCGACCCGCCGCGCGTCCTCGAGCGACAGGGCGCCGCGCAGCAGCCGCTCGGCCAGGGTCTCGCCGTCGAGCCACTCCATCGCCAGGAAGAGCTGGCCATCGGCGGTCTCGCCATCCGCGACGAAGCGGACGATCGCCGGGTGCGCGAGGGACGCGAGAACGCGGGTCTCGCGCCGGAACCGATCGCGGGCGCGCGCGTCGGCACCGGAGATGACCTTCACCGCGACGCTGCCGCCCGAGACCCGATCGCGCGCGCGATACACGACGCCCATGGCGCCTCGCCCCGCCACAGAGATGGTCTCGAACCGCTCGTGGTCGACCACGCTGGACGCTAGCACGTGACTGGTCTGCATACGGTTCGCCCCCGGCTGCGGCACGGCGCTTGCTGAACGCCGCAGGCATGCAGCCATCAAGCACGACCGGGACCAACGATCTGCTGCGCGCGATCCGCCACATCGATCACGTGACGTACGCGGGGCGGCTCACGAACGAGCAGCCGTTCATCGCAGGCTGGGCGCAGCTCGGCTTTCACACCCACGTCCGCCTCGAGACCCGGCGCTTCCCCGCGACCCACATCGCGCTCACCAACGGCGCGACCGAGGGCGCGCCCTGGGGCATCATGACCGGCCTGTCGGTCAGCGCCTCGGAGCGATCGCCGATCAACGAGTTCGTACGGCGCTACGGCGAGGGCATCCAGCACGTGGCCTACAGCGTCGATCCGCGGGTCGACCTCGATGACGTGCGTCGCGCGCTCGAGGCGCGCGGCGTCGCGTTCATGACGCCGGTCCTGACCTACGCCGACGACCGCACCGGCGCCGGGCTCCGCCAGACCTTCACCGCACCCGCGCACGCCTTCGGGACCTTCGTCGAGTACGTCCAGCGCCTGCCGGGACGCGATGGCCAGCCCTTCGACGGGTTCGACATCGAGAACATCGATGGCCTCTACGGCCACTACGCCGAGTACAGCGCGTGGCTCGAGCGACACGAGGACCGGACCCCGCCCCGGATCGATCGGCCATGCTGACCGCGGCAGGGTCGATCTGGGATCCGCCGCACGAGCGGATGCATCGCGGCGAGTTGCGGCGGCTGCAAGGCCGACGCCTCGCGCACGCGGTCGAGTGCGCCCGCGCGTCCGACCTCGGCCGGCGCGTGCTCCACGCCGTCGATCGACCGATCACGTCGGTCGACGATGTCGCCGCGTTGCCGTTCACGACCAAGGACCATCTGCGGGCCGCCTACCCGTTCGGCGCCCTGGCGGTCGCGCCCACCGCGATCGCGCGCGCGTTGACCTCCTCCGGCACGACCGGCTCGCCGACCGCCTGCGCGTACACGCACGGCGACCTCGAGCTGTGGGCGGAGCTCGTCGCTCGTGGCCTGGCAGCGGCGGGGGTACGCGCCGGTTCGTCGGTCCACAACGCGTTCGGCTACGGGCTCACGACCGGCGGCGCCGGATTCCAGGCTGCGGCCGAACGGATGGGTGCGCTGGTCGTGCCCGCCGGGGTCGGTGACGAGGCCCGCCAGATCCGTCTGCTCGACGACTTCCGGGCGACAACGCTCCTGTGCACGCCGACCTACGCGCTCACCCTCCTGGAAGCGGCCGCGCGCGCGGGGATCGACCCGCGCCGCCTCCCGCTCACGTCCCTCGTCGTCGGCGGAGAACCGATGGGCGAGCGGCTACGCGCCCGCCTCTCTGAGGGCTGGGGCGCCCAGGTCTACGAGGCCTATGGACTCTCGGAGATCATCGGGCCAGGAGTCGCGAACGCCTGCGAGGCCGGAGGTCTCCACATCGCCGAGGACCACTTCCTGCCCGAGGTGGTCGACCCGCTCACGGGTCGGCCACTGCCGATCGGCGATCGCGGCGAGCTCGTCCTGACGACCCTCACCCGGGAAGCGATGCCCCTGGTTCGTTACCGCACCGGCGATGTCACCCGGCTTGTGCCAGCACCGTGCCACTGCGGTCGCACGCTCGTGCGCATGGAGCCCGTGCGCGGGCGCCGGGAGGACGCGATCGAGCTCGATGGTCGCGCGTTCGTACCACTCGACGTGGAAGACGTCGTCCACGCGCGCGCCGAGTTCGGATCGGTCGTGCAACTGGGCCGGACCGGCGGCGCTATCGAGGTGCGCGTCGAGTCGCGGAGCGAGCGCGTCGGTGACGTGCGCGCGGCCCTGGCCGCCAGCCTCGCACAGGAGCTGGAAGCCGCGCTCGGCGTGCGGCTCGCGGTGAAGGTCGTGCCCTCGGGGACGCTGCCGCGCAGCCGCGGCAAGGCGGTGCGGATCGTCGGCTAGCGCGGTGATCTCCAGGCGACGCGACGTCACCGTCACCGGAAAATCTCACGCTTGCACCGACGGCGATCAGGCGCGAAGTCAAGCGAGCGCGCGCGCGCGACACCTGCGATCGCTGGCCGGCCCGCGGCCGACCAGTGGCCGACCATTCCGACGGCGCCGCGGCTCTCACGCTCGCGAGCGTTGTGGCAAACTGCGCCAGTGGGAGGCAGCGACGTCGTCGACGACCGCTATCGGCTTGTCGCGCTGGTGAGCGAGACCGGGCTGAGCCGGGTCTATCGCGCGATCGACACGTGGCTGGACCGAGAAGTCGCGCTCAAGGTCGTTCACAGCGGCGACCTGCACGCCGCGCAGCGCCTCGCGCGCGAGGCGCGCGTGCTGCGCGACCTCGGCCATCCGGCGATCGTCCGGCTCCTCGGCCAGGGCGGCCTGACCGATGGTCGGGTCTACCTCGTCATGGAGTGGCTCGAGGGCGAGGATCTCGCGAAGCGGTTGCGCAGCGGCCCGCTCACGATCGACGACGCGATCACCCTCGCCGAGCGCGTGCTCGAAGCGCTCGACGCTGCCCACGGCGCCAGCATCGTGCACCGTGACCTGAAGCCGTCGAACGTGTTCCTGCCCGGGGGCGCGGCAAGCAGCGCCGTGCTGCTCGATTTCGGCATCGCCCATCTGACCGATGCGACGGTCGCGCTCACCGCACCGGGGATGGTGGTCGGCACGCCCTCCTATATGTCGCCGGAGCAGTGCCGCGGTCACGCGATCGACGTGCGCACCGACCTCTTCGCCGTGGGCTGCCTGCTCTACGAGTGCATCACCGGGGTCCGGATGTTCGGCGCGACCTCGTCGTCGGCGACGATGGCGAAGATCCTGTTCGAGACCGCGCCGCGGGTCTCCGCCACCGTGCCGACGATCGCCGACGAGCTCGATCAGCTGATCGCGCAGCTCGTCGCCAAGGACCCTGCGGCGCGCCCGGCCTCGGCCGCCGACGTCCTTGCTACGCTGCGCGGCACGCAGGCCGCCCCGACCCGGAGCCGCGGCGCGCGGGGCCTCAGCGCGGCCGAGCGCCGCGTGATCTCCGTCGTGCTCGCGACACCGCTGCCCGTCGATCCGGTGCAGGACACGGCGTCCACCCAGAGCCTGCCCGGCACGGGGCGCAGCGAGATGGAGTCGCTCGCGTCCCAGTTCGGCGCGCGCATCGAGCCCCTCCGCAACGGGTCGTTCATCGCGGTGATCGAAGGCGAAGGCTCACCGCGCGATCTCGCGTTCCGGGCCGCGCGCCTCGCGATGCGCGCGGCCGCCAGCGCGCCGGGCCTCCGGATCGGGATCGCGACCGGGGCGAC
This sequence comes from Deltaproteobacteria bacterium, assembly GCA_021413675.1. Lineage (GTDB taxonomy): Bacteria > Myxococcota_A > Polyangia > Haliangiales > Haliangiaceae > JAIOQA01. Next base: position 21,167 of record JAIOQA010000476.1, on the reverse strand, counting down.
CGAGATCGTGGGCGAGCAACCCGTCGGGGCCCTGGTCGAGAGCCTCACAGACCTGGTCGAGCGTCAGCGCGCCGGCGGCGTCTACGTCGACGCGACGTCCGGACTCCTGCTCGAGGGCCGCTTCGAGCTCGCCCACGCCGGCGACGACCGGCGCGTGATCGCCGAGTATTCGGTCGAGGAGCCGCGGCGCCTCCTCGGCCGGCGGACGCCGTTCAGCGGGCGCGCGGTCGAGCTCGACGCGCTCGAAGGCGGCTTCCTCGGCTGCGTCGATGATCGCGCCGCGCGCGTCGCGCTCGTGCTGGGTGAACCCGGCGCCGGCAAGACCCGGCTCGTTTACGAGCTGGCGCAACGGATCTCCGGTGCCGAGCTCTGGACCGCGCACGCGACACCCTTCACCAGCACCGCGCCGCTCAGCGTGCTGATCGGCGTGCTCCGTCGCGCGCTCGGGCTGGGCGAGCGCGACAGCGCAGCGGTGGTCGCGATGCGCCTCCGCCAGCGCCTCGCCGTGGTGATGACGCCGATCGACGCCGCGCGCTGCGAGCGCGTGTTCGTCGAGGTGCTCAGCTACGCCAGCGTCGCCGACGGTGAGACCCAGCACGCGGCCGCACCGCACGTCGACGCGGTCAAGCTCGCCTGGCAGGAGTGGCTGGTCGCGGAGGCGACCGCACAACCCCTGGTGATCATCCTCGAGGACCTGCACTGGTGCGACGCGCCGACGATCGCGATGTTCGAGGCCGCGCTGCCGCTCCTGGCCGATCTGCCGGTGTATCTCATCGCCACCGCTCGACCCGACGTGCGCGATCGCTTCCCGACGCTCTGGTCGCGAGCGCACGTCCACGAGATCCGGATCGAAGCGCTCAGCCCGCGGGTCAGCGCGGCCTTCGTGCGCGCGTCGATGGGGCCGGCGATCGAGGCCGACGTCGTCGAGCGCCTGGTCGCCGCCGCCGCCGGCAATCCGTTCTTTCTCGAGGAGCTGATCCGCCACGTCGCGACCGGCGGCGTCGATGACGCGATGGCGCTGCCGCCGACGGTCGTCGCGATGGCCCAGACCCGGCTGGCGTCGCTGCCCGAGCTCGCGCGGCGGGTGCTGCGCGCCGCGAGCCTGTTCGGCCAGCGCTTCTGGCTCGCCGGGGTCGAGGCGGTACTTCAGGGCGATGGTGAGCTCGGCAGCATCCGCGGCGCGATCGAGACGCTGATCGCGGCCGAGATCATCTCGGCGCGCGCGACCAGCGCGATCGCCGGCACGCGCGAGCTGAGCTTTGGACATGCGCTGCTGCGCGACGCGGCCTATGACACGCTGACCGCGGTCGATCGCGCCGCGGGCCACCGGCTCGCCGCACGCTGGCTGGCGGAGCACGGCGAGCGCGCCCCGGTCGAGATCGCGACGCACTTCGAGCGCGGCGACGAACCCTTGCTCGCGGTGCCCTGGTACGTCCGTGCTGCGGAGCAGGCGCTCCTGGCCCACGACCTACCCGCGGTCGTGGATCTCGCGAATCGCGGGGTGCGCGCCGGGGCGACGGGCGAAGCGGCGCTCGCGCTGGGGCTGGCGCGCGTCGAGGCCGAGCAGTGGCAGGGCGCCGACGTCGCGCGCGCGGTCACCGAGACGCTGCGCTTGCTCGAGATGGCCGCGCCTGGATCGAACATGTGGTTTCGCGCGATCCGCGAAGCGGCCACGCTGTGTCATCGGCGCGGCGAGATCGATCGGTTGCTCGCGTGGTGGCACCTCCTGCCCAGCGTCGCGCCCGCCGAGGGCACGCTCGACCTCGCCAACCAAGCCCACGCCGCGGTCGCCGGAGCGCTCCTGATCGAAGGGCGCATCGCCCCGCGCGACCCCGCGCTGCAACGCCTGCTCGGGACCTCGCGCGATCTCGAGCGCGTCGGGACGGCGTGGCTGTGGGCCACCGAAGCGATCGTCCGGACGATCGAGACCGATCTGGAAGCCGCGCTCGAGTGCGAACGCGCCGCGTGCGTGGCCTTCGAAGCCAATGGCCTGCACCGACACGTGCTGATCGAGCGCACCAACGCCGCGTTCATCATGATCGAGCTCGGTGACTTCGCGCACGCCGAAGTGGAGCTGCGCAAGGCGATCCACATCGGCCAGCGGCTGAGCCTGGTCGATCAGGTCGCATCGGCCCGGCAGAACCTCGGCCTCGCGCTGCTCGCGCTGGCGCGGTGGGACGAGGCCGAGGCCGAGCTCCGGACGTCGATCGACACGTGCGTCGGCGCCAGCATCAAGCGCATGGCGCGGCTGTCCCAGGTCTACCTGGCGCGCCTCGAGCTGGAACGTGGGCGGCCCGCAGCGGCGCTCGCGGTCACCGGTGAGGTGACCGACGATGCCGACGTGGTCGGAGCGTACGCGAGCGCGATCGCCGCGCTCGCACACCTCGCCCTCGGCGCCCCGGAAGCCGCCCTCGCCCACGCGGGCCGCGCCGTCGCGCAACTGCCTCCCGACCAGCAGGTCGAGGGCGACACGTGGGTCTGGCGGGCGCACGTCGAGGCGCTGCTCGCCAGCGGCCGGGCCAGCGACGGCCGCGCCGCGGTCGCCACCGCCGCCGCGCAGGTGCATGCCCGCGCCGCGCGCATCAAGAACCCGCACACGCGCGATCGCTACCTCGCCCTCCCCGTCCACCACTGGATCCTCACCACGGCCGGATTCGACGACCGCGGGCGCGCGGCGCGCTGACCGAACCACGGCATGCCGCTTCTCGCCGACCGCTTCGCACTCGAGCACCTGGTGGCGCGCAACAGCGTGAGCCAGACCGCGCTGTGGCGCGGCAAGGACCTCGCCAGCGATGCGACGGTCGCGATCAAGCTCCTGCGCCCCGGGTCGCCCCGGATGGCGGCACGCTTCCAGCGTGAAGCGGAGATCGTCCGCGGGCTCGACCATCCCGCGGTCATCAAGCTGGTCGATGCCGGCGAGGCCGACGACGGCCGCATGTACCTCGCCACCGAGTGGTTGATCGGCGGCGACCTCGCGCAGGTCACCTCGGCCGGCCCGCTGACCGTCGAAGAGACCGTGGCCCTCGGGGTCCGCATCGCCAGCGGCCTGGCGGCGGCGCACGATCGCGGCGTCGTCCACCGCGACGTGAAGCCGTCGAACATCTTCCTGTCCGACTGCGATCCGGCGACGGCGGTGCTGCTCGACTTCGGGGTCGCGCACCGCGCGGATCCGCTGTTCGACACCACCGCCGGCGCGGTCCTCGGCACGCCCTCGTACATGGCACCCGAGCAGTGCCGCGGCGAAACGGTCGATGCGCGGGCCGATCTCTTCGCGCTGGGCGTCGTGCTGTACGAGATCGCCAGCGGGCAGCGCCTGTACGAGGCCGCGAGCGCCTCCGCGGCGATCGCGCGCGTGCTCCATGATCCGCTGCCCACGATGCCGCACCTGCCCGACGCGCTGGCGCAGGTGATCGCCGCGCTCCTGCAGAAGTCGCCCGCCGATCGCCCGGCCAGCGCCGCGGAGCTGATCACCGCGCTGCGCGCCATCGCCCCGCGCACGACGACGATCGCGATGACCGGCGAGGCACGCCTGGCCGCGATGGTCGCGATCCACGCGCCACCCGCGGTGCTTCAGCGGTTCTGCATCACGGCGAGCGCGGAGCTCCCGCCGCGCTGGTCCCTCGATGACGGCGAGCTGCGGATCGCCTGGACCCAGGCCGAACCTGCGCGCGATCTGTGTCGGCGTGCCGCGTCGCTGGCGCTGTTCGTGCGCGCGAGCGTCCCGGATGCCGCGATCGCGATCGTCACCGGCCGCCCCGGCCGCGATGGCCATGCCCTCGAACAGCGCGCGCGCCTCCTCGCCCGCGCCGGCGAGGTCGGCCAGATCCGGATCGACGCGCTGACCCGCGGCCTGCTCGACAGTCGCTTCGACATCCACGGCCGCGACGACGCGCTGGTGCTGTGGGGCCGTCGCCAGGGCGCCGCGCCACGGATCCTCGGCCGCGACAGCCCGTGTGTCGGCCGCGACGCCGAGCTGCGCCAGCTCGCGACGATGTACGCCCGCGTCGTGGAGGACGAGACCCCGCGGGCCGCGCTCGTGCTCGCGCCGGCCGGGGCCGGGAAGTCGCGTCTCGAGTACGAGGTGCGCGCGCGCCTCGACGACGCGTCGACGCCGCCGCTGGTCTGGTCGGGATTCGGCGACCTGGGCGCGACCGAGACGCCGTTCGCGCTGGTCGAGAGCCTGCTCCGCGGGCACCTGGAGGTCGCGAGCGACGCCGCCGAGGACGCGGTCCGCGACACCATCGACCGCGCGGTCGCACATCATGACCATGCGGAGGAGCGCGCGGCGATCGCCAGCGGCCTGGCGGATCTGCTGCGGCTTCGCCCGACGGAACGGCGCAAGTGGGAGGACCCCGCGGTCATCCTGGATCGCGCCGCGAGCGCGCTGATCCAGTACGTCGATGACGTCGCGCGGCGCCGTCCGCTGGTCCTGCTGCTCGACGACCTCCACTGGGCGGATCGCCCGAGCCTGGAGCTGATCGAACGCCTGCTCACGTCGATGCCGACGGGCCGCGTGCTGGTCATCGCGTTCGCGCGCCCCGAGCTGCTGGAGCGATTTCCGCGCCTGTGGGACCGCCGCGCCCCGAGCGTGCTGCGCCTCGGCCCGCTCTCGCGCCGCGCCGCGGAGCGCATGGTCAAGGCGGCGCTCGGCGACATCAGCGACCCGGTGCTCGCGCAGATCCTCGACGCCGCCGAAGGCAACCCGTTCTTCCTCGAGGAGCTCGCCCGCTCGGTCTCGCGCCGGGCCGAATCCCGCGACGAGATCACGCTGCCCGAGACCGTCCTCGCGTCGGTCCAGGCGCGCCTCCAGGGATTCGCGGCCCGCGAGCGCCTGGTGCTGCGCGCCGCCAGCGTGTTCGGCCTCGTGTTCTGGCAGGGCGGCGTACGCGCGCTGATCGAGGCGAACGGCGACGCGGCGCTGGCGCTCGACGAGGCGCTGACCCGCCTGGTCCAGCTCGAGGTGCTGGTCGAGCGCCCCAGCAGTCGCTACCGCGAGGAACGCGAATTCGCGTTCCGACACATGCTCATCCGCGAAGGCGCGTACGCCATGCTGACCGAGCCCGATCGCGTCACCGGGCACCGCGATGCCGCGCGCTGGCTCGAGCAGATGCACGGCACCGATGCGGTCGTGGTCGCGGAGCACTACCTGCAAGCGGGCGCGAGCGACGCCGCCGCCAAGGCCCTGCTCGTGGCCGCGCGCGACGCACGCCAGCAGGTCGGCTTCCAGCACATCGCCGACCTCAGCGGACAGCTGCTCGCGCGCGGCGACCTCGATCGATCGCGTCAACACCAGCTGCAGGTCGCGCGCGCCGAGGCGCTCGCCGCGGCCGGCTCGGGCCCCAAGGCGGCCGAGGCGTTTCTCACCGCCGCCGGCGCCGCCCCCGCGGCTGTCGCGCTCGAGTTGCGGCGCCGCGCCGCCGAGGCGTACCTGCGCAGCGGCCACGTCGTCGATGGCCTCGCCGCGATGACGCGCGTCCTCGACGCGGTCGGCGAGCGATTCCCCTCGACCAACGCCGAGGCCCTCGTGCGCGTCGGCGCCAACCGCGCGCGACTGATGCTCCGGGGGCTCGGCTTCACCCCGCGGGCCGAGGCCGCGATCGCGCGCAGCGACCTCCTCGCCGTCGATGCCTGCGAGTCGATCGGCACCGGCATCGCGCTGATCGACTACGTCCGCGCCGCGGCGCTCCAGAGCCGCGCGGCGCTGCGCGCCCTCGATCTCGGCGAGCCGGTGCGAGTTGCGCGGGCGATCACCTACGAGGCGTGCTTCCGCTCGGCGCGGAGCTACGCCGACAGCCAGACCCTGCTGCGCCAGGCGGTCGCGATGGCGGCCGAGCTCGCGAACCCACGCCTCGACGTCATCGTGACGGCCGCGCACGCGGTCACGGCGTTCTTCGGTGGACGGTATCGCGACGTGATCGATGCCTGCGATCGCACCAAGCAGCGCTACCTGACCGCGGACATCGGCGGCCTCAGCTGGGAGATGACCACCGCGCAGCTCGTCGAGCTCTGGTCGCGCGCCTGGCTCGGTCAGCGCGACGAGCTGCGCCGCCAGGTGCCCGCCGCGATCCAGGCCGCCGAGACCCGCGGCGACCGGTTCGCGCTCGCGTTCCTGCAGACCGGCCCGCTGGTCCGCACCTGGCTCGATCACGACACGCCCACCGAGATCCATCGCCGCATCGATGCCGCGCTCGCGGCGTGGCCGACCCGCGAATTCTTCTTGCCGCACTACAACGCGCTGCTCGGCCACGTGCTGGTCGATCTGCACGTCGGCGATGGTCGGCGAGCACGCGCCCGGCTGGCGCTCGCGCGGCCGTCGGTGCGGCGCGGCCAGCTCCACCGCGTGCGCCAGTTCGCGGCCACGCTGGACTACCTCGAGGCGCGCGCATGCGTGCTGATCGGCGATGCGCGATCCGCCGCGCTGCATCGCCGGGCGCTGGTGCGCAACCCGCTGCCGTGGGCGCACGAGCTGGCGGCGCTGGTCGACGCGCCTCGGTAGCTCAGCTGACGGCCGCGGTGATGGCGCACTGCCAGGTGCGGACCAGCGTGGCGACCTCGCGGGCACGCGGGTGCTCGGAGCCGAGCGCGATGACGCACACGGCGTGCGCGCTCGCGAGCTCCGCAAGGGCGACCTCGCGATCGCCGGCCTGCCACGCGGCGAGCGCGAGGGTCGCGCGCGCGTCGGCGACCTTCGGGTGGGCCTCACCGAGATAACGGGTGAGCAGCGCCACCCCACGACGCGCGAGCGCACCGGCATCGTCGAGATCCCCGAGCTCGAGATCGATGCGCGCCAGCAGGACCGTCGCGACGCCGCACTCGACGTGCCCCGCCGGGAACGCCGCCTCGTAGACCTGGAGCGCCTCGACGACCAGCCACCGCGCCTCGGCGGCGCGCCCGGCGTCGATCACGATCGCCGCCAGCGCGACCGAGTCGGCAGCGACTGCCAGCGGGGCCCTGCGCAGCGACAGGCCCGCACGCGCGTAGCGCTCCGCGCGCAGGAGCTCGCCCATCGCGTGGTAGACCCCGCCGAGATTGTGGAGAAGCGCGGCCTCGAGTGCGGCGTCGCCGCGCGCCAGCACGAGGCTCATCGCCTCGAGATATGCGCGCTGGGCGCGGCCGAAGTCGCCGCGGTACGTGCAGGTGATTCCCAGCTCGTTCAGGAGGACCGCGCGATCGCCAACCGGACCGGCCGCGGTGGCCATCGTCGCGGTCAGCTGATCGAGCCGCCACTGCGCGAGGTCGTAGCTACCGGCGCTGCGATGCGCGCGGACCCGGGTCACCGCGACCGCGAAGCGAAGCGCCCGTAGGTTCGGGTCGTCGATCGCCGGGGTCTCGTCGAGGATCTCGTCGGCGCGCGCGCTTGCCGCCAGCGCGACGGGATACTCGGCGAGGTCGAGCGCTGCATTGGCGAGGGCGTCGCACGCGTTCGCGGCATCGGGCGAGCGCCCCTCACCCATCGCGACGAGCGCGGCCATGGCCTGCGCGGCGCGGCCGATCGCGAGGTTCAGGTTGCGAGCGTCGTACAGGTCCCACGCCTGGTCGACGAGGGCGTGGGGCGTGTCGATGTCGTCGGCGACCATGAGCCTCCGCGCGAACCGGGGTGGAGATGAACGCGCGACGTCGTACCGACGCCGCCGCGCCACGACAGACTGCAGAGAAAGGGCCAGGCCGAAACACACGGGGACGCGTGGATCGCCGGCGGTCGTACGTGGCGGCGCACCAGGTCGTCCCGTGGTCGACCGCTGGTCGACCTCACCACTCGCCAGCTACGGGCGGCCGATGATCGAGGCCTGGACCTCGCCGCCCGCAGCCTCGACGACCCGAGCGACGACCTGACCGAAGAGGCTGTTCACCGCCGCCGTCCACGCCCGCGGATCCACGCCGCGGGTCTCCCCGGCGGAGATCATCCGCGCTCGTTCGCGCTCGATGATGTCGGCGTCGGCGACGCCGAGACTGCGCAGCCCCTCCGCGAACTCGTGCACCGCCGCGTGGAGCGCGATCAGCACGTCGTTGCCGAGCGCATCCATCGAATCACTCACGGTCGGGTCATAGGTCGCGAGCCGCGCGTTGGCGAGCTCGACAGCCTTGAGCCAGGGCGACACAGCACAGGCACGGTTGGTGGACATCGCAGCAGACCTCGCGGATCTGCCAAGCACAGGTCGTACCACCAGCCTCGCGACGCAAGTCGTCGACCTCGCCGAGCTTCTCACGCTCGACGGCGCGTGCGACCGCCGCGCGGCCACAGGCCGGCCAGCGGTTTCGCAGCGCACGGCGCGATCATTGCTTCGAGAGCGATCGCCCTCGCCGCGCCTCGCCGCGCCCGAGCCTGGAGCCCCTCGTCGCCATGATATATCGGTCCAACGTGCATGAGTGAACCCACCGAAACCCGCACGCAGATGTCGTGGGGCGCGCAGACGCCCGCCGAGGGCGCGGCGACGCCCGGCGTGGTCCTGGTGTTCTCTGGCCGCGAGCCCACCACGCAGGTGATCCCCGGCGGCGCCCGGGGCGTACAGATCGGGCGCGGGCAGCCAGCCGACGGCGGTGTCAACGATTCGCTGCTGTCGCGCCAGCACGCCCGCATCGAGCCGACCGCCGATGGCTGGAAGGTCTCGGACCTCGGGAGCCGCAACGGCACCGCGGTCGATGGCAATCCGGTGCGTGAGACGGTCCAGCTCGGGCCCGGGCTCCACGTGCTCCGCGCCGGCGAGTCGCTGTTCCTCCTCCTCCCCGACATCCGCGCGTTCCTGGCATCGACCACGCTGTCGACCGAGGCGTTCGTCCTCGGCCCGACCATGCAGCAGACCTGGCACGAGATCGCGCACGCCGCGAGCACCTCGGCGACCCTGCACGTGCACGGCGAGAGCGGCGCGGGCAAGGAGCTCGCCGCCCGCGCGTTCCACGATCTCGGGCCGTCGAGCAGCGGTCCGTTCGTCGCGGTCAACTGCGCGACGATCACCGAGGGTCTCGCCGAGCGCCTGCTGTTCGGCGCGCGGCGCGGCGCGTTCTCCGGCGCGCACGCCGACGCCACGGGCTACCTCCAGGCCGCCGATGGTGGGACGATCTTCCTCGACGAGATCGCCGAGCTCGGGCTGACGGTGCAGGCCAAGCTGCTGCGCGTGCTCGAGACCCGCGAGGTCCTGCCGGTCGGTGCCTCGCATCCGATCAAGATCAAGTTCCGGCTGGTCACCGCGACGCACCGCGACCTCCGGGCGATGGTCGCCGACCGCGGCTTCCGCGAGGATCTGTTCTTCCGCGTCGGCCGACCGGCGATCCACCTGCCCGCGCTGCGCGAGCGCAAGGAGGACCTCCCGTACCTGATCGCCCGCGAGCTGCGACGCGCGACCGTGCCGGTGAACGTACACGCGTCGTTCGTCGAGGCGTGCCTGCTCCGGCCGTGGCCCGGGAACGTCCGCGAGCTACAGACCGAGGTCCAGCAGGCGATCGGCCGCGCGATCGCGCGCCGGACTGACCTCGACGCCACCCTGCTCGATCCCGACGTCGGCCACGGTATCCCGACCGCTCCACCGGGCGTCGCGGCCGCCGAGCCCGACGAGCCCGAGGACCTTCCGGAGGTGCCGATGCCCTCGACGGACGAGGTCCTCGCGGCGCTCCGCGAGCACGAGGGCCGCATCGCGACCACCGCGCGCGCGCTCGGCATCCACCGGAGCCGCCTGCGACGATGGATGCTCAAGCACGCGACCGATGTCGCGGCGCTCGGGTTCGGCCGCGAGGGTAGTGCCTAGAACACCGAACGGTTTGAATCGCCTGCTGCGACGCGACGTTGCGGGCGCCTCCGGGCGTACGTCCGATGCTCGCTCGTCACGTAGGGACACTACGCTCCTCGCTGCGCTTCGGGCGTGCGCCCGGATCCACCTCGCACCGTCGCGTCTCGCGACGGCGATCAAACCGTTCGGTGTTCTAGGGCGAGGCCGGTATCGGGCCGCGCGGATGCCGCTATCGGGGAGCGGGCTCGCGCGGTGTCGCGAACGACAGCAGGAGCGCGCGGTCCCAGTCGGGGCGCACGTCGCCGACCGCGGCGAGAAGCGTGAGGCCGACGCCCGCGGCGCCCTGCAGGAACCCGGGGTCCGCGCGCAACTCCACAACACCGGGGCGATCCGGGTCCGGCACCTGCGACCAGAATCCGCCGACGCCACGACCGGGATCCTGCAGCGCGAGGAGGCGCTCGATCCACGCGCGGGCGGCGTCGCGAAAGTCGTGCAGGCCAGTGGCCTGATAAAAGCGATTGAAGATGTGAACGAGCCCGGCTGCACCGTGGCACAGCCCGGCATCGACGACCCCCGACTCGCGCGGCGGCCGGTGGGCCGCGCGCTGCGCCACCGCGATCGCTTCAGCCTGCCAATCGGGCCGCGCGGCGGCTTGCCCGGCGAGGAACAGGGCGCTGGCGACGCCAGGATCTCCGTAGCACCACGCCAGCCGCGTTGGCCGTGCGGCGCGGTTCGGGGCGAGGACCTCATCGAATGTGCCGGGTGGCTGGCGCTGCGCGAGTAGCCACTCGACGGCACCGAGCAGGAGCCGCTGTGACGTGGTCACATGGATGGAGTGCGCCACACACGCGGCCAGGAATGCGACGACCGCCGGCACGCCGTGCGCGAGGCCCAGATCGCAACACCCATCCGGATACAGCGCCACATTCCCCGGACTCATCCGATGCGGGGGAGTGAACCAGGTGAGACCGTCGTCCGTTCGCTGCGCGCACTCGTCGAGTCGATCCACGATCTGCGCGAGGAGCCGGCGAGCGTTTGATCGGTGCGCGCGCTCCAGCGCATAGACGCCGAGTCCAACGATTCCTCTGGTCAGGTCATGACTACGCAGCCAAGGTGTCCGCGTGACCTCGATGAGGTGACCATCGATGTCCTCGTTGAGATCGCGCGATTCATCGACTCCTTGCAGGTGCTCCGTCGACCAGGCGACTCCAGGAAAGCCGTCGTACAGACCGCACTCCATGGGAATGGACGCCACCGCGTCGATGCTCGCGTCGAGCAGCGCGCCGGCCGTGTCCTGATGCTGCGCGACGTGGCGAGTCCGCGCGAGGTACGCGAAGAACAGCGCGATGCCGGGCGCGCCGAAGGCCAGCGTCGGGGAGCCTTCGCGATCAGCGGCCTCGAGTGCGATCGCGATGCGATCCGTCGCGGCCCGAACGCGCAGGCCGAGTTCACCCTCGACGATAGACTGCCATGCACCGATCATCGCTACCTCCACGTCGAGACTCGACCAATAGCCGCGCCGCGGCGCCGCGCATCACATCGAGTGACCCGCAACACCGCGGCGCGAGCGCCCGCCATCACTAGCAGTTGTAGGAACCGCAGTGGGGAAGAACGTCGGTGATACCACCCGTGTTCGGCTTGCCGCCGGCGGCGTTCGCCATCTGGGTGTTGCTCAGCGACTGGACGGTCTTGGTGTTGAGCTGGAGCTTCTTGGCGGGGATGAGCTTCTTCATGAGATTCTCCTGGACTGTAGTTTCAGCCGTCAGCGTGACGACGATGGACCTATTTGCAGCTGGTGTGCCGACACGACGACGTCGCCAAGTCCCGGATACCGCGCGGTGATCGACAGGGGACCACCGGAATGCCTCATCGATGCACACGTGCGACCGATGGTCGGCCATGGAGCGCACACCTCCAGTCAACGAACCGCCGCGGCCCGCCGCCGAAACTTGTCGCCGCGCCCGTGGGCCGGCCAGCCTGGTCGCGCGACCACGTGGTCGACCACGTGGTCGGCCAGCGCGTCACGCGTGCCGGACCGCGTCGAGTCGCGCGCGGCGCCGAAAAAGGCGAGTGATCTTGCACCGCCGTCGATCGGGCGCGTGCGGCGATCCCTGGCCGTCGCGTTGCAGAAGCGTCGAGCCACCATGCCAGCGCTTCGCCCTTATCTCGATGGAAACTGGGCCCCGGTCCTCGACGAGCTCGTCGTCGAGGACCTCGCCATCCACGGATCGCTGCCCCCGGAGCTATCCGGCACCTTCCTCCGCATCGGGCCCAACCCGCGCTTCGCCGCGCCCGGGCGCTACCACTGGTTCGACGGCGACGGCATGGTGCACGCCGTCACGCTGGACGGCGGCCGCGCCGCGTATCGCAACCGGTTCGTGCGCACGCGGGGCCTCGAGATCGAGGAGCGGGCCGGCCACGCGATCTGGAACGGCGTCATGGAGCCACCACAGGCCGACCTTCCGCCGCAGAGCGAGTTCATCCGCATCAAGAAGAACGTCGCGAACACCGCGTGCGTCTTCCACGCAGGTCGGCTCCTCGCCCTGTGGGACACCGGCGAGCCGTACGAGCTCGACCCCGTCACGCTGGCCACGCGCGGCCCCTACACGTTCGGCGGCCGGCTCCCGTTCCCGGTCGCGTCGCACTCGAAGGTCGATCCGATCACGTCCGAGCTCATCATGCTCGGCGGATCGATGAAGCGGCCCGCCGTGCAGCACGCCGTCGTGGGACCCGATGGAGCGCTCGGCCCCGTGACGACCGTCGCACTTCCCCGGACCGTGTGGATGCACGACTTCGCGATCACCGAGAGCTCGTCGATCTTCTTCGACCTCCCTGCCCGCTTCGAGCCGCGGCGGATCGCCGAGGGGGCCTCGCCCTATCGCTTCGATCCGACGCTGCCGAGCCGCTATGGCGTGATGCCCCGGCACGGGTCCGCCGGCGACGTGCAGTGGTTCGAAGGCCCACCGTGCTTCATCGTTCACACCATGAACGCCTACGACGCGGGCGACGAGATCGTGCTCGTCGGCGTGCGCGCGGAGGATGCCGAGGTCGGCTTCGGCGACTCCGGGCCCACCTATCGCTCGACCACGCTGCTCCACGAGTGGCGGTTCAACCGGCGCACCGGCGCTGTGCGCGAGCGCCAGCTCGACAACCAGCGGATCGAGTTCGCGAAGATCGATCCTCGCCGCGTGGGTCGTCCGAATCGCTTCGGCTACGCTGGCCGGCTCGCGGAACGGCCCCCGTACGAGAGCGACGGCCGCATCTACATGATGGACGGCATCTGCAAGTACGACCTCGTCGAGCACACCGTCCGGTTCCACGCGTTCGGTGACCAGTGCTTCGGCGGCGACCCCGAGTTCGTCCCGCGCCCTGGCGCGACGGCAGAGGATGACGGCTGGTTGCTCGTGCTGGTCCACGACGAAGCCCGCGGCGTGTCCAGCCTGCGCGTGTGCGATGCCCGAGACCCGGCAGCGCCCCCAATGGCGACCATCGCGATGCCCCGGCGCGTCCCGTACGGCGTCCACAGCACGTGGTTGAGCGAGCGCGACCTGACCAGTGCGACGCCCCCAGTGACTCCATCGGCTTGACCGCGCGCAAATGGGCGACGCATCGGTGACCGCCAGGCGCAACGAAGTGGATGCTTCCCGGTCGCCTCCGCACGATGACCGCGCCGCCGCACGCCGTTGGCGCTACAGCCAGCGCCAAGCGCGGTGGCCGCGCAGTCGCGAGACCGGACGCGCGCGGAGAAAAGATCGCGGATACGGAAGGACCGCCTTGTCTGGCGGTCGCGCAGGGAGCCTCACGACGAGCATCTTTCTTCGCGGCGGAGAATCCGCGCCGCATCGCGCCCCCATTCTTCGCAGAAGTCGTGGGCATGTCAGGACCAAACTCGGCGGGCGCCGGAAGATCGCGCGCACAGGCCGGCGGCAAAAATAGATCCAGAAATCGACACGCCGAGTGGTAGCGAGGGCCGAGTCGCCGCCAGAGACCTGCATGGAGGTCCGGATCAATGACCGACCTGGCAAAGCCGTGACGGCTCCTGACGCCGCGCTCGCTGACGTCCCATCGTTGCTCAGCGCGCGGCAGGTAGCCCGCGCGCTGTCGATCAGCCTCAGCGCCGCGCGTCGCGTGATGCGATCGCGTCTGCCACGCGTTCTGATCGGGGATCGGATCGTCCGCGTTCGCGCCGCCGATCTCACGCACTACATCGCAACTTGCACCCGCCACGAACGAGAGATCCTGCAGGCCCCATCATGTCCGACCGCCTCTTCCGCAAGACCCCCGATGGCCCGTGGTACGCGTGGTACTTCACGCGCGAGCGCAAGCGCATCCGCTTCTGCACCGGCGTGCACGACAAGCTCGCCGCCAAGCGGATCCTCCACGATCGCGAACGACAATCGACCGAAGCTGCGGCTGGTGCGCCCGATGGGGGAACCCACACCGTAGAAGATGCGCTGCGCTACCTGGTCGAGGAGTCCAAGGCCAAGGACTGGCCGGCGTCGACGCTGCGGATGTTCGCGGACAAGGCGGGGCATCTGCTGCGCATCCTCGGGTCGATCCGCCTGACCGAGCTGACGACGCCGATGGTGAAGCGCTACATCGATCAGCGCCTGCGCGAGCGCGTGTCCACGACCAAGACGACGGCGCGCGAGACCGTTCGAAAGGAGCTGAGCACGCTGCGGGCCGCGCTGCGCGAGGCCACCGAGCTCGGCTGGCTGGCCGCGAGCGCCGAGAAGCTGCTCATCCCGACCTTCCGCGTGAAGTACCAGCCGCGCGAGCGCTGGCTGACGCCGGAGGAGTTCGGGAAGCTGTCGGGCGCGCTCGCCGATCCGACGCGCCGTACGCACGCGCACGAGGTCGCGCGGCGGCGCCGCTTCTGGCTGTCGATCGCGGTGTACCTCGGCGGGCGGCTGTCCGAGATCGAGGAGCGGCTCGACTGGTCCGAAGTCGATCTCGCGGCGGGTGTGCTGCGGCTGCGCGGGACCAAGACCGCGGGCAGCGATCGCGCGATCCCGATCCCGGCGCCGCTGGTCGCGATCCTCGCGGAGGTCCCGCACGCGGAGCGCGTCGGCGCCGTGGCCGGCACCTGGCCCAACGTCCGGCGCGATCTCGCGAAGGCGTGCGAGCGGGCCGGCATCGCGAAGGTCACGCCGAACGATCTCCGGCGGACCTACGCCTCGTGGCTGGTCAACGCCGGCGTGCCGCTACAGCAGGTGGCCCGCCTGCTCGGCCACAAGAGCACGCGCATGGTCGACCTGGTCTACGGCAAGCTGTCGGACGCGACGCTCGCCGCCGCCGTCGCGAAGTTGCCCGCAGTAAGGCTCCCTGAGCTGCCGCTTCCCCCTGTGGATAGCGGGGACACATCGGGGACAAACCAGGGGGTTCGCATGGCGCAAATGGCGCGGATCATCCCGCTGCGCCCTCTCCCGCTCTCGCCGGAAAACGGCGAGATTCCGGGGAGTTCTACAGAATCAATCGTGCCCAGGGACGGAGTTGAACCGCCGACACGCGGATTTTCAGTCCGCTGCTCTACCAGCTGAGCTACCTGGGCGCTGGAAGGGTGCCGACACTACACGCGAGGCCCGCGGGTTTTCAACGGGGGCACGCCGGTTTCCGCACGGGTGAATGCGAGACTTGTGCGACCGCGATCGCCCGCGCGATTCCAGCGACTTGCCTCGATGGGTGAAGCAAATGGCGGGGCGCGACGTTGTCCGTATGATACGGGAGCCTCATGACCCGCACGCCGGAGAACCGGAGCGCCCCTGCGGGGCGGGCGGCGCTGACGCCATCGGGCGTCACGCCGACGGTGCCGTCGCGCGCCCAGGACGAGGCGCGGCTGGGCGAGGTCATCGATGGGCGCTACCGGCTCGACTCGCTGGTCGGGCGCGGCGGCATGGGCGTGGTCTATCGCGCGGAGCACGTCGCGATCCGGCGCGCGGTCGCGCTCAAGCTCCTGCATCCGTCGCTGGCCGGCGTGCCGGAGCTGCGCAGCCGGTTCGAGCGCGAGGCGCTGGCGATCGGCCGCATCAACCACCTCAACTGCGTCAACGTCTCCGACTTCGGCAAGCTCGACGACGGCTCGCTGTTCCTCGTGATGGAGTACCTCGAGGGCAAGGGGCTGGGCGACGTCATCGAGAAGGAGCACCACCTGCGCCCGCGGCGGGTGCTGCGGATCCTGCGGCACGTGCTGGCCGGGCTCGGTCACGCGCACCAGGCGGGCATCGTCCACCGCGACATCAAGCCGGACAACGTCGTGCTGGTGCCGCATGACAACTCGGAGCTGGCGAAGATCCTGGACTGGGGCATCGCCAAGATGATCGGCGGCGCGGTCCACGAGGACGACGTCAAGCTGACCCAGGCCGGGGTCGCCTTCGGCACACCTATATATATGTCGCCCGAGCAGGCGCTCGGCAGCCCGATCGATGGCCGCGCCGACCTGTACGGCGCGTCGGTCATGGCCTTCGAGATGCTGACCGGCCGGCCGCCGTTCTACTCGGAGGACAAGCTCGAGGTGATGTCGATGCACACCACCCGGGAGCCGCCGACCATGGCCGAGGCGCTCGAGGCCGAGGGCTACCCGGGCGCGGCGATCCCGGCGTCGGTCGAGGCGCTGATCCGGCGCGGGCTGGCGAAGCGTCGGGACGCCCGGTTCGACAACGCCGAGGCGTACATCGCGGCGATCGACGAGGTGCTGGTCGAGCTGTCGCTGGAGGACGGCGGCCAGCTGAGCGGCGCGAGCCCGATCACGGTGGCGGCGATCGCGACCACCAGCCTGACCGAGACCGGCTCGGCGCCACTCATCTCCGTGACCGGGACCTCGCTGTTCGGGTCGCGGCCGATCACGCCGACCGTGACCGAGGCTCGGCTGTCGGCGCCGGTCGAGCTGCTGCAGCGCAAGCGGCCATGGTGGCGGCGGCAGCCGATCTGGATCGCCGCGGCTGGCGCGGGCCTCGCGGTGGTGGTCGCGGTCGCGATCGTGCTGGGCACCAGCGGCGGCGGCGCGGTGGACCTGCCGCCGACCACGAAGCTGGCGGCGAGCGCCGCGGCCGAGCTCGATCGCGGCAACCCGACCGGCGCGATCAAGGTGCTCGAGGCCGACAAGGATGCGCTGGCCTCGGACCCGGCGGCCCAGCTGCAGCTCGGCCACGCCCAGGCGGCGCGCCGGCAGAACCGGCCGGCGGTCGAGGCCTACCGGACCGCGATCGGGCTCGACCCGCGCGCCGGCAGCGACCCGCAGCTGCGCGCGAACCTCCGTGCGATCACCGATGACAATGATGTGGCGGCCGCGATGGCCGCGTTCGAGGTCGTGATCGGGCTGGGCGACGACGACGCCCGGACCCGGCTGGTCGCCGCCGCCATCGACGGCAACCCGCAGCGCCGCGCCGGCGCCGCCGCGCTGGTCGCACGGGTCGGCCTCTCCAGTCGGGTCGACTGGCTCACCTCCTACGGCCTCGATCTCGAGCAGGGCGAGCAGTGCGAGGTCCGCAAGCTGGCGGTCGCCAAGCTCCGCGCGCTCGGCGACGTGCGCGCCATCCCGGTGCTCGAGGAGGCCGTCGCCCGCAAGGGCAAGTACGGCCGCGACAAGGGCAAGCCGGTGAACACCTGCCTGGCCGATGATGCCCAGGCGGCGCTGGTCTATCTGCGGAGCCTGGGGGCGCCGAAGTGAACGAGCTGCCGCCCGACGAGCCGCGCTGGGTCCAGGCCCGCGCCATGCTCGAGGCCGGCACCCCGACCGCCGGCGGCGCGGTGATCGACGATGCCGCCCACCTCGCGGTCGCCCTGCCCGGCGCCGACCCGGCGGCGCTCGCGGCGGCGATCGGGCCGCGGCGATCCTGGACGCTCCTGGTCCCGACCGTGGATGAGGCCGCGGCCGAGGCGATCCAGCAGGCGCTCGCCTCCCACGGCTGGTCGGGCGAGGCGGCCTCGCTCTACGCCGCGCTCGCGAGCGACGATCTGGCGAATGACGATGGCGCCGCGATCGCGGGTGACGATCGCGCCGCGCTCCTCGCCCACGTCACCGATCCGGCGCTGGCCGCGGAGCTCTCCGCCGCGCCCGGCCCGCTGGTCGCGATCGCGGTCGAAGGCGTGCCGGCGGCGTTCGCGTACGGCGCGTGGCGGACCGCGCGGCACGTCGAGCTCACGACCCAGACGCTTCCGGCGTACCGACAGCTCGGCCTCGGCGTGCGCGTCGCCGCCGGGCTCGCGCGCGTCGAGCTCGCGCAGGGTCGCGGGCCAGTGATGGGCGCGCTCGACTCGAGCGCCGTCGCGCATCGCCTCGCGAATCGCATCGGGCTCGTCGAGGTCGCGCGCATGCGCGTGCTCTGGTCGCCGGCGTAGCATCGCCCTCGCGCCTACATGTCCTACATGTGGGCGTCGATTCCGGACCTGGTCGGGTTGGCCCCCGGAGGATCGATCATAGACTCGATCCCCGCCCCCCCGCCGAGGTGCCGATGCCCACCGCCACGACCCCGAAGCCCCCCCGCCTGCTGTTCCGCCTGGCCCGGAACCTGGCCACCGTGATCCGCCGCAGCTGGCGGCTCGCGCTGGCGCTGGTCCCCGCCGCCACCGCGGCATGCCAGGCGGCCGACCCGGCCGAGGTCATGCGCGCGCCGATCGCGGTGTCGAGCCCGGTCATCGTGCCGCCCACGATCAAGGTCGCGGCTTCGGTCGCCGCGCCGGCGCCTGTGGACAAGCCGGCGCTCGGCGAGTTCCAGATGACCTTCTACTATCTGATCGTCGAGGACGAGGTGCCGGCCCGCCGGCGCAAGTCGGTCGACAGCGTGCACGACCTGGGCGGTAACAACGAGGTCCTCGCCGCGGTCGCGCCCAGCGCGCCCGATCCGCAGGACGACCGCGTCACGATCTACGAGGGCAAGTCGTGCGCCAGCCTCGCCGAGGTCTCGCGCCGGTACGCGGCCGAGCTGACGCTCCAGGGCTCGGGCCAGCTCAACGATGGTCGCGTCCTCAACATCTGGGGCAACTGCTCGTGTCCGCGCTCACCGTGCTTTCAGGTGGCGGGCGATCGATCCAAGTGGGGCCTCGCCGGCAACGGCCGGGTGCTCTCGCCGTTCCGCACGGTCGCCGTCGATCCCAAGGTCGTGCCGCTCGGCACGCTCCTCTACATCCCCGAGCTCGATGGCCTGCGCATGCCCGGCCGCGAGCCGATCGGCGGCTTCATCCACGACGGCTGCGTCGTGGCCGATGACACCGGCGGCGGCGTGAAGGGCAAGCAGGTCGATCTGTTCGTCGGCCGGAAGGCCTACTGGCAGGGCCTCGCCCGCCGCGGCGGCAGCCACGCCTGGGCGCGCCACATCACCGTCTACCCGGGCGCCGGCAAGTGCACCCGCGACGGTGGCCGCGTCAGCCGCTCGGCTGCCGCCGGCATGTGATCCGGAGCCCGGGGTTCCCGGCTCAGAGAAGGCTGTCATCCGAAGGGATGGCAGCCTTCGTTCGTTGAGCACCGGTCACGGGTGCGTCGCCTGCCACGCGACGACCGCCTCGGCCTCGCGCCGCGCACCCGGGTTCGCCGCGTAGGCCGCCCGCGCGTGCTCGGCCAGGCCGCGCGCCCGGGTCTGGACCGCGGCGTCGCCGTCGGCGTCGACCAGCGCCCGGGCCAGCGCGAACTCGGTCCGGGCCAGGTCGATCGGATCGCCGGGGTTGGCGACCAGGATCTCGTGGGCCCGCTCCAGCAGCGGCGTGGCGCGGCGGGCCTGGTGGAGCGCGATCAGCGCCCGCCCCTGGCCGGTCAGGCCGCCGGCCAGATCGGGGTGGGTCGGGCCCTCGGCCTTCTCGAGCAGCAGCACGCCGCGCTCGAACTGGGCCAGCGCCTCGCGCGGCTGGCCCTTGGCCATCAGGGCATCGCCGATGCCATCCAGCGCCGCCGACAGGCTCGGGTGATCGGGGCCGAGCGCCTTCTGCCAGATGTCGAGCGCCCGCCGGAACTCGACCAGCGCGTCATCGAAGCGGTCCTGCTGCAGCGCGACCACGCCGAGGTAGTAGTGAGGGGTCCCCACGCTGGCGTTGTCGGGGCCGAGCGCCTTCTCCCAGATCGCGAGCGCCCGCTGGTAGTGCGCGACCGCGGCATCGAGCTTGCCCTGGGCCCGCTCGACCCCGCCCCGGTCCATGAAGATCGTGGCCAGCGCCGGGTGGTCGGGGCCGTAGGTCCGCAGGGCGATCGTCTGGGCCCGATCGAACATCGCGCCGGCCTCGTCGTAGCGGGCCTTGGCCCGCAGCGCGGTCGCGAGGTTGGTGAGGGTCGAGATCAGCATCGGGTGATCGGGCCCGAGCGCGGCCTCCATGTCGGCGAGCGCGCGCCGGTAGGCGTCGAGGGCGTCGTCGTGCCGGCCCTCCTGGACCAGGGCATCGGCGACGTCGCTCTCGGCCAGGGCGATCGCGGTGTCGTGCGGCGGCAGCGCCTTCTGCCGGAGCGCCAGCGCCTGCCGGGTGTAGCCCAGCGCCTGCTCCCACTTGCCCTGGTCCGAGGCCATCTGCCCGAGGGTGCGGTCGAGGTCCGCGCGCATGAGGTCGTCCTTGCCGAAGCGCTCGAGCTTGGCCGCGGCCTCCTTCGCGAGCAGCTCGGCGTCCTCGGTCTTGCCGAGGCGCGGGCCGATCACCCAGACCAGCTGGATCCACGCGCGCGCCGCCATCTGATCGTGGCGCCCGGCCTCGGCGGCGATGCCGGCCTCGCGCAGCGCCTTGGCGGCGGCGGCGTAGTCGCCGGTCACCTCCTGCAGCTGGCCGAGATCGAACAGCGCCTCGGCCTGGAACGGCCGGTAGCCGACCTCGGCGGCCTGGCCAGCCAGCGCGGTCGCGCGGGTCAGCCCGTCGGCGTAGCGGCCCGAGGCCAGCAGCGCCTTGACGGTGGCCAGCTCGCGGCGCATCGCCCCGACCCGGGTCTGGATCGCGGGGTCCGCCGGCGGCCGCACCGGCGCGCGCAGCGCCTCGATGTCGGCGCACTGGCTCACCGGCGGCAGCGCGTGGGCCGCCTGCGCCGCGTGCTCGATGACCGTCGCATCGGCGCTCGCGAGCACCTCGACCTGGGCGCGGAGCTCGTCCTTGCGCTCGCCCAGGCACTGCATCCGCAGATCGAGCAGCTCCTCGGACTGCACCTTGTGGACCGCGGTCGCCTCGCACGCCTCGGTGTTCATCACCGCCCAGGCCCGCGCGTAGTCGTCGAGGCTGCGCTCGACCTCCGCGAACGCCGCCGCCGCGAACGGCCGCGAGCTGGCCATGAACACCTTGCGGACCGCCGCCTTCTGCGCCGGATCCCAGATCGTGCGCAGCTGGGCCTCGGCGTCGCCGCACGGCGCCGCGCCCTCGCCGCCGCGCCACAGCGCGAACACCGCCACGCCGGCCAGCGCGGTCACGCCCGCGACCGCGCCCGCCCGCCGCCAGCGCTGGCCGGGGTCGGCGTCGAGCGCGTCGAGCAGCGCCGCCATCGACGGC
>JAIOQA010000497.1 GCA_021413675.1 Deltaproteobacteria bacterium | reverse complement strand
CTGACCGGCGCGCAGGCCCGCGCGATCGACGAGCTCGCGGTCGAGCTCGGGCGCGAGGTCCCGATGAGCCGGCTGGTGCAGGGCGACGTCGGCGCCGGCAAGACCGCCGTCGCGTTCGCGGCGGCGCTGCAGGTCGCGCGCGCCGGCCACCAGGTCGCGATCATGGTGCCGACCGAGCTGGTCGCCGCGCAGCACCACGCGACGATCGCGGCGTGGGCGGCGCCGCTCGGCATCGCGGTCGGGCTGGTGACTGGCTCGCAGGCGCGCGCCGAGCGCGCGGCGATCACCGCGGCGATCGCCGCCGGCGAGATCGCGATCGTCGTCGGGACCCACGCGCTGATCGGGGAGGGCGTCGGGTTCGCGCGGCTCGGCCTGGCGATCGTCGACGAGCAGCACCGGTTCGGCGTGGCCCAGCGCCTGCGCCTGCGCGAGGCCGCCGCGCTGACGCCGCACCTGCTGGTGATGACCGCGACGCCGATCCCGCGGACGCTGGCGCTCACCGCGTACGGCGATCTCGACGTCACCGTGCTCGACGAGCTGCCGCCCGGGCGCACGCCGGCGAGGACCGAGATCCTGCGCGGCAAGGTCGGGCGGCTGCGCGCCTACGAGCGGGTGCGGGCGCGGCTGGCGCACGGCGAGCGCGCGTTCGTGGTGTGCCCGCTGGTCGAGGAGGGGCCAGACGTCCCGGCGCGCGCCGATCGCTCGAAGGCGAAGCGCGCCGACGCGACCGCGATCGCCGCCGAGCTGACCGCGCTGCTCGCGCCGGCGCGGGTCGGGCTGGTCCACGGCCGGGTCAGCGCCGCCGAGCGCGCCGCGGTGATGGGCGCGTTCGCGCGCGGTGACCTCGAGGTCCTGGTCGCGACCACGGTCGTCGAGGTCGGCGTGGATGTCCCGGCCGCGACCGTGATGGTCGTCGAGGACGCCGATGGCTTCGGGCTGGCGCAGCTCCACCAGCTGCGGGGCCGGGTCGGGCGCGGCGGGCAGCAGGCGTGGTGCCTCTTGCTGGCGCGCAGCGCCGCGACCGGCAGCGACGGCGATCGCCGGCTCGCGACCGTCGCCGCGACCACCGACGGCTTTCAGATCGCCGAGGACGATCTCGCGATGCGCGGCCCCGGCGAGCTCCTCGGCGCGCGCCAGGCCGGCGCGCCGCGCCTGCGCTTCGGCGACCTGCGCCAGCACACCGCGCTGCTCGTCGAGGCGCGCGCCGCCGCCGAGGCGATCCTCGCCGAGGATCCCGCGCTCGCCGCGCCAGCCTACGCCGGGCTGCGCCTGGCGCTCGCGCGCCGCCTGGCCCGCGCCGAGGCGTTCGGCGCCGATGGCGGATAGCGCGGCGCGCGTCATCACGGCGCGCGGTCCGGCGCGCGGACAGGCGCGGCGAACACGCGTCGGCGAGCTGACCGCCGTTCGCCGCGATGTCGCGCGGAACCTTCGGTTCACCTCACGTCGTGATTGAGCGCGTGCGCGGCGATCGGTATGGTGGTCGCGCGATGCTGATCGTCCAGAAATTCGGAGGCACGTCGGTCGGCACGACCGAGCGCATGCGCAACGTCGCGGCCCGGTGTCTCGCGGCGCAGCGCGAGGGCCACGATGTCGCCGTCGTGGTGTCGGCGATGTCGGGCGAGACCAACCGCCTGCTCAAGCTCGTCGCCGAGCTGCACGACGATCCCAACGACCGCGAGGTCGACGTGATCGTCTCGACCGGCGAGCAGGTCTCGGTCGGCCTGGTGTCGCTGGCGATCCGCAAGGCCGGCGGCAAGGCCCGCTCGTTCCTCGGTCACCAGGTGAAGATCGTCACCGACAGCGCGTTCTCGCGCGCCCGGATCCTGTCGATCGACAGCGAGCCGATCCGCGAGGCGATGGCGCGCGTCGAGATCGCGGTCATCGCCGGGTTCCAGGGCGTCGACGAGCAGGGCAACATCACGACCCTCGGCCGCGGCGGCTCGGACACCACCGGCGTCGCGATCGCGGCCGCGCTCAAGGCCGACGTCTGCGAGATCTACACCGACGTCGACGGCGTCTACACGACCGATCCGAACACGGTGCCGACCGCGCGGAAGATCGATCGCATCAGCTACGAGGAGATGCTGGAGCTGGCGTCGCTTGGCGCCAAGGTCCTGCAGATCCGCTCGGTCGAGCTCGGCATGAAGTACGGCGTGCCGATCCACGTCCGGTCGAGCTTCTCGGATGTGCCCGGCACCTGGGTGGTGCCCGAGGAGAGAGAGATGGAGTCAGTCGTCGTCTCGGGAGTCACGGTCGCGCGTGACGAGGCCAAGATCACCGTCGAGGATCTGCCCGACACCGCGGGCGTCGCGGCGAAGTTGTTCACGCCGCTCGCGGCCAACAACATCGTCGTCGACATGATCGTGCAGAACCAGGCGTGGGACGGCACCACCGACCTGACCTTCACGGTGCCGCAGGGCGATCGCAAGCGCGCGCTCGAGATCCTCAAGAAGGAGGTCCCCGACCTCGTCGGCTTCGAGGGCGAGCGCACCAGCTGCGACGACGAGATCTGCAAGATCTCGGTGGTCGGCGTGGGCATGCGCTCGCACGCCGGCGTCGCGCGCAAGATGTTCGAGCTGCTCGCGACCGAGCGGATCAACATCCAGCTGATCTCGACCAGCGAGATCAAGATCTCGTGCGTGATCGCGCGCAAGTACGCCGAGCTGGCGCTGCGCGTGCTGCACGAGGGCTTCGCGCTGCACCTGCCGCCGAGCGAGCGCGCGGCGCTGTAGCCACCCCCGGCCCGGTTCCGGTATCCGGTATCCGGACCCGGATCCGGTCGCGCTACCGCGTGAGCGGGTAGAGCATCGCCGCGACCGCATCGAACGCGCGCCACACGGTCTCGATGTCGGCGCGCGCGACGACGCCGAGCGCCTCGGCGACATCGAAGCACGCGCGCGCCTCCGCGGCGCTGCCCGCCGCGATGCGATAGAACTGCGCGCGATCGCGACCGCGGCGCTTGGCGCCCTCGGCGAGGTTGAGGCTGACGCTGGTCGCCGCGCGCATGAGCTGGTCCGCGATGTGGGGGGCCGCGGTGCGGATGCGGGCCAGCGGCGCCCGGGTGAGGCGCAGCGCCTCGAGGCTGAGGTCATACGCGCGAAAGCGATGGTTCGACGTGGTCGGGTTCATGCCCCTCGAGGCGCAGGTCCCGTGACGAGGGCGATGCGTGGTTGCTGTCGCCGATGGCAGGCAGCGGTTGCCCTCGGCACGGGACGTGCGCCACGGGCATGGAACCCGACCACGGCGAGCCGAGCGCTCGCATGGACCGAGACCGAGACCGGAGACCGAGACCGAGACCGGATCCGAGACCGCGACCGAGACCGGATCCGGTTCCGGACCCGGACGCGGATCCGGTTCCCGACCCGGACGCGGATCCGGACCCCGTTGTCACTCCGGCGGCGGCAGCACCGACACCGGCGTCGTCGGCTCCGGCTCGAGCTCCGGCAGCAGATCCGCCAGCTCGCGCGCCACGCGCCGCGCGCGATACCGCACGAAGTCGACCGCGTACGGTCCCGTGAAGTAGACGATCAGCGCGGCGCCGTACCAGAACGTCAGCGCGTAGAAGTCGGGGTCGGCGAGCTCGGCGTGCGACGAACCGGCGCCCTTGTCGACGGCGGCCATGACGCGCCGGACGATGAACGGCCAGCGCGCCTCCTCGAGCTCGCCGAGCCCGCGGGCGCGCGCGACGACCTTGCCGCGGTGCACGACCAGCGCGTTGTCGGCGTGCTGCATCGCGGCCAGCGCCTGCAGGTAGGCGCTGATCCGATCGCCGACCTTGGCGGTGTGGTTGAGCGTCGCGCCGACCGCGATCGTCGGCAGCTCCGCGGCCCAGCGGCGCGCGGCGGTGCGCAGCGCGCGGGCGGCCCGCTCGAGCGCGGCCTCCAGATCATCGGCGCGCGGCGAGCGCGTGCCGACGGTCACCCGCAGGAACGACGCGCCGCCCAGCGGCACCGTGCGGCTCGGCGTGCCGGTGCCGGCCTCGGGCTGATCGGTGATCTCGGCGTGCAGGAGCCCGGCGTCGGTGACCAGCTCGCGCAGGATCGTGCGGACCTCGGCGTCTAGCACGCGTCCTCGCGGCCCAGCCATGCGGTCGCGATCATCGTCGTCGGCTGGGCGTAGAACAGGTAGTTCGCGATCGCGGGCTTGCCGCCGTACAGCGAGGTCCACGCGCCCGGGGTGAAGCCGTCCGGTGGGCCGGAGATCTCGCCGAAGTCGAGGTGCACGACATCGTAGGCCGGCAGGATCGCGACCAGCCGCTGCATGCGGCGCAACAGCGGCGCGCCGTAGACCCCGGCGCGCGGCCGCTCGCGGATCGCGATGCCGTCGGCGTCGACGGTGACGTCGATCGCGACCTCCTGGACGCCGACCATGCGCGCGACGTGGCTGACGCACAGCCGCAGGTACAGCTCGGACACGCCGCCCGTCGACCACTCTGCCGGCGGCGCCACGCCGTGATCGCGGACCTGCACCGCGCACGGCGGCCGGCCCATGCACAGCACGTAGATGTAGTCGCAGGTCTCGTCGGCGCCGCCCGGCCGCACGAAGGTCGCGGCCGACAGCTCGGTCGCCAGCTCCTCGGCCAGCGCCGCGACGTCGTCGGCATCGAGCCCGGCGTCGAGCCCGACCAGCTCGTCGCGCTCGCCCCAGGTTCGCGACGGGTAGAGCCGGGCGAGCGTCTGATCGAGGGCATCGAACATGCCGCCCTTGCGATCGTCGCAGCCGGTCTTGCTGCCGCAGTTGGTACAGCCGCTCATGCGCCCTCACTCTAGCAGGTGGATCCGGGGGCGCGCGCTCCCGCGCCTTCGCACTTGCCGACCGGCGGCCGCCGAGCCAACCTCGCGGCATCGTGTCCGTCGAGGTCGATCGCGCCGCCGCCGACGACCGCCGCCTGGCGGTACACTTGGTCGCGGCCCGGATCGGCTGCCTCGCGCGGGTCGCGGTCGGATGCGCCGGCCTCGCGCTGGCCCTGGTCTACGAGCTCGCGATCGCGCGCGCGCTGGTGATGCCGCCGTTCATGGCGGTGCTGCTCGGCGTCGTCCCCGCCGCGGTCGGGCTCTACGTCGTCGTGCGCGCCGCGATGCGCTGGCGCGTCTTCGATCGGGTCGCGCGCCGCCCCGAGTCCATCGAGCTCATCGAGCTCGCGATGCGCTGGGGCCGGCCGGCGCTGCGCGTCGCGTTCGTCGACGGGGCGTCCGAGACCCTGTCGACCGGCGCGACCCCGCGCGATCGGCTGATCGCGGCCCTGCGCCGGCGCGGCGCTGCACGCGCGCTGCCGGCGGCGCGCGTGACCCGGACCTGAAAGCGAAGCTGCTCGGGCTCAGATCCCCGAGCGCGCCGCGTAAGGGATCCGGCGCCGATCTGCCACACGCTGCGCGCGATGTCGGCGCCTCACCAATCTTTCAGGTGACCCGGCGACCGCGCTTGGGCACTACACTAGCGACCTTGGCGCTCTCCCCTCGCATCGTGAGCACCCTCGGCCTCTTGGTCGCGGCGTGCGGCTTCACCAGCGACTACACGGGCACGGGCTACCGGTGCGGCACCGGCGAGACGTGCCCGACCGGCTTCGCGTGCGTCGGCGGCGTGTGCGTCGCAGGCGAGCCGACCCCCGACGGTCGCCCGGGCGGCGGGGACGCGCCGCTCGCCGCCGGGACCTGGCGCTCGGACACCGCGGCCGACTTCGCGGCAACCGGCTACGCCGCCGACAGCGCGGCGATCGCGGCGCGCGGCGCGATCGAGCCATTCGCGTACTACACCGGCGGCGTGCTCGCGTCGGCGAGCGCGAGCCCGGTCACCGACGGCGCGACCGCGACCTGGGCCGACGTCGCGGGGTTCGCCCCGACGGCGACGCGGGCGATCGCGCGGTCGACGGACACCTCGTGGGGCACGCAGACGCCGCCCGGGTTCGGGCTGCCGGCCGCCAACGACTGGACGCTGCGCTTCGAGGGCGAGGTCTGGCTCGACGCCGGTGACTGGACGTTCGCGCTCCTCGTCGACGATCACGGCTTCGTCGAGCTCGCCGACGCGAGCGGGACGTTCGCGCGGGTGGCCAGCGCCAACCACCCCGACGAGGCCACGGGCCCCTTCCACGCGGCGGCGGCCGGCTGGTATCCGATCCGCTGGGTCGCGTCCGACGCCACCGGCAACGCCTCGATGCGCCTGCGCTTCAGCGGCCCCGGCGTGGCGCAGCCGATCGCGATCCCGCGCCATCGCCTGCGCGTGCGCGCCGACCAGCTCGCGGGCCTCGCGCTATACGCCTTCGACGGCGCGCTGTTCGACGGCGATCGCGCGATCACGCTCGACACCACCGCCCCGGCCGACGCCAACTGGGCCGACGCCGCGCCGCTCGATCTGGGCATCGCCAGCGTCGACGACTTCTCCATGCGCTGGTCGGGGCAGTGGTGGGTCGCGACCGCGGGCACGTACACGCTGCGCTACGACTCCGACGACGGGCAGCGCCTGTGGATCGACGGCGCGCCGGTGCTCGACGCCTGGGATTGGTCCTTCCACGACGACGTGACCGCGCCGCTCGCGCTCGCCGCCGGCTGGCACGAGCTCGTCGTCGACGCGAGCGAGAGTGGCGGGGCGGCCCGCGCGATCCTGACCGTCGAGAGCGGGCCCGATCTGGTCGGCCTGCCGTTGCCGGTCGACCGGCTGCGCGCCGTCGAGGGCCGCGGCGAGCGCCACGAGCACGGCGCCCGCCACACCGATCTCGCGATCCCCGACGCGCCCAGCGCCTCCGTCGACGGCGTCGCCGATGCGTCGATCTCGTTCAACCTGCCCGCGGACGTCGTCACCCACGGCGTCGAGGTCGGCTTCACGTACGACCACGAGTGGCAGGGCGATCTGCGCATCGAGCTCATCGCCCCGTCCGGCAAGGAGGCCGTGCTCCGCGACTACACGGGCAACACCGGCGGCACCTTCCGCGAGCACTACGTCCGCGCCGATCTCGACGGCGAGCCGGTCGGCGGCGCCTGGATCGTGCGCTTCACCGACAACGATCCGAGCGGCGTCGGCACGATCCGCGACGTCGAGCTGACCGTCCACACGCAGGGCGCGGGCGCACCGCCGATCGCACCGGTCGCGAGCTACGTGTCGCCGCTCCACGACCTCGGCGGCGCCGCGGCGATCACCGCGGTGCGCTGGGACGCGGCCCAGCCGACCGGCACCAGCGTCGCGGTCTCGGTGCGCACCGGCGCGACGCCAGAGGCGTGCGCCGCTGCCGCCTGGTCCGCGCCGCTCGCCGATCCCGCGGGCACGATCCCGACCGTCCCGGTCGGGCAGTTCGTGCAGTACCGCGTCGACCTCGCCTCCGATGGCGACCAGACGCCGGCGCTCGAGTCGATCGACCTCGACTACGGCCCGCCGTAGCGATCGGCCGCGGTGGTAGAACCCCGCGCATGCCTGACGCCGCCGCGAACCAGATGCTCGCCACCCTGACCGCGCTCGATCCGCTCGGCGATCTGCCGCGCACCGGCTGGGTGGTGCGCGGCGTGGTCCCGGCCGAGTCGCTGGCGGCGCACACCTGCCAGGTCGCGATCCTGGTCGCGATGCTGGTCGATGCGCTGCGCGCCAGCGGCGTGGCCGTCGATGGCGAGCGCGCGCTGCGCATGGCGCTGGTCCACGATGCGGCCGAGGCCCGCACCGGCGACATCCCGATGCCGCACAAGACGCCGGCGATGACCGCGGCGCTGGCCGAGCTCGAGGCCCGGCTCGCGCGCGAGATGCTGCCGCCCGCGCTCTACGCCGACTGGGCCGAGCAGGACGCGCACGTCACGCTCGAGGCGCGGCTGGTGGCCGCCGCCGACAAGCTGCAGATGCTGCTCAAGCTCGCGCTGCTCACGCGCGCCGGGCGCGCGAACGGCCCGGCGTTCGAGGGCATGTGGACCAACCCGGGCAACCTGCGCGCGCTCGATCTCGCGCCGGTGCGCGCGCTGTACGAGGCGATCTTCGCGCGCGTGGGGCGGCCGATGCCGGTCACCGCGCAACCGTGATCACGGCGCAACGGTGATCACGGCGCATCCGTGATCACGGCGCAACGTGACCGCGTTGCTCACCACATCGCGGTGAAGCTGACGTTGAACCTCGTCGAGCCGGTCAGCGCGACGACGGTGACATCCGAGCCGCTGTTGTCGGTGGAGATCGTCGTGTACTGGTACGAGATCGACGGCGTGAGCACGGCCGATCGGCCGATCATGAAGTTGCCGCCGAGGCGCGGGGCCAGCGCGAAGCCGGTGCCCAGGCCGCTGATGTGCGAGGCGCCGATGCCCACGCCGAGGAACGCGAAGATCGACCGGTTGATCGGCAAGTGGTAGCTGGGCTCGGCGAGCGCCGACCACAGGGTCGACGAGGTCGAGTCGGCCTTGACGTTCGACACGCTCAGGATCGCGGACAGCTCGAGGTTGTCGGCGATGAAGTAGCCGACCGTCGGCGAGAACGTGAGGCTGCGGTACTTCGACGCGAACGTGAAGCCCATCGATCCGCCGAGCTCGAGCACGCCCGCGCGGCCGTAGCCGATGAGGCCACCGACGCCGGCCTGGCGCACGAGGCCACCGGCGGGGAGCCCCGGCGAGGCGACCTGCGGCGCGACATCGTCATCGGACTGCGACTTGGGGAGCTCCGAGGGCGCGTCGGCGGGCGCGGTGCTGCCCGGGGTGCCGTTGGCGTCGGTGTCGGCATCCTTTCCCTTGGTGCCGTCGTCGGCCGGCGTCGGGTCACCCGCCGGAGTCGGCGCGCCCGACGGCGTCGGCGCGTCATCGGCCATGGCGGCGGCGGCGCTGAGGGTGACGAGGACCGACGCGAACAGGGTCCGGGAAATGGTGTGCTTGAGCATGGTTAGTCTCTTTCGGCGCGAGCGGTGTGCAAACGGCGCCATCGGCTCCGTTGCTCCATGCTCTGCAAGCCCGAGACCGCGCTCGAAGCACGTGTTCGCTGGCCCTGTTCTCGGTCGCACCGAGCGCGTGCGCTCGGTGCGACGGCATGCACGTGCGCGATCGCGCACGCGAATCGCGATCGCGCGTTACGCGAGCAACCCTTTGATGACCGACGCGTCGCCCTGCAGCGCGCAGCGCTGCATGTAGAGATGCACGCCGCGCGAACCGCCGAGCTCGCCGCCGTCGCCGGCGCGGCCGGGGCCGCCGTGCAGCAGCTGGGGCAGGGCGGTGCCCGGGCCCGGCGACTGCGCCGCCATCTTCTCCGAGCCGAGGTACAGCCGGCCGTGCCAGCCCGCGGCAAGGACGACCAGCCCGCCGACCCAGTCGCGATCGTCGCCATAGATCGAGGTGACCAGGCCGCCGCCGCCGCGCGCGAGGATCGCGGCCGCGGTCGCGACCTGCCCGTCGTAGCCGGCGATCGTCGAGACCGGCCCGAAGATCTCGTGCTCGTGCAGCGGCGCGCACGCCATCGCATCGGCGGCCGCGCGCACGACCGGCCCGACGAAGTAGCCCTTGCCCGCGGCCACGCCGACCGGCGCGATCGCGCCATCGCCGCCGAACACGCTGGTGGTCGCCGCGGCGAGCCGCGCGATGCCGGCGCGGACATCGCGGGCCTGTTGCGCGGTCGCGACCGGGCCCATGCGGACGTCGTCGCGCGACGGATCGCCGACCGCGATCGCGCCGAGGCGCTCGACCATCGCCTGCGCGACCTCGTCCATACGGTCGTGCGGCACCAGCACGCGGCGGATCGCGGTGCACTTCTGGCCGGTCTTCTGGGTCATGTCGCGCACGACATCGGCCAGGAACAGGTTCCACGTCTCGGTGCCCGGCGACACATCGGGCCCGAGCACCGCGGCGTTGAGGCTGTCGGCCTCGATGTTCACGCGCACCGACTCGGCGACCACGCGCGGGTGGCTGCGGAGCATGCGCGCGGTGTCCGACGAGCCGGTGAACGCGAGGACGTCAGGGCCGCGCAGATGATCGAGCAGATCGCCGGCCGAGCCGCACAGGAGCGACAGCGCGCCCGGCGGCAACAGCGGCGCCCATAGCTCCATCAGCCGGTGCGCGACCAGCGCGGTCGCGGTCGCGGGCTTGGCGACGACCGGCATGCCGGCGAGCAGCGCGCACGCGCCCTTCTCGGCCACGCCCCACGCCGGGAAGTTGAAGGCATTGATGTGGACCGCGACGCCGGGCCGCGGCGCCCAGACGTGCTGGCCGACCAGCCGCGCGGTGCGCCCGACCTGCACCGCGTCGCCGTCGACGAGCACGCGGGCCTTGCCGAGCTGCGCGCCGAGCTCGGCGTAGTGCGCGAGGGTGGCGGCCGCGCCGTCGAGGTCGAACTTGGCGTCGCCGCGGGTGTTGCCGCCGTTGGCGATCGCCAGCGCGATCAGCTCCTCGCGCGCGCCGTGCATCGCCTTGGCCATCGCGCCGAGGAGCGCGCCGCGCTCGGCGAAGGTGAGGGCGCGCAGGCCGGGGCCGGCGGCCCGGGCGAAGGCCATCGCCTCCCCGAGATCGATCCCGGCGGAGCTGGTGTGCGCGAGGATCTCCTCGGTCGCCGGGTTCGAGAGCGCGGACGGGGTGCCGGTGCCGGTCTGCCACCGGCCGGCGAGGTAGCTGGCGAGGGTCCTGGTCATCGGCGCGCACCTTACTACACGCGGTTGCGATCGGTCGGGCGCGACCGGCGCGCCGGCGATGCTCTATGATGCCGATCCGCGATGGACACGAGCCTGCGCAACCGGCTGCTGGTCGGGTTCCTGGCGCTGACCATCGTCGTCGGCGGCGGCACGCTCGGCTACTGGATCATCGGCGGCGGCGACTGGCCCCCCGAGGACTGCCTGTACATGACGGTCATCACCGTCACGACGGTCGGCTACGGCGAGGTCCTGCCCAACATGGACCACACGCACTACGCGCGTGGGTTCACGATCTGCTTGCTGGTCTTCGGCACCGGCGTCCTGGTCTACTTCGCGTCGACGATCACCGCGTTCATCGTCGAGGGCGATCTCAAGAACATCCTCGCGGCCCAGCGGCTAAGGAAACGGATCCGGCGCATGAAAGATCACATCATCGTCTGCGGCGCCGGGTCGACCGGGCGCCACATCATCGAGGAGCTGATCACCACGCTCCACCCGGTGGTCGCGATCGACACCAACGAGGAGACGCTGCGCGAGATCCAGGAGAAGTTCCCGAAGGCGCAGTTCGGGTACCTGGTCGGCGACGCGACCGACGACGATCTGCTCACCCAGGCCGGGCTCACCGCCGCCCGCGGCGTGGTCGCGGCGCTGTCCTCGGACAAGGACAACCTCTACGTCGTGGTCTCGGCCCGGCAGCAGAACCCGGCGTCGCGGATCATCGCGCGCTGCGCCGAGCTGTCCCACGTCGAGAAGATCAAGCGCGCCGGCGCCGACGGCGTGGTCTCGCCCAACTTCATCGGCGGCAAGCGCATGGCCTCGGAGATGACCCGGCCGGTCGTGGTCCGCTTCCTCGACGAGATGCTGCGCGACGCGCGCGCGATGCGGATCGAGGAGGTCGCGATCGCCGCGGGCTCGGACTTCGACGGCAAGACGCTGCGCGACGCCGCGATCCGCGGCCGGTTCGGCATGTCGGTGCTCGCGGTCCGGGCGTCGGCGACCGAGTCGTGGATCTACAACCCCGAGGCCGAGACGATGCTGGGCGCCGGCATGGTGCTGGTCGTGCTCGGCAGCGCGCTCCAGGTCAAGGAGCTGCGCGCGCACCTCGGCTGACCGCCGCTAGTCGCGGAACAGCGCGCGCCGGTGACGGGCGAGGGTGAAGAGCCAGCCCCACGGCACCAGCAGCGCGGCCTCGTCGAGACGATCGAGGGCGTGGCGATCGTAGGCGCGGCCCGCGCCGCTGCCCGGCACCGCCGCCGTGAGCGGCGCGCCGATGAAGTAGCGCAGCTGGGTCGGCAGCGCGAAGAACACGCTCGACAGCCAGGTCGGGAACAGCGCCAGCTGCAGCGGCGACAGGGGGAAGATCGGCAGCCCGCTCGCGCGCGCGACCCGCGGCAGGTTGGTCGCGAACGGGTTCATCGCCTCGGCCCCGACGCAGGCGCACGGCAGCACCGGGGCGCGGTACCGCACGCACGCGCGGATGAACGAGGTGTGGAACGGCTGGGTCTGGTAGCGCCGCTTCCAGCCCTTGCCGATGCCGGCGACGCCCTCGGGGAAGTACAGCACCAGCTCGCGCTCGCCGAGCAGGCGCAACAGACCGGGATAGGTCGCGGGCCACATGCCGGTGCGGCGGATCAGCGGCGCGAGGCCAGGCACGTCGAAGAAGAACGGCAGCGCGAAGCCGCGCAGGAGGCTGTCGCGCGCGTAGCCGCGGCGCGCGGCCAGGCGGTGCATGAAGATCACCGCGTCCCACGGCCAGCCCATGCCCGAGTGGTTCATCGCGAGCACCGCGCCGCGGGCCGCGGGCACGTGCTCGGCGCCGTGCACGACCGCGCGGAACCAGCCGTCGGCCCAGGGCCGGACCATCGACTCCGAGAACGCGCGCGCGATGTCGACGTCGAGCGCGTGGCTCGGGCTCTCGGGCGAGCTGCGCGGCAGCGGCGGATCGTGGCGCGGTGGCGTGCCGTCCCAGGGGACGAGGAGTGAGGCGCCCATGCGCCGCGAATCTACTACGGCGGCGCGATCGCAGACGACCACGTGCCGGTCGTCGCCGCGCTCGAGCCATCGGCGAGCGTGAGCGTGACGTCCCACCGGCCGTCGCCGATCGCGTCGAGGACCAGATCGCCGTTGGCGTCCATCGCCGAGGCGTGGCCGGCGAGCGCGAGATCGAGGCCATCGCCGTCGAGCTGGCGCCACCACGCGGTGAGCGCGCCGTCGAGCGCGGCCGCGGTCGCCGGGCACGCGAGCGCGACGCAGCCGTCGGCGAGGCCGGCGCCGGCGCAGACGTCGTGATCGAGCGCGGCGCAGCCGGTGAGGTTGCCGTCGCGGGCGGCGTCGACGAGCGCGGCGCCGAGCGATCCCGCGACCATCAGCCCGGCGTCGTGCAGCGGGCCGCGCGCGAAGCCGTCGCCGATCGCCGCGCCGAGCCGGCCGGTGAACGCGTGGGTCCCGAGCGCGAGGTCGGTGCCGATCTGCGCGACCGCGAGGTCGGCGTCGATCACCGGGCGCGCGCTGGTGGTCAGCGCGACGTCCTCGCCGCCGATCGTGGCGGCGACCAGGTGGTGATGCGCGCTGCCCGCGGCCAGCGGCGCGAGCGTCGAGCCGATCGCGACGTCGCCGAACAGGCCGCGGCGCTGGACCTCGAGGGCCGCGCGGGCCACCGCGCCCGGGAACGGCCCGCGCGCGATCGCGGCCTCGGCGATCGCGTCGAGGGAGGGCTCGCCGCCCTGGATCGCCGCGCGGCAGCCGTCGGCGCCGAGCGCGCCGCGCCGCGCGGTGAGCGTGGCCGCGGTGCCCATCGGATACGCGACCGTGCCGTCGAGCGCGCCGTCGGCGCTCTGCGCGTCGATCAGCCAGTCGAGCGCGAGCTGGCCGGCGCCGCTCGGGCAGGCGAGGGTGCGCCACGGCCGATCGATGCCGGCCAGGCTCTCGATGCCGGCGGCGATCGACAGATCGAGGTGCGAGGTGACCACCGCCGCGGGCAGCGCGAGCGGGCGGTCATCCACGCCGAGCGCGAGCTCGAGCCGGCCGATCGGCACCTGCGCGCCGGGCACGCCGGCGCAGCCGATCGCGACCGCCTTGCCGGAGACCGCGTGATCGGCCCAGGCCGCGATCGTGTACGGCTCGCCCGCCGGCAGCCCCGGCCACACCACCGCGCCGCCGAACCCGGCGAGGCTGCGCGGCGCCATCGGCGACGGCGGCGGCGCGTCGCCGCTGATCGTCGCGCAGTCGATCAGGCCGCGGTAGGCGCGCAGCTCGATCCGCTGGATCTCGGGCATCGCGCGCACGCCGCGGTAGCGCGGCATGACCGCGAGATCCGCGAAGCCATCGGCCGAGACGCTGACGTAGAACAGCGCGCGCGGCGCGTCGGGCGCATCGGCGGTGACCTGGAAGTCGACGCGCACCGGGCCCGCGGTCAGGTCGACCTGGGCCACGCCGCCGCCATCGGTGGCCGCGGTCGCGGCGGCCAGGGTCGCGCCGCCGGTCCCGTCTGCACCGCCATCGAGGCCGAAGCTGACCGGCGCGTCGGCGATCGGCGTGCCATCGCCGCGCGACAGCCGGACCCGCAGGGTCACCGTGTCGCCGGGCGCGAGCCCGATCGAGTCGCCGGGCGGGGTGAGCACCTCGAGCGTGGGCGGCAGCACGCCGCCATCGCTACCCGCCTGGCCGCCGCCGCCGCACGCGCACAGCCCCGCGATCGCAGTCGCAACCGCGGTGGAGAACAGGGCGCGCGTCGCGCCGATCCGGAGCTTGCCGGGCAACATCATCGATCAACGCAACTAGCCAGGCGAAATCAAGAGCGATCCGGCGCGCCGGATCGGCTAGATCTAGCCCGCAGTCTCGCGCACTCCGAGGTCCCGCGCCATGGCCGAATTCACGCACCTCCACGTCCACACGCAGTACAGCCTCCTCGACGGGGCGATCCGCGGCAAGGATCTGTTCCCGCGCATCGCCAAGCTCGGCATGGACACGGTCGCGGTTACCGACCACGGCAACATGTTCGGCGCGCTCGATCTGTACACCGAGGCCAAGACCACCGGCACCAAGCTCCTGTTCGGCTGCGAGACCTACGTCGCCGCGACCGATCGCAAGGACCGCACGAACCGCCGCAACTACCACCTGGTGCTGCTGGCCAAGAACGACGTCGGCTACAAGAACCTCTCGTACCTCAACTCGATGGGGTACCTCGAGGGCTTCTACTACAACCCGCGCATCGACAAGCAGATCCTCCGCGATCACTCCGACGGGCTCATCGGCCTGTCGGCGTGCCTGGGCGGCGAGATCGCGCAGACGCTCGAGAAGAACGGCATCGCCGCCGCCGAGGAGACCGCCAAGGAGTACGCGAGCATGTTCGCGCCCGGCGACTTCTACCTCGAGCTGATGCCGACCCGCACCACCGAGCAGGAGACGCTCAACGGCGAGCTCGCGCGCATGGCGCCCAAGCTCGGCATCCCGCTGGTCGCCACCAACGACTGCCACTACGTCAACCGCGAGGACGCGGTCGCCCACGACGTGCTGATGGCGATCCAGACCGGCAAGAGCCTCAAGGACGACAAGCGGCTCAAGCACTCCGTCGACAGCTACTACCTGAAGTCGCCGGCGGAGATGAACGAGCACTTCAAGCACCTGCCCGAGGCGCTCGAGAACACCGTCAAGATCGCCAAGGAGTGTCAGGTCAAGCTCAAGCTCGATCAGACCTACCTGCCGACCTACAAGGTCCCCGGCGGCTACGACCTCGACACGTACATCGAGTCGATCGTGCAGAAGGGCCTCGAGCGCCGGTTCACCGAGCTGACTGCGCGCGGCGTGAAGTTCGACGTCGACAAGTACCGCGAGCGCTGCCGCGTCGAGCTCGGCGTCATCCAGAAGATGCAGTTCTCGGGCTACTTCCTGATCGTCTGGGACTTCATCAACTGGGCCAAGGACCACGGCATCCCGGTCGGCCCGGGCCGCGGCTCCGGCGCCGGCTCGGCGGTCGCCTGGGCGATGCGCATCACCGACATCGACCCGCTCGAGTTCAAGCTGCTGTTCGAGCGCTTCCTGAACCCCGAGCGCATCTCGATGCCGGACTTCGACGTCGACTTCTGCATGAACCGGCGCGGCGAGGTCATCAAGTACGTCCAGGAGAAGTACGGCCACGATCGCGTCGGCCAGATCGCGACCTTCCACCAGCTCAAGGCGCGCGGCGTGATCCGCGACATCGCGCGCGTCATGGAGATCCCGTTCGCCGAGGCCGACAAGCTCGCGAAGCTGGTGCCCGAGCCGGTCGCCGGCAAGTCGCCGCCGGTGCGCGAGGCGATCGAGTCGACGCCCGAGCTGAAGGCGCTCTACAACGAGAGCCCGCTGCACCGCGAGCTGCTCGATCTCGCCGCCGCGCTCGAGGGCCTGAACCGCAACGCCGGCATGCACGCCGCCGGCGTGGTCATCGCCGAGAACCCGCTGTGGGAGTACGTGCCGTGCTTCCGCGGCCAGAACGACGAGATCGTCACGCAGTTCGCGATGAAGGAGGTCGAGAAGGCCGGCCTGGTCAAGTTCGACTTCCTCGGCCTGAAGACGCTGACGGTCATCCAGACCGCGGTGCGGCTCGTGAACCAGCAGCGCCCCGCCGACGATCCGCTCGACATCGCGCTGATCCCGACCAACGACGCCGAGGTCTACAAGATGATCTCGCGCGGTGACACCACCGGCGTGTTCCAGCTCGAATCGAGCGGCTTCCGCGAGATCTTGAAGAAGCTCAAGCCGGACTGCCTCGAAGACATCGTCGCGGCCGTCGCGCTCTATCGCCCGGGTCCGCTCGAGGGCGGCATGGTCGACGACTTCATCGACCGCAAGCACGGCCGCAAGAAGGTCGAGTACCCGCACCCGTCGCTCGAGGGCGTGCTCGCCGATACCTACGGCGTCATCGTCTACCAGGAGCAGGTGATGCAGATCGCCCAGGTCCTGGCCGGCTACTCGCTCGGCGGCGCCGACCTGCTGCGCCGCGCGATGGGCAAGAAGAAGAAGGAGGAGATGGACAAGCAGAAGGCCTTGTTCATGGAGGGCGCGGCCAAGCTCGGCATCGACGTGAAGATCGCCGACTCGGTGTTCGAGCTCATGGCGTTCTTCGCCGGCTACGGCTTCAACCGATCGCACTCTGCGGCCTACGGCTGGATCACGTACCAGACCGCGTACCTGAAGCACCACTACCCGCACGAGTTCATGGCGGGTCTGATGTCGTGCGACGCCGACAACATCGACAACATCGTCAAGTTCATCGCCGAGGCGCGCGCGATGGGCCTGACCGTCGAGCGGCCCGACGTGAACGAGTCCGATCAGGACTTCACGGTCGCGGCGCGGGCCGTGCCGGTCACGCCGACCAAGGGCAAGAAGAAGGCGACCGCCGAGGCGATGGACCTGCGCGATCGCAAGGTCATCCGGTTCGGCATGGGCGCGGTCAAGGGCGTCGGCGGCAACGCGGTCGAGGCGATCCTCGAGGCCCGCAAGGCCGATGGCGTGATCGAGTCGATCTACGACTTCTGCCGGCGGGTCGACACCCAGAAGTGCAACCGGCGCGTGATCGAGGCGCTCATCAAGGCCGGCGCGTTCGACGGCCTGGTCGGCGGCCACCACCGCGGCCAGCTGATCGCGGCGCTCGACACCGCGCTCGAGCGCGGCGCCGCCGAGCAGCGCGACAAGCGCTCGGGCCAGACCTCGCTGTTCGGGCTGATGGAGCCCGCCAAGCCGGTCGTCGGCGCGGTGCGCCAGGGCGAGATGTACCCGGAGCTCGAGCCGTGGGGGGCGAAGCAGCTGCTCGCGTTCGAGAAGGAGGCGCTCGGCTTCTACGTCTCCGGCCACCCGCTCGATCGCTACCGCTCGGAGCTGGGCCGCTGGGCCAACGCGACCACCGCGGACTTCGCCGAGGGCAAGCGCTCGCCGGGCGACGCGTCGATCGGCGGCATCGTCAGCCAGTACCGCGAGATGATCACGAAGAAGGGCGACAAGATGGCCCGCTTCGTCCTCGAGGACGCCGCCGGCACGATGGAGGTCGTGGTGTTCCCCAAGACCTTCGAGAAGGTCCGCCACGTGCTCGTGTCCGACGAGCCGGTGCTGCTCGCTGGCGAGATCCGCAACGAGGGCACGCCCGAGGCGGCCGAGTGGAAGATGATGCTCAACGAGGCCACGCCGATGGCCGAGCTCCGGCAGTCGCGGACCACGCGCATCGAGATCCACCTGAACGCCGACACCGTCACGAGCGACAAGCTCGAGGCGCTGCGCGGGATCCTCACGGCCTCGGTCGGCTCGACCCCGGCGGTGGTGCGGCTCATGATCCCGCAGCGCTCGGAGACGGTCATCCCGCTGGGCGAGAAGTGGCGAGTGCAGCCCTCGGACGAGCTGCTCGCGCGGCTCGAGCGGCTGTTCGGCGAGCGCGTCGCGACGC
Organism: Deltaproteobacteria bacterium; assembly: GCA_021413675.1. Lineage (GTDB taxonomy): Bacteria > Myxococcota_A > Polyangia > Haliangiales > Haliangiaceae > JAIOQA01. The sequence continues at coordinate 8,408 of JAIOQA010000497.1, read as the reverse complement.
TGGCCTGACCAGACGGATCCTGCAACATGCTGCCGGCGTGAGGCCGGCAGCCCGTCCGGTTCGGCACTTCTGTACATGATCTGTCAGGGCGAGATTCCTGTTTCGGCCGCTACGCCCTTTGGCTACATTGCGACGGCCGGCTGGGGAGCCCGGCAGAGGAGACACCTGGCCGTATGCGTTACCTGTCGTTCTTTTCGGTCGCGATCGTCTCGGTCCTCACGATCGTCGGCTGTGCTCAGGGCACCGCCGACGGCCTGGTCGACGCGCGTCCCAACAACCCGGGGTTCATCGACGCGAACCTCAGCTTCCCGGATTCGCGCACGTTCCCGGACTCGATGGTGTCCACGCCGGACGCCTTCGTGCCGCCGACCGCGGACGCGAACATCCCGTCGACGCCGGATGCGGCGAGCGGCCAGCTGTGCGCCACTTCGGCGGACTGCCCGTCGGCGACGCCGTGCTGCATCATCCTGTTCTGCAACGCGGACCCGGGCATCCCCGGCATCTGCAGCTGACCGGCGCGACGCCCGTTCGTCGCGAGCGAGCGAGGGCTCATGCTCTCGCTCGCGGCCGTTTCGGCCCGGCGTAGCGCCCCGGGGCGGGCCCGAGGCGCGCGCCTGGCGCTTACTCGAGGCCGAGCGCCGCGACGCCGGCCTAGTCGAGGCCGAAGAAGTGCGCGGTCTCGTGCAGCACGGTGATCCGGATCTGCTCCGCGAGATCCTCGGCGTCCATCGCCGAGGCCTCGAGGTTGTGGTGGAACAGGTGGATCGTGGTGAGCGTCGGCGCGCCGCCGACCGCGCTCTCCGCCGGCATCGGCGTGCCGGCGAACAGCCCGAGCAGCCGCGGATCGGTGCCGTCGGCGACCTGCTCGGGCGACGGGCGATCGGCGATCAGCACCGGCACGTTGCCGAGGCGCTCGCGCGCCAGCGGCGGCAGCTCGCGGATCGCCTCGGCCGCGATCGTCTCGAGGTCGTCGGCGGAGATCTGGAAGTCGGGGCGCGGCGCGTCGCCGTCGAGCTTGTGGACCGTGAGCCACGCGGCGGTCCGGGCCGCGGCGTCGCCGGCGATGTCCTTGGCCATGCCCACGCCGTACCAGGCGTCGGCGGCCCACTCCTCGTCGTCGGTGAGCTTCATCCACCAGCTGGCGGCGACCGCCGGATCGCCGATCTCGAGCGCGGTCTCGCCGATCGCCGCGATGATCTCGGGCTCGTCGATCGACGACGAGTCGAGCTCGGCCAGGAGCTCGCGGGCCGCCGGCAGGTGGGCCTCGCCCTGGGCGGACAGCGCGCGCGCCTTCAGCATGATCGCGTCGACCAGCTCGTCCTCGTCCTCGATCAGCGCGAGCGCGCGATCGACGGCGGCGACCGCGGCGGGCGCGTCCTCGAGGGAATAGAGGTGGGTCCCTGCGGCGTGGAGATGGGGCAACGGATCGTCGGGATGCGCCGCCGCCAGCTCGCCATAGATCTCGATCGCGCGATCCGGCTCGCCATCGGCGTCGGCGATCGACGCCTCGAGCAAGCGGACCGCGGCCGCGGTCTTGTCGATCCGGCGGGCCTGATCGAGCAGCTTGGCCGCGCCGGCGATGTCGCCGTCGTCGAGAGCAGAGAAGCCCTTGTCGACCAGGGCATGGAGGCGTTCGGTGCGTGACATGCGCGCTCTATACACCGGGTCGAGTTCCGAGGCGACGGGCGATCGCCGCGGGCGCGTTCGTCGCCAGCGGCGGGTGGACGGTGTCGGGAGCGGCGGCTATCGTCTCGCCATGCTCGCGCGGTCCTGGTTCGCCCTCGTCGTCGCCCTGGCGGCGCCGACCCTCGCGGGCTGTCCGCGCCACACCCGCCACACGCTGACGCCGCAGATCCCGTCGAACGGCGATCCCCAGGCCCGGCACCGGTTCGAGGAGGCCCGCGCCCGGTTCGAGCGCGATGGCTCGGGCGGCGACGAGCTGGCGGCGATCGCCCGCGACTTCCCCGATGATCCGATCGCGCCGTACGCGCTGTTGCTCGCGGGCGTGTCTGCGGTCCAGCACGGCGAGTACGACGGCGCGGTGCCGCGCCTCCAGGCGGTGCTCGCCGACGCCGGCACCGACGCGGGCCTGCGCGGCCGCGGCGAGCTGTACCTCGGCCTGGCGCTGGGCTACCTCGGCCGACCGACCGAGGCCTTGCCACACCTCGGCCGCGGCGAGCCCGCGATCGCCAACGACGACGAGCGCGGCGAGTGGACCGCGGCCAACGCGGTCGCGGTCGCGGCCGGGCCGGCGCCGCTCGAATCGCTGCCGTGGTTCGATCGCTGGTGGCCGCTGGCCCGGGCCGGCGAGCGCGGCTACATCCTCGCGCGGGTCGGCGAGATCGTGGACGCGGCGCCCGCCGATCGCGTGCTCGCGGCGTGGGCGCCGATCGCGAACGGCAACGGTCCGGCGGCCGCGCTGCTCGCGCCGCGCGCGGTCGCGGCGCTGGTCGCGACCGGCGAGGGCGGCGGCGATGCGAAGACCGCGCTCGAGCGCGGCAACCGCGCGCGCAAGACCGTCGGGCTGCCGGCGATGCCCGACGAGCTGGCCGGCGTCGCCGGGCCGGTGCAGGCCCGCGATGGCTCGACGCCGGGGCTGGTCGGCGCGGCGGTGCCCGAGACCGGCAAGCAGGAGCGGCTGGGCGAGCTGGCGCTGCACGGCCTCGCGGTCGCGAGCGGCGCGCTCGGCGGCGCGGCCGCGGTGACCTCGCTGGTCGCCGATGTCCCCGACGCGGGCGGCGCGGCGGCCGCGATCGACACGCTCGCCGACGGCGGCGCGATGGCGGTGATCGGGCCGATCGATGGCGCCTCGGTCGACGCCGCCGCCGAGCGCGCGATCACGCGCGGCGCCTTCGAGGCCGAGCTGGAGCGCGGCGGCGGCTCGATCGCGATCCGCGTCGACTACCCCGCCGCCCAGAAGTCGTTCGCCGACACCGCGCGCAAGCTCAAGGGCTCGTGGCGCGCGGTCTTCATCCCCGAGCAGGCGGACCGGCTGGAGCTGATCGCGCCGGCCTTGGGCGCGGCCGGGCTGGTCGCGCGGCCGCTGGAGGCGAAGAAGGCGCCGGGCGGCCGGCCGATCCTGGTGCTGTCGACCGCCGAGGGCGCGGGCCCGGAGCTGTTGCGCGACGCCGGTCGCCACCTGTATGGCGCGTGGCTCGCCCCCGGGTTCTTCGCCGATCCCGGCGATGCGGCGATCGCGGGGTTCGTCGAGCGGTATGGCCAGGCCTTCGGCAAGCCGCCGACCTCGCTCGACGCGTACGCGTACGACGCGGCGCTGGCGATCGCGACCGCCGCGGCGGCGTCGCGCGCGGAGCTGGGCCGCAAGCTGGCGTCGGGCGAGCTGCCCGGGGTCACGGGCGCGATCAAGTTCGACGCGGACCACCGGCGCGCGGACGACGGCGTGATCTTCGTCGTCGAGGACGACGGCGCCGGCGGCGCGCGGGTGAAGGCGCAGCGGTAGGCGGAGCGACGTCGGCGTTCGGGCACGGGCAGGGGGAGGGGACGACGGGCGAGGTTGACCCACCCCCGGGGGCAACGTACAACCGCGCCCGATGCGATTCTCCCGCGCGTTCATCCCGACCCTCAAGGAAACCCCGGCCGACGCGCAGGTGGTCAGCCATGTCTACCTCGTGCGCGGCGGCTACCTCCGCCAGCTCGCCGCGGGCATCTACAACCTGCTGCCGCTCGGCTGGCGCGTCATCAAGAAGATCGAGGACATCGTCCGCGACGAGATGAACCGCGCCGGCGCCGAGGAGGTCCTGATGCCGGCCTCGGTGCCCGCCGAGCTCTGGCAGGAGTCGGGCCGCTGGCAGGTCTACGGCCCGGAGCTGCTCCGCTGGAAGGATCGCAAAGGCGCGGAGTTCTGCACCGGCCCGACCCACGAGGAGGTCATCGTCGACATGGTCCGGCGCGACACCTCGAGCTACCGCGACCTGCCGCTGAACCTCTACCAGATCCAGTCGAAGTTCCGCGACGAGAAGCGCCCGCGCGCCGGGCTCATGCGCGGCCGCGAGTTCATCATGAAGGACGCCTACTCGTTCGATCGCGACGAGGCCGGCGCGCTCAAGGCCTACGACGCGATGTACGCGGCGTACGGCCGGATCTTCAAGCGCTGCGGGCTCGACTTCCGCGCGGTCGAGGCCGACACCGGCGCGATCGGCGGCTCGCGCTCGCACGAGTTCCAGGTGCTGGCCGAGTCGGGCGAGGACGCGATCGTCTCGTGTGACACCTGCGACTACGCCGCCAACGTCGAGCAGGCCGAGATCATGAAGCCGGCCGAGCCCGGCATCCAGGGCGCGGGCGAGCTCACCGCGGTCGCGACCCCGACCCAGAAGACCATCGACGACGTCTCGAAGTTCCTGGGCGTGGCCCCGAGCCAGCTCATCAAGACGCTGGTCTACATGGCCGACGGCTCGGCGGTCGCGGCGATCATCCGCGGCGATCGCGAGCTCAACGAGATCGCCTTCAAGAAGGCGGTCGGCGCGACCCAGCTGTACCTGGCGCGCGACGAGGAGGTCGTCGCGGCCACCGGCGTCGCGCCCGGCTTCGTCGGGCCGGTCGGGCTCAACATCCCGGTCTACGCCGACCTCGAGCTCGAGGGCGCGACCGGCGCCGTCACCGGCGCCAACCGGGCCGGCCACCACAACACCGGCGTCGACCTCGCGCGCGACGCCAAGGTCACGAAGTTCGCGTCGATCCGGCTGGCCGGCGGCGGCGACAAGTGCCCGCGCTGCCCGGGCGGCCACTTCCGGCCGTTCAAGGGCATCGAGGTCGGCCACGTGTTCTTCCTCGGCACCAAGTACTCGGTGCCGATGAAGTGCAACTTCCTCGACGAGGATCGCCAGACCAAGCCGATGGTCATGGGCTGCTACGGCATCGGCATCACGCGCATCGCCGCGGCCGCGATCGAGCAGAACCACGACGCCAACGGCATCTGCTGGCCGCTCGCGATCGCGCCGTTCGAGGTCGAGGTCATCTCGCTGCAGCCCGGCGACGCGGCGGTCAAGGCCGCGGCCGACGCGCTGTACGCCGAGCTGACCGCGGCCGGCGTCGAGGTGCTCTACGACGATCGCGACGAGCGGCCGGGCGCGAAGTTCAAGGACGCCGACCTCATCGGCGTGCCGCTGCGCATCGCGATCGGCGCGCGCTCGCTCAAGGAGGGCAAGCTCGAGTTCAAGCGCCGCACCGACAAGGACGCGACGCTCATCGCGGCCGACGGCGCCGCGGCCTACGTCGCGGGCCTGGTCGCCGCCGAGAAGGCGACGTTCCGGTCATGAGCTTCGATCCGGGCAACCGGCTGATCGCCGCGCTCGACGTCGCGAGCGAGCCCGAGGCCGATGCGCTGGTCGCGCGGCTGGGCGGCGCGCCGTCGTGGCTGAAGATCGGCCTCGAGCTGTTCTGCGCCGCGGGCCCGGCGATCGTCCGGCGCCACGCGCAGACCGCGCGCGTGATGCTCGATCTCAAGCTGCACGACATCCCCGAGACCGTCGGCCGCGCGACCCTGCAGGTCGCGCAGCTGGGCGCCGGGCTCATCACGGTCCACGCCGGCGGTGGGCGCGCGATGCTCGAGGCCGCGGTGGCGGCGGCGCGCGCGGTCGGCGACGCCCGCATCCTCGCGGTCACGGTGCTGACCTCGCTCGACGATCGCGACCTCGACGCGATCGGCGCGATCGGGCCGACCGCCGAGCTGGTGCTGCGGCGGGCGCAGCTCGCGATCGCCGCGGGCTGCGGCGGCGTGGTCGCGTCGCCGCACGAGGCCGCGCGCATCCGCGCGATCGCGCCGCCCGGCTTCCTCATCGTCACGCCCGGCATCCGGCCGGCGGGCGCCGAGGCCGGCGACCAGAAGCGCGTGACCACGCCGGCCGCGGCCCGCGCCGCTGGCGCGGATCTCATCGTCGTCGGGCGGCCGCTGCGCGACGCGCCGGATCCCGCGGCCGCGGCCCGCGCGATCGCCGCCGAGATGGCCTGATGTCGCGCCGGATCTACGGCGTCGGCCCGGTCAAGGAGCTGGTCCGCGCGCGCCCGAAATCGATCGTCGCCTTGTACGCGGATCCCGGGCGCGTCGATCGCCCCGATGATCCGGTGTCGGGCGTGGTCGCGGCCGCGCGCCACGCCGGCATCGTGGTCGAGCTGCGGCCGCGCACCCAGCTGGATGCCATGGCCGAGGCCGGCGCGCGCCACCAGGGCGTGATCGCGGTCGCCGGCGAGCTGGCAAACGTCGACGTCGCCGACATCGTCGCGCTGGCGGCGGCGCGCGGCGAGCCGCCGCTGGTGGTCGCGCTCGACGGCGTCCAGGATCCGCACAACCTCGGCGCGATCATCCGCTCGGCCTACCTGCTCGGCGCGCACGGCGTGATCGTCCCGACCCACCGCGCCGCGGGCGTGACCGCGGCGGTGACCAAGGCCTCGGCGGGCGCGACGGAGCTGATCGCGATCGCGCAGGTGACCAACCTCGTGCGCGCGCTCGGCGAGCTCAAGGAGGCCGGCGTGTGGCTGGCCGCGATCCACGACGCGCCCGAGGCCCGGCCGCTGGCCCAGCTCGACGGCACCGGGCCGCTCGGCCTCGTGCTCGGCAGCGAGGGCGAGGGCGTGCGCACGCTGGTCGCGCGCACCTGCGACTTCCACGCGGTGATCCCGATGGCCGGCCAGGGCGTCGGCTCGTTCAACGTCTCGGTCGCCGGCGCGATCGCGCTGTACGAGATCGCCCGCCAGCGCGCCGCGACCTGATCGGCGCGCGGACGCGCGCGACATGGCGCCGCGGCGGGGTGGCGGTGGCCCGCGAAGCCGCGGTGGTACGATCGCCCGCGGGGATGATCGACGGCGCCTTCACCGGGTCCGCGCGGTTCGAGTTGCGCCGTCGGCTCGGCGAGGGCGGCATGGGCGTGGTCTACGAGGCGTTCGATCGCGAGCGCGCCGCGCCGGTCGCGCTGAAGGCGCTGCGCACGCCCGGGCCGGAGCTGCTGCTCCGGCTCAAGCAGGAGTTCCGCGCGCTGCAGGACGTGCGACACCCGAACCTCGTCGGGATGGGCGAGCTGTTCGAGGCCCGTGGTCAGTGGTTCTTCACGATGGACCTGGTCGACGGCGTGCCGTTCTGGGATCACGTCCGGCCATCGGCGGACCCGCCCGCGATCGGCGACGCCGACACCGTCAAGATCGCGGGCGCGACCGCGCGCGGCCTGGCGGCGCTCGACGAGACGCGCCTGCGCGAGGCGCTGGCCCAGCTCGCGCTCGGGTTGCAGCACCTGCACCAGGTCGGCAAGGTCCATCGCGACGTCAAGCCGTCCAACATCCTCGTCGACCGCGAGGGACGGGTGGTGCTGGTCGACTTCGGCCTGGTGGCCAGCGCTGACGAGCGCCGCGGCACCGGCGACGTCGTCGGCACCGTCGCGTACATGGCGCCGGAGCAAGCCGCCGGGGCCGCGGTCGGCGGCGCCGCCGACTGGTACGCGCTGGGCGTGCTGCTGTACGAGGCGCTGACCGGGCAGCTCCCCTTCGACGGCGCGCCGCTGCAGATCCTCCTCGACAAGCAGCGGCTCGTGCCGCCGCCGCCCCACGCGATCGCGCCCGGCGTCCCCGCGGACCTCGACGAGCTGGCGCTCGAGCTCCTGCGCTTCGATCCCGCGGCGCGCCCCAGCGGCGCGACGATCCTCGCGCGCCTGGGGGCGGCGTCCGCGCCCGAGGCGGCGCGCACCAGCGGCGCGTCGTCGGGGTTCGTCGGGCGGGACGCCGAGCTCGCCACGCTCGAGGCGGCGGCCGCCGACGTCGCGCCCGATCACCCCGTGATGGTCTACGTGCACGGCGGATCGGGCGTGGGCAAGAGCGCGCTGGTGGCGCGCTTCACCGCCGCGCAGGCGATCGACCCCGCGGTCGTCGTGCTGCACGGGCGGTGCTACGAGCGCGAGGCGGTGCCCTACAAGGCCGTCGACGGCGTCGTCGACGCGCTGGCGGACTACCTGCAGGGGTTGCCGCGCGGCGAGGCGGCGGCGCTCCTGCCGCGTCGCGCGGCGCTGCTGGTGGACGTCTTCCCGGTGCTGGGCAAGGTCGAGGTCCTCGCCGAGGCGCCGCGCGGGCCCGACCTGCGCGATCCGCAGGAGCTGCGCACCCGGCTGTTCGACGCCGCGCGCGAGCTGTTCGCGCGGCTGTGCGATCGCCGGCGCGTGGTCGTCGCCATCGACGATCTCCAGTGGGCCGATCCTGACAGCCTGGCGCTCCTGGCCGCGCTCATCCGGGCGCCCGAAGCGCCGCCGCTATTGCTGGTCGCGACCGTGCGCGGCCCCGATGACGACGCGGCCGCCGCCGGGGCGCGCCTGGCGCTGCCCGGCGACCTGCGCCACCTGTCGCTGGCGCCGCTTGGCCCCACCGACGCGCGGGCCCTCGCTGCGCGCCTGGTCGGGCGCGTCGAGGGAGAC
>JAIOQA010000407.1 GCA_021413675.1 Deltaproteobacteria bacterium | reverse complement strand
GCCGGTGCCGACCTCGGTCGCGGCGACCGGGCCAGCGTCGCTGGCGGGCGGCGGCGGCGGCGGGGCCGCGTCGATCGACACCGGCACCGGCGCGGCGCTGCCTGTCCGGTCGCCGGACGCCGAGCCCGGGGCGTCACCGCTGCCCTTGCAAGCGGTGAGCGCGAGCGCGGCGCTCGCGGCGAGGAGAGTCGAGTGAGACGCGCGGAGCGATCGGCCCATGTCGGCGACGATGGCACGCACGCTTCCGTCGAGCAATCGCCGGCACCGCGGGTTCGCGCGGCGGATCCGCGCGATGCGATCGGCGCGCGAAAATTCCGCAACCGCAGGCGTGGGGCGGTGTCTCAACGGCCGCGCTCGGGCAGAATCGCCGGCATGACGCGATGGGCGAACCGGATCGCAGCGGCGATGGCGATGGCGATGGCGGCGTGTGGCGCGAAGCCCGCGCGAGTGGCGGCGCCGACGGTCGCGCCGGAGCGGCTCGCGATCGCGCTGGCCGAGGCCGATCGCGACGCCGGCGTCGAGCGGCTCGTCGGGTTCGCGACCCGCGGCGACGCGCTCACCCGCAAGGCCGCGGTGCGCGGGCTCGGTCGCGTCGGCGGGCACGCCGCCACGGCGGCGCTGCGCCAGGCGCTCGCGACCGACGATCCCGCGATCATCACCGCCGCGGCCGCGGCGCTCGGCCTGGCCGCCGCGACCGACGGCGTGATCGCCGACGATCAGCCCGGCGTCGCCGAGGACCTGGTCGCGGCGCTGGGCAAGCGCGGCGTCGATCGCGCGGTGATCGTCGAGGCGCTCGGCCGGGCCGGCGACGATCGCGCGCGCGGCGCGCTGATCGAGGCGGTCGGGGATCGCGATCCGCAGGTCGCCGCGGCCGCTGGCGTCGCGCTCGGTCGGTTCGGGCGGCGCGGCATGGCGCTCGGCGGTCCCGAGCGCGCCGCGCTGATCGCCGCCACGTCGCACGTCGATCCCGCGGTCCGCTACGGCGCCACCTACGCGCTGGCCCGGGCGATCGCCGTGCCGCCGACCGACGGCGCGACCTCGGTCCCGGACCGCGGCACGATCAGCGCCCTGCGGGCCCGCCTCGCCGATACCGACGCGGAGGTCCGCGCGATCGCCGCCGCTGGCCTCGGTCGCCAGGACGGCGTCGCCGCGACCGCCGACGCGTTGATCGATCGCCTCGGCGATGGCGACTGGCGCGTGCGGGTCGAGGCGGTGCGCGCGCTCGCCGGCGATCACGGCACCGACGGCGGTCGCGACGCGATCGCGGTGCACGCGGTGCGCACGTGGACCGCGCTGCGCGCGCACAAGGCGCCGCCGCCCGGCGCGCACGAGCTGCTCGAGGCGCTGCGCCTGCTCGCCGGCCACGCCGAGCGCCCCGCCGTCGGCGAGGCGCTCGCCGCGATCGCCGCGCCGTCGACCGGCGCCGATCTCGCCGGATCGTGGGCCGAGTGCCTGGCGCTCGACGCGCTCGCCCGGCCGCGCCCGGAGCCCGGGCCGATGGCGCCGGTCGCCGCGTTCGATCGGCTCGCGACCTGCGGGCCCGCGCTCCTGCCGTGGCAGCGCCAGGCGCTGATCGCGGGCGCGATCGCGGAGGGCGCGGGCGGCGAACCGGTGGCGCGGTACGCGCGCCTCGCGACGATGCTGGTCGAGACCGATCCGCGCGCGGTCGCCGCCGCGCTCGGCGCGATCCCGCACGTCGTGGCCCCGCTCGACGCCGACGCGCGCGCCGCGGCCACCGTCGCGATCGCCCAGCGGCTCGCGCACCCCGAGGCCTCGGTCGTCGAGTCCGCCGCCGAGGCCGCCGCCGCGGTGCTCGCCGATGCCGCGATCCCCGCCGACGCGAAGCCCGCGCTCGGCGCCGCGCTGGTCGCGCGCGCCGCGACCACCGAGCCCAACCCGGAGGTGAAGGGCGAGCTGCTCGGCGCGATCGCGACCGCGAAGCTCGCCGACGGCCTGCCCGCGTGCACGACCGCCGCGTCCGACGCCAACCCCGCGGTCGGCGCCGCGGGCCGCGCGTGCATCACCGCGCTCGGCGGCACGCCGCCCGCGATCGAGGCGCACGCGCCGCCGCATCCGCCGGTCGATCCCGCGACCGTCGTCGGCCACGCGTTTCGCTGGACCGTCGAGACCACGCGCGGTCGCATCGTCATCGCGCTCGACAGCGAGGTCGCGCCCTGGCACGTCGCGGCGCTGGTCGCGCTGACCCGCGCGCAGTTCTACGACGGCCTGCTCTGGCACCGGGTGGTGCCCGACTTCGTCGCGCAGGGCGGCGATCCGACCGGCACCGGCGCCGGCGGCCCGGGCTACACGCTGCCCGCCGAGGTCGGCTCGCGCCTCGATCTGCCGGGCTACGTCACCGGCGCGGTCGGCATCGCCGATGCCGGCAAGGACACCGGCGGCTCGCAGTGGTTCGTGATGCACGGCCCGGCGCCGCACCTCGACGGGCGCTACACCCAGGTCGGCACGGTGGTCGAGGGTCAGGACGTGATCGACGCGCTGCAGGTCGGGGACACGATCACGCGCGCGACGATCAGCGAGTAGCCGCGAGGAACTCGGTCATCGCCGCCAGCACTTGCGGCGGGATCTCGTGCGCGCCGCCGAACGGCAGCCAGCGCACGTCCATACCGGCGGCGGTCATGCGATCGCGCAGCCGCTCGGCCGCGCCGAACGGCAGGAGCCCGTCGCGGCGGCCGTGGCTCTGCAGCACGCGCAACCCGGCCCGCGACGCGAACCGCGGGTTCCACTCGGACTCGGCGATCAGCGTGCCGGACAGCAGGATCAGGCCCGCGAGCGGCCGCGGATCGTGCAGCGCGACGTCGAGCGACAGCATCGCGCCCTGCGAGAACCCGCCGAGCACGAGCGGCGCGCCGGGCATCGCGGTCGCGATCGCGTCGAGCGCCTCGACGAGCGTCGCGCGCGCATCGGCGAGGCCGGGCGGCAGCTCGGCCGCGCGATCCGCCGGGCCACTCGCGAGCTCGCGCTCGAGCTGCGCCAGATCGAGGTGCCACCACGCTCGCGCGTCGCCGTAGAGACCGCCGAGCTCCAGCGGCGCCGCCGGGAACACGAAGCGCCAGCCGGTGGCGTCGAGCTCCTCGGCGAGCGCCGCGAGATCGTCGCCGGGCGCGCCGAACCCGTGGAGCAGCACGCAGACCGGGCCGGTCTCTCCAGACACCAGCGCATCGAGCGCGCCGAAGCGTTGTCGTCGCATCGCCGCAGCCTACCGCAGCGTCGGTGAAGAATCCGCGCGCGGGCGTGACCTGGGTCGCGGTGGGGCGGGCGTTTGCCAGCTTCGTGGTCTCGACCGCGGCGCCGGATTCCCGTAGCACCGAGGGAATGGGTCTTCGACATGGTCGTGTGTTTGCCTCGCTCACGCTCGCCCTCGCGGCCTGCGCCGGGGCTGATCCCGTGGCGCCCGCCGCGCCGGCGCCCGCGGGCGGCGCGGCGTTCGTCGACGCGTACCGCCAGGCGCCGGTCGCCGCCGCGGCGCCCGTGCTCGCGCAGGGCCGGGTCGCCTCGATCGATCCGGCGCTCGGCGTGCCGCGCATGCTGTGGACCGACGCGACCCTCGCGCCGCCGCCGAGCCACCTGGCCGCGCGCGCCGCGACGCCGGTCGAGGCCGCTGCGCTCGCGCATCTCGAGGCCCACGCTGCCGACTACAAGCTCGGCCCCGACGCGCTCGCGACCGTCGAGGTGGTGCGCGTCCACGATCTCGGTCGCGGCCCGATCGTCGTGACCCTCGGCCAGCGCATCGGCGGCCTCGAGGTCGCGCGCACCCAGCTGTCGGTGGTGATGACCCGCGAGCTCGCGCTGGTCGCGCTGTCCGGCAACCTGCACCCGTCGGCGACGCCGCGCCTCGCGCTCCTGACCGCGCCGAGCCGCGACGCGACCGACGTCGCGATCCGCGCCGCCACCGACGCGCGCGGCGCCGCGCCGGTGCTCGCGATGCCCGCCGGCGTGCGCGGCGCGCAGGCGATCGTCGCGGTCGCCGGGCTCGATCGCCCGGCCCAGGCCCGCGCGGTCTGGTTCCCGCTGCCCGATCGCCTGGTGCTGGCGTGGGTCACCGAGGTCGCGTGGCGCGACGGCGCGGTGCTCCGCGATCTGCGCTACGCGATCGCCGACGACGATGGCCGCGTGCTCCTGCGCGGCGATCGCACCGCCTCGGATTTCGACTACCGCGTGTTCGCCGATCCGGTGACGCGCGCGCCGCTCGAAGGGCCGGTCGCGCGGTTCGCGCCGCACCCGACCGGGATGCCCGATGGCTTCCAGCCGGCGTTCGTCGCGCCGGCCCTGGTCCGCGTGAACGGCCTCAACCACCCGGCGGGCGGCGGCACCGATCCGTGGCTGCCGGCGGGCGCCACGACCACGCACGGCAACAACATCCACGCCTACGCCGACCTCGACGCGATCGATCACCTGTCCGGCGGCGACGTCGAGCCGACCGCGACCGCGGCTGGCGTCTTCGATCGCGTCTACGACACCGCCGCCGATCCGCAGGTCTCGACCGCGCAGACCGAGGCTGCGGTGACCGACATGTTCTTCGTCACCAACTGGCTGCACGACTTCTGGTACGACTCCGGCTTCGACGAGCGCGCCGGCAACGCGCAGGCCTCGAACTACGGTCGCGGCGGGCGTGAGGGCGATGTCTTCCGCGCCGAGGGCCAGGACTCGAGCGGCACCGACAACGCCAACATGGACACGCCCGACGACGGCATCTCGCCGACGATGCAGATGTTCGTGTTCTCGGCGGCGCCGGACGGCGTGCGCCGCGACGGCACGATCGACAACATGGTCATCGAGCACGAGTTCGGGCACTACCTGCACCTGCGCAACGTCAACTGCTCGAGCGACGAGTGCTTCGCGATGAGCGAGGGCAACGCCGACTTCACCGCGCTGATGGCGACGATCCACGAGGGCGACGACCTCGACGGCACCTACGCGATGGGCGCCTACGCCACCCAGTCGCTGCTCGCGTCCGACGCCGCGTACTTCGGCATCCGGCGGTTCCCGTACACCACGCAGAAGACCAAGAACGGGCTCTCGTTCCGCCACATGAAGGAGGGCGAGGCGATGCCGCCGGGCCCGATCAGCGGCGCGTTCGCGGGCAACCCGAACTACGAGTCGCACTCCGCCGGCGAGGTCTGGTGCGCGATGCTGTGGGAGGGCGCGGTCGCGATCCTCAAGGAGAGCCAGGGCCCGAGCCCGCGCTTCACCTTCGAGCAGGCGCGCCGCCGGGTCGCCGACTACTACGTCGCGGGGCTCAAGGCCGCGCCGGTCGAGCCGACCTTCACCGAGCAGCGCGACGCGATCCTCGCGGTCGTCGCCGCCGCCGATCCGATCGATCACCAGCTGATGGTCGAGGCGTTCGCGCGCCGCGGTTTCGGCGCCAAGGCGGTGTCGCCGCCGCTCACGTTCTCGGTGTTCCAGGGCGGCGGCGCGACCGGCGCGGGCCTGGTCGAGGACTTCTCCGCTGGCGGCCGCATGGCGATCACCGGCGCCGCGCTCACCGAGACCGCGGGCGCCTGCGACGACGACGGCATCGTCGACGTCGGCGAGACCGGCACGCTCGCGATCACGCTCGCCAACACCGGCCAGGCGCCGCTGGCCGCGACCACGGTCGCGGTGGCGTCGACCACGCCGGGCGTGACCTTCACCGCGGGCACCAGCGTGACCGCGCCGGCGATCGCCGCGGGCGCGACCGCGACGGTCACGCTGCCGATCCGGCTCGACGAGGTCCAGGCCACGCCCGACCGGCTGGTCGCCGCGATCACCGCGAGCGATCCGAGCGCCGCGTCCGCGACCCGGACCGCGACCTTCGCGATCAACCGCGATCTGGTCGCGGGCGCGACCACCGACGACGTCGAGGCGCCGACCAGCGCGTGGACCGTCGACGGTGGCGGCTGGACCCGCGCCGACTCGCCCGCCGGCGCGTCGACGGTGTGGGCGGTGGCCGACGCGAACACGGTCGTCGATCAGCGCCTGGTCTCGCCGCCGCTCACCGTGTCGGCGACCGCGCCGTTCACGATCGCGTTCCGCCAGCGCCACGCCTTCGACACCAGCCTCTACTTCGACTTCGCGACCGGCACGTTCCCGGCCCGCAAGTACGACGGCGGCGTCCTCGAGATCACCGACGACGGCGGCGCGACCTGGCACGACGTGTCGGCGTACGGCTCGCCGAGCTACACCGAGGCGCTGCAGGACGGCGGCGAGAACCCGCTGGCCGGTCGCCAGGCGTGGGCCGGGCGCAACGCCGAGTATCCGGCGTTCGGACAGACCACGATCGACCTCGGCACGCAGTTCGCGGGCAAGACCGTGCAGGTCCGCTTCCGGTTCGGCGCCAACGCGTACATGGGCGACGCCGGCTGGGAGCTCGACGACATCGGCTTCACCGGCATCACGAATGCGCCGTTCGCGCAGGCGGCCGCCGAGACCGGCGACTGCCTGCCGGGCGCGCGGCCGATCGCGCTGGCCGGCGCCGACCAGCAGGTCCCGGGCGGCACGACGGTCACGCTCGACGGCAGCGCCTCGAACGATCCCGACGGCGGCGCGCTGACGTACGCGTGGGCGCGGACCTCGGGCCTGCTGATCACGCTGTCGGATGCGACCGCGGCGAAGCCGACCTTCACGCTGCCGGTCGTGACCGCGCCGCGGCAGGTGACGCTGTCGTTGACCGTCCGCGATCCGGACCAGCGGGTCAGCGCGCCTGACGCGGTGCAGATCATGGTCATGCCAGCGGCGATGCCCGACGCGATGCCGGCCGACGCGATGCCCGCCGACGCGATGGCGCCCGACGCGATGCCCGCGGGCCCCGACGCCGGCACGACGCCGCCCGCGATGGACGACGGCTGCGGCGGCTGCGCCAGCGGTGGCAACGGCGCGAGCAACGGCCTGGTGCTGGTCGGCGTCGCGTTCGCGCTCCGGCGGCGCGCGCGACGCTGATACCAGCGCAGCTGGGCGACGCTGCGCCGCGACGAACGCGCTACGATGGCGCGATGGCGCGCGAGTTCCTGCTGTCCCGGCGCGACCTGCTGCGCGCCGGCGCGGCGGTCGCGCTCGCGGCCTGCGGTGACAACCTCGATCCCGAGGCGCTGACCGGCCCGGCGTACGCCGCGACCTTCGACGTCGACGCGACCGGCGCGGTCATCGCGGTGGCCGCGCCGCGCGCCGCGGTCGCCGCCGCGGTGGTGGTCGACCGCGCGACCGGCGACGTCGTCGCGATGCCGACCGGGGCGATCGGGCCCGGCGGCACCGCGCGCCTCGACGTGACCGGGCTCGCGCCGGATCGCGCGTACGCGTACACGGTGCGCTGCGACGACGGCACCGGCAGCGGCGACTTCGTCTTCGCCACGCCGCCCGCGGGGCCGCGGCCGGTGCGGATCGCGTACTCCGCCGACATCGATCTCGATCCGCAGTTCGCGTCGCCGATCTTCCAGACGCTGGCCGCCGCCGACCACGATCTGTTCGTGTCGATCGGCGACTGGCCCTACGCCGACAACCCGCCCGGTGCGATCACGCTCGCGGAGTACCGCGCGCGCCACGCCGCGGTCCGGACGCCGGACATCATCCAGCGCTGGCTCGCGACCACCAGCGTGCGCGCGATCTACGACGACCACGAGGTCAAGAACGACTGGGATCCGCGCGTGCCCGCGGCGCGGGTCGACGCCGCGATGCAGGCCTGGGACGAGTGGTTCCCGATCCGCGGCGCGGTCGGCGACGTGCGCTACCGGCGGTTCGGCTGGGGGCCGCTCGTCGAGTGCTTCCTGCTCGACTGCCGGCGCTACCGCTCGGACTCGACCGCGCCCGATGGCCCCGACAAGACCATGCTGGGCGCGACCCAGCTGGCCTGGTTCCTCGACGGGATCACCACCAGCGCCGCGCCGTTCAAGCTGGTGTTCACCAGCGTGCCGCTGGCCTACGGCTACGTCGTCGAGCACTGGGGCGTGTACACGTTCGAGCGCGATCGCATGCTGGCGGCGATCCGCGACGCCGGCGTCACGGGCGTGCTGTTCCTGACCGCCGACCAGCACTGGTTCGCCGCGCACGCGCTGCCGTCGGGCGCGCGCGAGTTCCAGGTCGGACCGCTGGCCCGCGGCATGCCCGAGCTGCCGCCGAGCGAGCCCGGCGTGCTGGTCCAGATCCGCACCTACAACTTCGGCGTCGTCGAGATCGCGCCCGGCGAGCCGCCGACCCTGACGTTCCGCGCCCACGACGCCACAGGTGCGCTGTTGTACGAGGAGTCGTTCACGCCGGCGGCGCTGCGGCTCTGAGGGTTTGAGAATCAAACCCGATCCGGATAGGTGCAGCGAGACGTTCCTCGTCGAGCAAGCCGATCAACAGAGAGTAGGAAAGTGCATTCTTTCCTACTCTCTGAGCCGAACCGAAGGTTCGGCGGCTCAGGGTCCGGAGGAGATCGGGACCGTCGTCCTCGACGGGGCCGATCGATCGAAAAGGAACCTGGAAGCGATAGCTTCACAGGTTCTGAGCCGGCGACCGCGGGTGATCGCCGGAGTATGATCGGCGCGGATGAGGACGGGACGTGCGTACCTCGGCGCGCTGGCCGAGCTGCATCGCATCGCCGACGCCGACGAGCGCCGGCGGATGTGGCGGCAGGGCATGGCCGCCCTCGCCGCGACCGCCGAGCTGGCCGCCGCGCCGCTCGAGGGCCTCGATCCGGGCGAGCTGCTGGCCTCGACGCGGGCCGCGATGGTCGATGGCCTGCTCGTCGATCTCGGCTGGATGTCGGGACCGGCGGCGGCGATCGCGCAGTTCGAGCTGGCGGCGGCGCTGCCGGCTGGCGCCGAGCGGCGCGAGCTCGGCCGGCGCGTGCTGGTCGGGCTGCGCGACGGCGACGTCGCGACGTTAGCGGCGCTCGCCAACTCGCTCGAGATGTGTTCGACGCGCGCCCTCGGCGGGCCCGCGGTGCGCGCGC
>JAIOQA010000406.1 GCA_021413675.1 Deltaproteobacteria bacterium | reverse complement strand
GCTCCGACCTGCCCGGGCTCGCCGCGCACGGTCTCGGCGACCGCGTGACGGACCGGCTTGCCCGCCGGCGCGGGCGCGGCGGCCGATGGCACGCCCGGGGCCGCGGGCGCGCCCGACCACGCGCCGGTCGCGAGCACCTCGGCGGCGGCGTTGGCCAGGGCGGTCACGTCGGGGAAGCGGTTGTCCTTGGCCTTCTCGAGGCACTTGCCGATCACCGCGTCGACGCCGGGCGGGATGCCGAGATCCGGCCGCGCCTCCGACGGCTTCTTGGGCGTCTGCTTGAGCTGCGCGGTGATCAGGCCGGCGGGCCCCTTGGCGTCGGGGAACGGCAGGCGGCCGGTCATCAGCTCGTACGCGAGCACGCCGAGCGCGTAGACGTCGGAGCGGCCGTCGAGCGGCTTGCCCATCAGCTGCTCGGGCGACATGTACTCGAGCGTGCCGAGGGTCTGGCCGGTCGCGGTCAGCTGCGGCGCGTTGGGATCCATGCCCTCGCCGCGCATCACCTTGGCGATGCCGAAGTCGAGGATCTTCACGAACTCCGGGTTGCCCGGGCGGTTCTCGAGATAGATGTTCTCGGGCTTGAGGTCGCGGTGGACGATGCCCTGCGCGTGGGCCTCGGCCAGCGAGCTGCACATCTCGCCGAGGATCTTGAACATGCGGCGCCAGGCCAGCGGCGCCTCGTCGTGGAAGACCTGGTGCAGGCTCTTGCCCTCGAGCAGCTCCATCGCGATGTAGAGCGTGCCGTCGGGCGTCTGGTCGAAGTCGTAGGTGGTGATCGTGTGCGCGTCGCGCAGGTTGCAGAGCACCAGGCCCTCGCGCCGGAAGCGCGCGACCAGGTTCTCGTCCTTGGTCATCTCGGGGTGCAAGAGCTTGAGCGCGATCTTGCGGTTGGTGCCGAGCTGCGTGCCCTTGTAGACCGCGCCGAAGCCGCCTTCGCCGAGCTTGCCGTCGACGTGGAACCGGCCGTTGAGGGTCTGGCCGACATAGGGATCCGCGACCGGGCTGCGCGCACGGCCGAGCGCGGGGCGGACCGGCGCGGCGCCGGGTGCGCCGGGCGGTGGCGCGGCCGCGGGCTTGGCGATCGGCAGCGGCGCCGCCGCCGGAGCCTTCGCGATCTGCGCGCGCGGCACCACGTTTGGACCGGGTCGCGGCGCGGCTGGCGTCGGCGCGGACGGCGCCGGCGGCATCACGTTGGGCGCGGAGCCCTCGATGCGGTGTCCGCACACGCCGCAGAACCGCGCCCCCGGTGCCAGCGGAGAGCTACACGACGGACAGTTCATCCCGGAATCGATTGTCCCGCATTCGCCCGCCGATCGCACGCGCCCGGGCAGAAAAGCTGGCTAACAGTTACGCCGATGCCGGCGACGTCGCGCCGGGCGTCAGCGCAGCGCGATGACGAGCGCGAGCGCGACCGCGACCGCGGCGGCCGCGACGATCGCCCACGGGAACCGGCGCGGCGGCGGCGGCAGCTCGGGCGCGGGCAAGGCCGCGACCATGGCCTCGTCGCCGACGAACACGCGCAGGCGCGGACCGCCGGCGCCGAACTCGACGGTGACCGGCGCGCCAGCCGCGACCGCGACCTCGGTGACCCGGTGGCCCTCGACGTAGGTGCCGTTGGAGCTGCCGACGTCGACGAGCGTCCAGCCGACGTCGCCGGGCCGCAGCTCCGCGTGGCGCGAGCTGGCGTCGATGTCGCGGAGCGCGTCGAAGGAGACCTCGCACTCCGGGTGGCGTCCGAAACGCACGCGGCGATCCGCGGGCAGCTCCTGGCGCTGCCCGCGACGACTGCCGCGCACGTGGTCGATGACGATCTTCACCGGGCGCCGATTCTACCCCCCATCCGGGCGCGGCGGATCAGCGCGCGGCCAGCCACCAGCCGGCGAGCGCGGCCACCGCCGCCAGCCCGAGGACGGTCGCCCACCACGCCAGCCGCGCCGAGGCGCTGCCCAGCCGCGCGCTCGCGGGCCCGGCGACGTCGGCGATCGTGGGCCGCGGCCCGGTCGCGTTGTGGCGCAGCGCGAGGTGCTGGCCGGTCGCGGGCACGACCGGTCCGCCGGGATCGTCGCCGATGCCGACGCGCGCCGCGAGCCGGCGCACGACGTACGAGGTCGAGTGCAGCGCGCGCGCGCCCTCCTCGTCGGGATCGAACTCGACGAAGCGCGGCAGATCGTCCTCGGACGCCGGCGGTGGCAGCCCGAGGCCATCGACGAACGCGACCAGCGCGGTGATGTTGTCGGCGCCGCCCGCGGAGTGCGCGGCGGCCACCAGCGTGTCGGCCGCGACCTTCACGCTCGCGGCGGTGCCGAGGATCGCGTTGATCGCGAGATCGCCCAGCTGGTTGTGCAGACCGTCGGAGCACAGGAGCACGCGATCGCCGCGGCGCAGCTCGACCAGCGACAGCGAGGCCTCCACGTCGGGCCCGACGCCGAGCGCCTGGAGGATCGCGGACGCCACGCTCGAGGTGCGCGCCTCGTCGGGGGTGAGCTGGCCGGCGCCGACCAGCGCCTGGACCAGCGACTGATCGCGCGTGACCTGCACCAGCACGCCGGCGCGCAGCACGTAGACCCGCGAGTCGCCGACCTGCGCGATCACGAGGTGACCGCCACAGACGCCCGCCGCCGACAGGGTCGTGCCCATGCCGCGCAGCGCGGCCTCGCGCCGGCTCTCGTCGAAGACCCGGGCGTTGGCCACGCGCACCGCGCGCCGCAAGAGCCGCGCGAACACCGCCGGCTGATCGGTGTCCTGCGACGCGCGCAGCTCGCGCCACAGCGTGCGCGCCGCCAGCTCGGCGGCGACCTCGCCACCCGACGCGCCGCCCATGCCGTCGCACACGACCAGCAGGTGGCCGCGCGCGCCGGTGCGCTTGGCCGCGCCCTCGCCGTTCCACAGCTCGCCCTGGTCGAGATCGCCGATCGCGAACGCGTCCTCGTTGCCGTCGCGGACCTGGCCGACGTCGGACTTGCCGTAGGCCTCGATCTCGATCGCCGCCGCCGGCGTCCCCCCCTCCGCGGTCGTCGGCACGCCTACCGTCGGAGCTCGATGCGGAACAGCTGGTCACCCATGCGCAGGTGATCGCCGTGCTTGACCGCGGTCGGCCCGTTGAGCCGCAGGAACGTGCCGTTCGAGCTGCCCAGATCCGCGAGCATCGCGCGCTGGCCGTCCCAGGCGATCTGCGCGTGGCGGCGCGACATGAACGCGTCGTCGGAGAACACCAGGTCGCCCTCCTCGCGGCCAAGGATCGCCTCGTCGTCGTGGAGGTGGCGCACGTCGCGCACGCCGCCCGACGGCAACAGCTGCAGCAGGCGGCCCCAGGGCTCGCGCGGCGGCGAGCCGAACAGCGCGACCCCGTGGCGGACCAGCGACTGCGGCGCGCGCTCGTCGCCGTCGACCTTCTCGTAGCGCAGCACCTCACGGCCGCACAGCACGATCGCGCCGTCGGTCAGCTCGACCGCGGCGTCGAGCTTGCGGAACACGCCGTTGACCTGATCCATCGGCACGACCCGCGCGCCCTCGGAGGTGCGCTCGATCCGCGCGTGCTGGCGGGCCAGGAAGCGATCCTGATCGAACGCGATGTCGGCGCCGGCGCGGCCGACGACCGCGAACTCCGACGCCAGCGGGAAGCGCTCGCCATCGGAGCCGTCGCGGTTGACCGACACCGCGCTGCCCCACGACGTCGTCGCGGCCGGCGTCGGCGCATTGCCGAACGACGCGCCCGGCCCCACCGGCGGCGCGATCGGCGCCGCCTGCGCGATCGCGCCGGCGCGCACCGCGGCGGCCTCGGGCCCGGTGGCCGCGAGCGTGCCGCCGAACGCATCGATGTTGGCCGCAGGCGGCGCCGCGAGCTTCATGCCGCACTGCTGGCAGAACGCGAACCCGGGCGAGTTCTGCGAGCCGCAGCGGCTGCACGCGATCGGACCCGCCGGCAGCGGCGTCGGGCCCATGCCCGGCGGCGGCTGCCCCATCGGGCCGCTCGGCCCCTGCCCCATGCCCGGCGGCGGCCCCATCGGTCCGCCCATGCCCGGCGGCGGTCCGCCGAAGCCACCCGGCGGCTGGCCCATCGGCCCGCCCATGCCCGGCGGCGGTCCGCCGAAGCCACCCTGCGGCGGCTGGCCCATCGGCCCCCCCGGCATGCCCGGCGGCGGCGCGCCGAAGCCACCCGGCGGCATGCCCTGCGGCGGCATGCCCGGCGGCGGCGCGCCGAAGCCACCCGGCGGCATGCCCGGCGGCGGCTGGCCCATCGGGCCACCACCCATCCCGGCCATGCCCGGCGGCGGGCCACCGAAACCGCCCGGCGGCGGGCCCATCGGACCACCGCCCATCATCGGCGGCGTCGGCGGCAGGCCCGGCGACGACGTGGCCAGCACGGTGCCGCAGTTGCGGCAGAACTTCATGCCGGGCGGGTTCTCGGCCCGACAGGTCGGACAGGAGGCAGGCAACCCTCCGCCCGGCATCGGGGCCTGATAGGGAGCCTGACCGGGGGCCGCCATCGGCGCACCCATCGGCGGAGCAGCCGCGATCTGACTGCCGCAGTTAAGGCAGAACAGCGAGCCTGGAGGGCTATCGTGTCCACACATCGAGCAGCGCATCGGTCCCCCGGTCTTGCCGCGCGCACGGCCTTGCTGGACGGCCTTCCCACCTGCTAAGACCGCGCGCGAGCGAATCGCAACCTAGCAAACCGACTCGAAAAAGGTCAAGCCACCGCCGTGACGCGCCATCGACTCCCGGCCTTTGTTCTCCTCGTCCTGATCGCGTCGTGCGCAGGTCCTGAGGTTCGCCCCGCTCCGTTCCGCCAGCGCCCCGACTCGGTGGTGAGTGGTGATCTGCGCGGTCCCTTCACCGGCAAGGTGCTCGACGCGGCGACCCGGACGCCGGTCGCGGGCGCGCTCGTCTATGCCGCGTGGACCTTCGAGCGCGGCAGCGGCCTGCCCGCCGCCGCCGGCTTCCACGAGTACGTCGGCTCGACCGATTCGACCGGCGGCTACAATGTCCCGCAGCTGCAGGACGTCCCGGCCGGCGCGCGCCTCACCGACTTCCAGCTCCTGGTCTACAAGCGCGGCTTCGTCGCGTACCGCAGCGATCGCCGGTTCGCCGATCTCGGCCCGCGCCTGGACTTCGCCCAGCGCCAGCAGCAGGTGCTGCTCGAGCGCTGGCGCGACGACTTCTCGCACGCCCGCCACCTGCGCTACGTCGGCGGCGGCGCCGCGGTCGCCGCGCTGACCGGCTGGGAGGCCGATCTCGCGGCCGCCGAGATGTCGGGCCAGGGCGTTCGCCCGGGGTCGCTCGGCACCGACCTCACGATCACCACCGGCCGCGGCCCGTACCTGGTCGCCGCCCAGCTGCTCACCGACACGGACATCAAGGCGCAGACCAAGTTCGACGGTTCGTTCGAGACCGGCCCGCTCGGCGACGAGCCCGACACCGCGTCGTACTCGTCGCAGCACTGGAAGGCGCTGTCGCGGCCCGAGACCTGGGACGTCGCGCTGCGCATTTGGCGCCTCGACGGCACCGCTGCCACCGATCGCTACGAGGAGCTGCTCGGCTCGCTGCCGTCCGCCGAGGAGAAGGGCGAGATCGCCACGCGCTCGCTGCGCGCGATCGAGGGCGACATCCGCGGCATCGCGTTCCTCGACGCGCCGCGCGGCATCGTGGTGCTCATCACCTGCGGTCGCAGCCAGTGCGCCTCGCCCGACGACGCCGTCGCGCTCGCCAAGAAGATCCACGATCGCATCCTCGGCCTCTGGCCGATCACGACCGGAGGTACGCCGTGAAGCGCGCGCTCGCCGCCACCTGCGCCGCGCTCGCGCTCGGCGCCTCCACCGCCCACGCCTGGGAAGGCACGACCACCCACGCCGGCCTGACCGAGGTCGCCGCGCAGAGCTCGCACCTCCACGCCCGGCTGCACCAGCTCGGCTTCGATCGCGGGCTGTTCGAGGCGCTGACCGTGCCGCCCGAGGACGCCCCGGCGCTGCTCGCCGCGCTCGCGATGTTCCCGCCGACCGCGGGCTTCACGCCCGACGCGCGCGGCCGGCAGTTCGCGCTGGCCTGGCTGGTCGCCGGCGCGGTGCTCGCGGACGCGCCGTTCGCGGCCAACCACTTCTACGATCCCGCGACCCACCGGGGCTGGGCCCGGCCGTCGATGAGCGTGTGGACCCGCATCGCCGAGCGCGCGACCAGCGCGCTGCCCGCGACCGGCGTGGCCGCGCCCGACTGGGTCACGAGCAAGGACAACCCGCTCGGCCTAGACGGGTTCATCGACCAGTACGCCAAGGCGATCCGCGGCGCGACCCCGGGCGAGCGCAGCCGCGCGATGGCCGGCGCGCTGGTCGCGGCCGGCGCGATCCTCCACGTCCTCGAGGACATGGGCTCGCCGTCGCACGTGCGCGGCGACGCGCGCGCGCACCTCGACCCGATCGGCCCCGGCGCCGGTGATCTCGGCTCGCGCTTCGAGCGCGTCACGGCGCTGGCGTTCGGCCGCCTCGGCATCCCGGGCCCGAGCCGCGTGGTCAGCCGCCCGACCCTGCGCGGGTTCTTCACGACCAGCGAGGGCAGCAAGGACCCGGGGCTCGCGGAGACCACCGCCGACCACTGGTTCTCGGCCGACACCCTGCCCCGGCCGGTGCGCATCGCGACCGGCAGCCGCACGGTGACGCCGTCGCTCGCGCGACCGCTGCCGGCGCCGCCGCGACTCCTGAACCTGATGTCCGCCAGCCAGGTCGACGGCACCACCCTCGACGACGCCAGCGGCGTGTGCCTCGCGCGCTACCGGGTCGAGCGCGGGCTCCTGAGCTTCTGGCTCGATGACGACTGCCTGCTCGCGCAGGCCCAGGCGATCCTGCCCGAGACCGCGAGCTACGCCACCGGCGCGCTCGACTTCCTGTTCCGCGGCGAGCTCAACGTCGTCGGCGGCAACGGCGAGATCGCGGTGACCGCGGCCGCGGCGATGGGCGCGGGCACGCTCGAGCTGCTGAGCGAGGACGCGCGCGGCGTGCGCGCGCCGCTCAAGTCGATCGAGCTCAAGCCGGCGCTGACCGGCAGCCTGCTCGCGGCGATCGCGGCGCCGGCGGGCGCGCGGCGCATCGTCGCGATGTTCCGCGGCGTGGATGGCGTGGGCGAGCGGCTGATCGCGGTCGGCGCGATCGAACTGGCGCCGTGAGCAAGCGCTCCCGCAACCGCGGCTCGCTCCGCGACGAGGCCGGCGACGAGACCGCGATCGATCGCCTGGCCGCGGCGCTCGACGCCGCGCCGCTCGGGCTCCACGATCTCGGCGAGCCGTCGGCCGACGTGCCGCTCGACTGGCCGACCGGGCTGGGCGACGTTTACTTCGCGTTCAACGGCGCGCGCCTCTTCAACGAGGAGGTCGTGGTGCTGCCGATCGCGGAGGTGGCCGCGACCGGCGACGGCGATCGCCGCCGCTGGCGCGTCGCCGAGCTCGCCGGCGAGCCGATCGACGTCGATCGGCGCGGCCGGGTGTGGCGCACCGATCCGCAGACCGGCGACGAGATCATCGATGGCACGTCGTTCGAGAAGTGGTTGCGCGGCGTGGTCGACGCGCTCGGCGAGCTGTTCGACGGCGACGGCGAGTTCGCCGACAGCGTCTTCGATCGCGACGGCGAGCTGACCGCCGAGGTGCGCCGGGCGCAGGCCCGCGCCCAGGCCAAGCGCGACGCCAAGGCGCCGGGGCCGCGCTGGCGGCTGGCGCGCGAGCTGGCGCTGTCGGGCGAGGTCGAGGCCGCGCGCCGCGAGCTCGAGCGCGTCGTCGAGGTCGCGCCCGAGATGCCGTGGGCGTGGCTCGATCTCGCGCGGCTGTCCGAGACCGCGGGCGAGCTCGATGGCGCCTACGACGAGGCGCTGCAGGCCGCCGAGGCCGCCGCCGGCCACGAGCAGCTCGCGTACTTCTGGGCGCAGGCCGCGCGGCTCGCGCAGAAGCGCCAGAACGAGGCCGACCGCGCGCAGGCCGCGGCGCGCGCGCTCGCCGCCGATCCGCAGCTGGTCGCGGCCCAGCTCGCCGGCGCCGAGGCGAACCTCGCCGAGGGCGACCTGGTGTCGGCCAAGGCGCTGGTCGAGCTGGCGCGCGCGGTCGCGCCCCGCGATCTCGGCGCGATCGACCTCGGCCGCCGCATCGAGGTCGCGATCGCGACCGCGCCCGCGGTCGTCGCGAAGCCCGAGGACCTCGACGAGGACGACGACGAGGATCTCGACGGCGACGTCGACATCGACGCCGCCGACGCCGAGGCCGACCTCGCGGGCGAGCCCGGCGCGCGCGACGACGACGCGAACTGACCGGCGGTCGAACGCGGTTTGACAGGTGGCGGAGCGCCGCGCATCGTCGAGGGATGCGCCGCACCGCCGCCGTGATCGCGATCGTCCTTGCCGCCGCCGCGTGCACCTCGGACTGGCAGCGCCGGACTCACGGCGCGTGCGGCCCGGCGCCGGTGATCGATCACGGCCCGCCCGGCCGGTGGGATCCCGCGCTCAACTGCATCGTCACGGCCGAGGTCGAGCGCGACTGCGCGTCGCGCCCGCCGGAGCAGCACGCGACGATCACTAGCCACTGGAGCGGCGGCGGCACGCCGCCGAGCGAGTGCCAGGAGCACGAGTCGGCGTTCCGCTCGGCCCACGGCGCGCGCGACACGTGCGCGTGCCTGACGGCCGACGAGGTCGACGCCGAGCGCAACCGCGTCTGACCGCGTGCGCTGCTACGACCGGAAGATCGCGGGGTCCGCGGTGATGCCGCGGGCCTCGAGGTCGGCGTAGAAGCGCGGCACGACGCCGGCGGCCGCGTAGCCGCCATCATCCGAGGCGGTCGCCGGGCCCTTGTAGTGGAACAGCGGCTGGGTGTCGAAGCCGCTGCCGTCGCGGGTGCCGAGCACCTCCTCGATCGCGACCACGCGCGACACACCGTCGGCGTAGCGCACGACGTGCAGCACCAGGTCGAACGCGGCGGCGACCAGCTCGCGGACCGCGTCGCCACCATCGGGCGCGCCCAGGCGCGCGAGCCCGGCCAGGCGCGTGAGCGCGAGCTGGGCGCCCTCGCCGGCGACCGCGACAACCGCGCCGTCGACCGACGAGCCGAGGGACGCCGACAGCTCGAACGCCTCGGCGCCGCGGACCTCGCCGACCACGAGCCGATCCGGCCGCAGGCGCAGCGCGCTCTTGACCAGGCGGCCGAGCTCGATCGCCGGCGACTTGCCGTCGGCCGGGCGGGTCTCGAGCGCGATCCACTCGTCGCGCTTGAGCACGAGCTCCGCGATCTCCTCGACCGAGACCACGCGCTCGCCCTCGGGCGCCGCCGCGGCCAGCGCCGCGACCACGCCGGTCTTGCCCGAGCCGGCGGCGCCGCACACCAGCAGGTTGCGGCGCGCCGCGATCGACGTCATCAGGAAGTCGGCCATCTCGCTCGAGAGCGCGCCGGTCGCGACCAGATCGGTGAGCGTCTGGCCGGCGCTGCGCGGCTTGCGCAGCACCAGGCACGCGCCCTGGGTCGCGACCGGCGGCACCGCGGCCACCAGCAGCGAGCCATCGCGCAGCCGCACGTCGACGACCGGATGATCGTCGTCGATCGCGTGCCCCGTCGGCGCGACCAGCCGCTCGACCACGCGGCGCAGCACGTCGTCCGACGAGAACGCCTTGCCCGAGCCGCGCAGCGCGCCGTCCTTGCCGACCACCACGCGATCGCGCCGGTCGACGATGATCTCGTCGACCTTGTCGTCGGCGAGCAGGTCCTCTAGAGGCCCGAGGCCCAGCGCCTCGTTGAGCGTCTCCTTGATCAGCGTCTCCTGGTCGATGTACTTGGGCAGCTCGCCCGAGGACTCGAGGGTCTCGACCAGATCGACGATCGCGCGCTCGGCCTTCTGCCAGAGATCCTCGTCGCCGAGCCGCTCGACCGGGATGTTGTCGAGATCGAGCTTGGCGCGCAGGCGCTCGAGGATCTGGGTCTGGAGCTCGAGCAGCTTCACGACCTTGGGATCGAGCGGATCGAGGTGCACGCCGCGGCGCAGCGGCGCGGGCACCGGGCGCGGCTTCACGCGGCGCGCGCCGGCGCCGACCAGGCGCGGCTTGACCGCGGCCGACGAGCGATCGGCGAGCGCGATGACCGGCGCGGCGGCGGGGGCCGGCGCGGG
>JAIOQA010000405.1 GCA_021413675.1 Deltaproteobacteria bacterium | reverse complement strand
GCTGGCGCTCGCCGATCCCGACCCGAGCCTCGTCCCGCCCACCCTCGACAATGCCCAGACGATCGTGCGCACCGCCGCGCCGCCGCGCCGCCGCGCGTGGCTCGTCGCGGTGATCGCGGTGGCCATCGCCGCGATCGCGATCGCGGTGATCGCCTCCCGCGGCGACGCGCCCACGCCCGCGCCGATCGCGATCGCCACGCCACCCGATGCCGCGGCGCTCGTCGCACCCGACGCGCCGCCACCCGACGCGCCACCACCCTACGCGCCGCCCGCCGACGCCGCGCCGGCGCCCGCGTCCGCGCACATCGACATCGTCACCACGCCGCCCGGCGCGATCGTGATCATCGGCGACAACCAGGTCCGCTCGCCGGTGCGCATCGGCGTCGCGCCCGGCGCGGTCACGCTCAAGGTCGAGCACGACGGCTACCAGCCCCTGACCCGCACGCTCCAGGTCGAGCCCGGCGAGCACGTCACCCTCGAGCTCACGCTCACGCGGCGAGCGTCACCCTCGCCCGCGTCGCGGGTCGGCTACTTCACCGTCCGCACCACGCCCTACGCCGACGTCTATCTCGGCGCGCGCCACCTCGGCCAGACGCCGTTCGCCGACCTGCCGCTGCCCGCCGGGACCCACACGCTCACGTTCAGGCACCCCGCGCACCGCCCGGTCACGCGGAGCGTCACGATCCGCGCCGGCGAGACCACGCGGCTGCGCTTCGATCTCCCGTAGCGCGCGCGTTCTCGCTCAGGCGTCGAGGCCAGTCGACCAGGTGTGGCGCGGCTTGGTGTCGAACCGGTGCGTCGCCTTGATCACGCGGGTCGTGCCCGACTTCGAGCGCATCACGATCGACTCGGTCGTCGCGCCGCCGCCGATGAAGCGCACGCCGTCGAGCAGGTAGCCCTGGGTCACGCCGGTCGCGGCGAACATGACGTTGCCCTGGGCCAGCTCCTCGGTCTGGTAGATGTGGCCCTCTTCCTTCACGCCCATCTTCTTGGCGCGGGCGCGCTCCTCGTCGCTGCGGAACCGCAGGCGACCCTGCAGCTCGCCGCCCACGCACCGCATCGCGGCCGCCGCGATCACGCCCTCGGGCGCGCCACCGATGCCGAACAGGACGTCGATGCCGCTGTCGGGCTTGCACGTCATCACCGCGCCGGAGACGTCGCCGTCGCCGATGAGCCGGATGCGCGCGCCGGCCTGCCGGACCTCGTTGATGAGCGCGGTGTGGCGATCGCGGTCGAGGATCACCGCGGTGACCTCGTTGACCTGCTTGCCCAGCGCCTTGGCGATGCGCTCGAGGTTCCAGGTCGGGCTCTCGCGCAGGTCGATCTGGCCGCGCGCCGCGGGCCCGACCGCGATCTTCTCCATGTACGTGTCGGGCGCGTTCAGGAACTGGCCGTCGTCGGCGATCGCGATGACGCTGATCGCATCCGGCGCGCCGGTCGCGCACAGGTTGGTGCCCTCGAGCGGATCGACGGCGATGTCGACCTTGGGCGCGCCGGCGTCGTTGTCGACCCAGCCCGAGCCGACGCGCTCGCCGATGAACAGCATCGGGGCCTCGTCGCGCTCGCCCTCGCCGATGACGACGGTGCCGCGGATGTCGACGTGATCGAACGCGAGCCGCATCGCCTCGACGGCGACGTGATCGGCCTGCTTGCGATCACCGCGACCCATCAGGCGGGCCGACGCCAGCGCGGCGGCCTCGGTGACGCGGACGACTTCGAGAGCGAGGTTGCGGTCCTGCATGGCGCGAATAGACCACGGGGGTTCCCGACGAGGCAATCGCCGGACCACGGATGGGGCGCAGGCCTGCGACTCCTGGCCGCATCGCGTGGCACCGCGGTTGCAATTCGTGCTCCGGTGCTCGATCACCTCGCTCCCTCGACCCGCGCGGAATCCCCCACGGCGGTCGCGCCGACGATCGGTCGCGCCGCGCGCACCGACAGCCCCCGCGGCGGGGTGGCGCCCGCCGAACCGGCCGCCGCGAGCCGCGATCCCGAGGACCTGCGCGCCCAGCACCAGGAGCAGGAGGCGGGCCTGCGCGCGGCGATGGGCTTCCCCGAGGCCGGCACGCCGGTGGTGCAGCGCCGCGCTGGCGAGCTGGGCGCCGGCGCTCCGGGCGCGGCCCTGCCGGGCGACTTGCGTACACAGTTCGAGCGGTCGCTCGGCGTCGGCCTCGGCGGCGTCCGGGTCCACACCGACGACCGCTCGGCCGCCGCCGCCCAGGATCTCGGCGCCCACGCGTTCGCCGTCGATCAAGACGTGCACTTCGCGCCCGGCCAGTACCGCCCCGGCACCTCCGATGGCGCGTGGCTGCTCGCGCACGAGGTCGCCCACACCGTGCAGCAGCGCGGCGCCGCGTCCGGGCCGCAGGCGCGACTCGCGGTCGGCGCGTCGGGCGCGCCCGCCGAGCGCGAGGCCGATCGCGCCGCCGACGCGATGATGACCGGCGAGCCTGCGACGATCAGCGCCGCGCCGCGCGCGATCATGCGCTTCGACGCGGGCTCGGGCGGGCACCAGGGCATCGAGCGCGACGTCGGCGGGCTGGCGCGCGACAGCGGCCTGGGCACGCCGAAGCACCTCGAGGACGCCGAGGGCACGCCGGGCAGCCGCGAGGCTGGCGTCGACGCGATCTACGCCGGCAACTTCATGCAGGACTTCTCGCAGTTCAACACGCCGATGGTGCTCGGCAACCTCGCCAAGCTGCCCAGGGACCCGGTCGCCGCGGCGCAGAGCGGCGCGCTCGCGCCCGAGGCCGGCATCGGGATGGCGGGCGCCGAGTCGCTGACGAGCGCGCTGATCCGCGCGCTCGCGATCCTCGAGGTCGGGCCGAGGCTGGCCAGCTCGCTGATCGCCGGCAACATGCAGCAGTACCGCCCCGAGCAGCACGTCGATCAGCCGCTCGGCTACGCCGCCTCGACCGATACCGTCGTGCGCGACAGCGCGTCGAAGGCGCTGCGGCCGGGCCGGCGCGCGGTCGAGGGCGGCGCGAAGCCGGGCCACAGGATCGGCCCGGCGCCGGTCGAGACCATCGACACGGATCGCGACCGCGAGCTGGTGGGCTCGGCGGTGCCCGGCATCCAGGTCGAGAACCCGGAGCTGTTCAAGATCAGCCCGGCCGGGCTGCAGAACCACATCTACAACAGCGCCGAGTGGATCAAGGGCCACTGGCTCAAGGCCGCGCGCAAGGGCGCCACCGACGAGGGGCGCTTCCACATCGGCGCCGGTCTGCACGCCATCGAGGACTACTTCGCGCACTCGAACTTCGTCGAGGTCGGGCTCAACAGCTACATCGACTGGGCGCTGGCGCGAAAGCCCGCGGCCGCCCCCGCCAACGTCGGCAAGTTCCTCGCCCGGGTCCAGGCCAACGAGCGCGACGCGCGCGGCGTGCACGCGACCCAGAAGGTCGACGGCGCACCGGTGCACGTCGACACGCTGTTCGATCGCACGATCACCCGCCCCGGCCCCAAGGGCAGCAAGGGCGGCAAGACCCGCCAGGCGATCACCACCGGCTCGGTCGGCGCCGACGACATGAAGTCGAGCATCGGCCACATCCTCTTGCCCCAGGTCCCGGTGCTGCAGGGCGCGATCAACGGCTTCATCGATCATGCGTTCCACCTGATCGAGACCAAGAAGGTGTCGGGCTGGGCGTCGCTCAAGCGCACGCTGGGCGAGGACCGCCCCAAGGCCGCGGTCGCGGCGGTCGGCGATGGCCTCGACGCCGCCGGCGTCACGCTGCCGGTCCCCGACGGCGTGAAGCTGTCGTGGGGCTCGGTCGGCCCGATCAAGTATCCGGATGACTTCGACTTCACGACCAAGCATGTCGGGTTCACGCACGCGATCGGCACCTACCTCGGGTTCGTCCACTCGGTACAGACGGCGATCGACGACATCCAGGACGTGATCAAGTACGCGAAGCGGCTCCTGCTCGGGCCGATCGCGTTCGCGCTCGAGGCGATGACCGCGCTCATCGACCAGCTGCGCGACCTGCTCAAGGCCCAGCTCGAGGAGGTGAAGGAGGCGATGAAGCACCAGCTCACCGTGGCGCTGGTCGGCATCATCGACGCGGTCACCGGCCGCGACCTCGCGCAGGACAAGGACCGCGCGATCGGCGACGTGCTGGCCGAGGCCACCGCCGGGCTCGAGGACATCGAGGCCCACACCTCGCTCGAGGCGCGGCTCTTGTCGCCCCACGATCTCGGCGGGCTGTCGCGCGAGGAGATCGAGCCCGTCGTCGGCCCGGTCGATCCGGCGCCGGGCGGTGGCTGGATCGCGCGCACCGCGCTGCCGCCGTCGCACTCCGAGATCGCCAAGGACCACGCGCCGGTCGACGCCAACGTCGACGCGCCCGGCACGCCGGTGCGCGACGCGGCCGCGGCGACGGTCGGCGAGCTGGCCCACGGCAGCGCGCCGCCGAAGCTCGATCCGTCGCAGCCGCCGGGCGTGACCCTCGAGCCCGACGACGGCTCGATCTTCTACGGCCTCGGCCGGGCGCTGGCGATCGAGGCCGATCGCCACGTGCTGCAACAGGTCGAGCGCATGTGGGCCGAGGATCTGTCCCACCACGGCGGCGCCTCGACGCGCGGCTCGCTCTACGGCGACGCGAAGCCGCTCGACACCAGCGCGATGGTCGTCGACACGGCCACCGTCGACGCCGAGGCCCAGACCCGGGCCACCGACGAGCGCGAGCGCGCCGGCGCCGCGGGCTACGGCTACGCGCAGGCCGACGCGTCGAACGCGATCGTCATGCACCGCCCCGAGGTCCGCAAGCTGATGAACCTGGTCGACCTGATCATCGCGCACCCGGACGACTCGACGTGGTGGCGCACCGTGGTCGATGGCTACGTCAGCGCGCACCCGGACGAGGTCGCGAACCACATCCAGGCCCGCAACTCGACGCGCCGCCACCGCACGCGCCTGCCGTGACGCGCCAGCGCCCCCGGCCAGGCACCGCGCGCTCCGCCGTGCTCACCGCACGCGCTTCCGCACCAGGGCGCGCACGATCCCGGCGCCGAACGGCCGCGGCGCGGCGCGCGTCGGGCGCGGTTCAGTACCCGGGCCCGAGGCCGGGCGTGCGCGCCGCCGCGGAGCTCAGCACCGCGACGAACTCGGCCGGCAGCGCGCGCGGCCGGCCGTTGGGGCCGATCGCCGCGTGCCGGGTCCAGCCGGTCGCGATCGCGTCCTTGCCGCGCGTGATCGCGTAGTCGAAGCGCATCGACGCGCCGCGGACCTCGCCGACGGTCACGTCGACCTCGAGCAGGTCCTCGTAGTGCGCGGTGCGCCCGTACTTGCAGTGGGCCTCGACCACCGGCAGCGCCACGCCCCACGCGTCGAGGTCCCTGTGCGACTTGCCGCAGAAGCGCAGCAGCGCCGCGCGCGACGCCTCGAAGAAGCGCAGGTAGTTGCCGTAGTAGACGACGCCCATCTGGTCGGTGTCGCCGAAGATCACGCGGATCGGGTGGATCACTCGCAGCCTCGCTTGGTCACGGGATCAGCCGGCGATCCGGATCAGCCGCGCGGGCGCGACCGCGAACGCCAGCTTGGCGATCTCGGCGAGCGCGGCCTGCACGTCGCCCTCGCGCGCCTCGTGGGTCACGACGAACACCTCCGCGACCGGCGCGCCCGCGACCGCGGTCGCGCCCCTGGCGGTCGGCGCCGTGTCCTGCACGACCTGCGCGATCGACACGCCGTGCGCGCCGAGCACCGTGGTCAGCTGGCCGAGCACGCCCGGCCGGTCCGCGACCGCGAACCGCAGGTAGTACTTCGTCCGGATCTCGGACATCGGCAAGAGCGGCTTGTCGGCGAGCGGCGGGTGGCGCTGGCGCAGCCGCGCGCCGGCGCCCGCGGCCCAGTCGTTGCGCGCGATCTCGATCATGTCCGAGACCACCGCCATCGCGGTCGGCAGCATGCCGGCGCCGGCGCCGTAGTACATCGACGGACCGAGCGCGTAGCTCGTGACGTAGAGCGCGTTCTTCGCGCCGGTGACGTCGGCGAGCAGCCAGCGCGCCGGTACCAGCGCCGGGTGGACGCGCAGCTCGATCCCGCGCTCGGGGCCGTGGTCCTTGCCGATCACCAGCGGCTTGACGACGTAGCCGAAGCGCGCGGCGTTGGCGAAGTCGACCGGATCGAGCTTGTCGATGCCCTCGGTGAAGACCTTGCTGACGTCGACGTGGGTGCCGAAGCACAGCATCGCGAGGATCGCGAGCTTGTGCGCCGCGTCGCCACCGCCCACGTCGAGCGCCGGATCGGCCTCGGCGTAGCCCAGGGCCTGGGCCTCGCGCAGCACCTCGGCGAACGGCGTCCCGGCCGCGGTCATCGTCGAGAGGATGTAGTTCGACGTGCCGTTGACGATGCCGTGCAGCTCCTCGATGCGGTCCGAGGCCAGGCCCTCGCGCAGCACGCGGATCACCGGCACGCCGCCGCACACCGCGGCCTCGTAGTAGACGTCGACGCCCTTGGCCGCGGCCGCCGCGAAGATCTCGCGGCCGTGCTCGGCGAGCACCGCCTTGTTCGCGGTGACGACGTGCTTGCCGCGATCGATCGCGCGCAGGATCGCCTTCTTCGCCTCGGTCGTGCCGCCGATCAGCTCGACGACGATGTCGACGTCGTCACGATCGATCGTCGCGTTCAGGTCCGAGGTCAAGAGCGCCGGGTCGACCTCGACCAGCCGCTTCTTGGCGGCGGCGCGCACCGCGATCGCGCGGACCGCGAGGCGCGCGCCGACGCGCCCGGCGATCGCCTCGGCGTTCTCGGCGATAAGCTTCACCACGCCCGCGCCCACGTTGCCGAGACCGAGGAGCGCGACGCCGAGCTCGCGCTCGGTCACCGGCCCAGAACCATCGGAGCGAGGCATCCGGCGAAGCTACCCGGCGGCCGGTCGGGCGCGCAACCGCGGGGCTACGGCATCACGGGGCGGTGGGCGGGAACGAATAGTGTTCGGCGACGACGAGCCACGACTCGCCCTCGGCGCGCAGCACCAGCGTCACGACCCCGCGCTCGCTGATGGTCGTCACGCCGTCGGAGACCTCGCGATCCATGCCGGCGGTGATGACCGCCGCCCCGGCCCCGGGCGTGGCGATCTGCACGTCGTGGATGTGCACGCGGATCTCCTTGGCCCCGAGCAGGAGCTTGAGGGTCGGCGCGATCGCGTCCCAGCCGACGGTGGCCACGCCCTGGCGCACGACCACGACGTTCTGCTCGTGGGCGTAGAGCGCGGCCAGCGCGTCGAAGCTCTCGACCTCGTAGGCCTGGCGCCAGCTCTCGAGGGCGCGGCGGGCGGCGTCGATCGCGTCGCCGCGGGCGGCCGGGGCGGCCGGGGCACTCCCGCCGGCGCCCGCGCCGTGGTGGCAGGCGACGAGGACGAGGAGCAGCGCACCCGGGAACATCGTGCTGCGTCGGGTCATGCTGCGTCGTAGCACGGACCTCGTGGGTTCGCGCGCGCAGGGGTTCCAGCGGCCCGGTTGCGTGTGATAGTCCCGGCCCATGACCGAGATCGTCTGGATCAACGCTCGTGAAGTCCTCGACTCGCGTGGCAATCCCACGGTGGAGGCCGAGGTCGGCCTCGACGGCGGTGGGTTCGGCCGCGCCATCGTGCCCTCGGGCGCCTCGACCGGCGAGCACGAGGCCCTGGAGCTGCGCGACAACGACGCCGCGCGCTTCCTGGGCAAGGGCGTGCAGAAGGCCGTCGCGAACATCCGCGACATCATCGCGCCCGAGCTGGTCGGCTCCGACGCCACCGAGCAGGCCGACATCGACGCCGCGCTGTGCGAGCTCGACGGCACCGACGCCAAGTCGAACCTCGGTGCGAACGCGATCCTCGCGGTCTCGATGGCGACCGCGCGCGCCGCGGCCGACGCCCACGATCTGCCGCTGTACCGCTACCTCGGCGGCGTCGGCGCGGTGACCCTGCCGGTGCCGCTGATGAACATCATCAACGGCGGCGCGCACGCCGACAACAACCTGGACATCCAGGAGTTCATGATCGCGCCGTGCGGCTTCGACAAGTTCGGCGACGCGCTGCGCGCCGGCGTCGAGGTGTTCCACCACCTGAAGAAGCTGCTGCACGCGCAGGGCAAGACCACCAGCGTCGGCGACGAGGGCGGCTTCGCGCCGTCGATGGACTCGGCCGAGGACGCGATGCACGTGATCCTCGAGGCGATCGGCAAGGCCGGCTACGAGCCCGGCAAGCAGATCTTCCTCGCGCTGGATGTCGCGGCGTCGGAGTTCTACGACAAGAAGGCCGGCTGCTACGACTACGAGGGCAAGGAGCAGTCCGCCCTCCAGATGGTCGAGCGCTACGCCGGCTGGTGCGAGAAGTTCCCGCTGGTCTCGATCGAGGACGGCCTCGCCGAGAACGACTGGGACGGCTGGCGCGCGCTGTCCGAGCGCCTCGACCTCAAGTGCCAGCTGGTCGGCGACGATCTGTTCGTCACCCAGACCAAGCGCCTGCAGCGCGGCATCGAGGCCGGCGTCGCCAACTCGATCCTGGTCAAGGTCAACCAGATCGGCACGCTCACCGAGACGCTCGACGCGGTCCGCACCGCGCAGCACGCCGGTTACACCGCGATCATCTCGCACCGCTCGGGCGAGAGCGAGGACGCGTTCATCGCCGACCTCGCGGTCGCGACCAACAGCGGCCAGATCAAGACCGGCTCGGCGTCGCGCGCCGATCGCATCGCGAAGTACAACCAGCTGCTCCGCATCGCGGATCAGCTCGGCGACGCGGCGCGCTTCCCCGGCCGCCGCGCGTTCCGGCACTGAGGATCCTCGCGGCGCGCTACGCCGCGTAGTGGGCGAAGACGGTCGCGTCCGCGGGCACCTGGGGTCCGCGGATCGCCGCCGCCTCCCCTGCGAGGCGCTGCACCCGCACGGCGAGCTCCTCGACCGGGATCGCCATCGGCGCGACCGCACGCAGCACCGCGGTCTCGCCGATCATCGCCAGCGCACCGTGCGCGAGCGCCGCGTTGGTGCGCAGCACCTCCCACGGATCGAACCGCGCCATGGGGCCGAGGTCCGCGACCAGCTCGACCGCCTCGCCGACGAGCCGGAGGCGCACGCCGATCCGCACCCGATCCGGCGCGGCGCTGACCAGCACGATCCGCAGGTGATCGCCCGCATCGGTCGCGCCGGGATGACGTGCGCGCATCGCCGCCGCGAGGGTCGCCCACGCGCTCATTCGTTCATCCAGGCGTTGAGCTGCTGGCCGAGGCCGTCGGTGCGGCCGTTGCGATAGAACGGGTCCGCGATGGGCTCGTCGGCGACGGGCGGCGCGCCGCGCGTGCCGAGCAGATCGGCGGAGAAGTCCCCGACCTCCTCGGCGACGCTCGCTCCGAAGGTGCCGGTGGCCGCGCCTG
Organism: Deltaproteobacteria bacterium; assembly: GCA_021413675.1. Lineage (GTDB taxonomy): Bacteria > Myxococcota_A > Polyangia > Haliangiales > Haliangiaceae > JAIOQA01. Next base: position 13,182 of record JAIOQA010000405.1, on the reverse strand, counting down.
CCGCGCCGAGCAGACCACCCGCCGCGCCCATGCCTCCGCCGATGGCCATCGACCCGACGCCGAGCGCCGCGCCGCCAGCCATGAGGCCGCCACCAAGGATCGCGAGCGCCGTCCCCGGCGCTTGCGCACCCGGCACGAGATTGGCGGCCGCCCCCGCGCCCAGCAACGCGCCTCCCGCGCCGGTGATCGCGGTCCCGACGAGCCCCCCGGCCCCGGCGGTCAGCGCGCCCATTCCCGCGAGGCCGGCACCGCCCAGGCCCATCAGCCCCCCTGCGCCCTGCGCGGCGAGCTTCGCGCCATCGTCGAGCATCGAGCCATCATTGTCGGAATCCATCCAGTCGAGCATTGCGGACATGGCGACCGGTAGAGCAACCAGCGTGCCGTGATGCGCGCGCGCCAAGCCCGCGGCGCGCCACGCGACGAGGCGTCCGCGCTGCGCACCAGCGCTGCGCAGTTGCGCACCTGCGCAGCTACGGCTTGCGCGACCGCGTCATGCCCCAGGCCTGCAGCCGCGAGACGATCGTCCGGCGCGAGATACCGAGGTCCTTGGCCGCGGCGGTCTGGTTGCCACGGTGCTGCTCGAGCGCGGCGAGGATGCGCTGCTTCTCGGCGTCGTCATCGGCCGCGGGCGCGGGGCTGATCGGCGCGCCGCTCGTCGGCAGCGCGAGGTGCGCCGCGGTCAGCGGGCCCTCGCCCGTCCAGCGCAGGAGCGCGCGATCGAGCGCGTTGCGCAGCTCGCGCACGTTGCCGGGCCACGCGTAGGCGAGCATCGCCGCGAGCGCGTCGGCGGCGAGCGGCGGCGGCGGATGGCCCTCGCGCGCGCTGGCGTCGACCAGCAGCGCCGTCGCGAGCCCGGGCAGCTCGCCGGTGCGCTCGCGCAGCGGCGGCACGCGCAGCGCGAAGCCGTCGAGCCGGAAGTACAGATCCTGCCGGAAGCGACCGTCGGCGGCCATCGCCGGCAGATCGCGGTGGGTCGCGGCCACGAACCGCACGTCGACCGCGATCGGCTGGACCGCGCCGACCCGCACGACCTCGCGCTGCTCGAGCACCCGCAGGAGCTTGGCCTGCGCGCTCGCCGACAGCTCGCCGACCTCGTCGAGGAACAGCGTCCCGCCGCTGGCGGCCTCGATCAGGCCGACGCGGGTGGCGGCGGCGCCGGTGAACGCGCCCTTCTCGTGGCCGAACAGCTCGCTATCGAGCAGCGTGTCGGCGAGCGCGGCGCAGTTCACGCGGACCAGCGGCCCGGCCGCGCGCCGGCTGGCGCGGTGGATGCGCTCGGCCATGCGCTCCTTGCCCGCGCCGGTCTCGCCGACGATCAGCACGTTGACGTGGCTGCGCGCCACGCGCTCGAGCAGCCGCTCGTCGCCCGCCTCGTGGCGCGGGACCGGCGCGTCGTCGCCGCGCACGACCATCATCACGTCGCCGAGCTCGATCGCGACGCCGATCGGCACGGGCGTCGCGCGGCCCGCGGCGATCGCGACGCCCCCGACGCGCGTGCCGTTCGCCGAGCCCAGATCCTCGATCGCGATCGCGCCGCCATCGACGGTCACGCGCGCGTGGCGACGCGACAGCGACGCGTCCTCGACGCGGACATCGGCGTCGGCGCCGCGGCCGATCACGAGCGCGCCACCCGCGAGCGGGCGCAGGACCACGCCGCTCTCGGTCATGATCATCAGACGCGGGCCGCCGGACGCGCGCTCGCCGGCGCGCTTGGTGACCTGCTCGTGCTCGTCCGCCACCACGTGACGATAGCCCAGCGCGCTCAGGGCGTCTCGACGGGCCAGGGCCCGGCGACGTGGATGTCGACGCTCGCGAGCCGCACGGTCCACCCGCCGGTCGCGCCCGCGACGACCCAGGCGGCGCGCGGAAACGGCGTCGCGCCGGGCTGCGGGGCGCAGAGCGTGAGGGCCGTGCCGTAGACGTCGCTGGGCTCCATCACGACCGCGCCCGCGGCGCCGCGCTCGAGCCGGATCGGATCGCGCTCGTACAGCGCGATGACGTCGTCGGCGTCGTCCGCGACGCGCTCCGAGATCCCGAACCGCGTGGCGACGTACACGCTGTCGCTGAGGACGCCGGCCGCGAGCCCGGTGGGCTTGCCGAGCGCCACGATCTCCACCGGCGTGGCGCGGCACAGCTCGCCGGGGAAGCCGCACACGTGGTAGACGGCGCTCGCGTCCGCGTCCGCGACGCGCGCGAACACCGAGTCGCGGGGGCTGTGCTGCCGCACCACCAGCTCCTGCACGCTCCCGACGATCGGCCCGGCGCCCGAGGTCAGCGACGTGCACGCGAGGGTCGCGCCGACCCGCGGGCGCAGCTCGCAGATCTGCGGGCCGGTCGCACCGTCGACGCCCAGCACCAGCTTGTCGCGCTCGCCGGCGGTCAGATCCGCGCCGACGATCGCGCGCACGGCCGCGGGCGCGACGGGGTCGAGGGGCAGCTGCGCCGGCGTGGTCGGGTCGCAGACACCCGGCGAGACGCAGGCGACCTCGAGCGCGCCGGAGGCCCCGACGTAGACCAGGTGGGTCGCGAACGCGGTATCGCCAGCCGCCGCCGGCGCACGCAGCGCGCCGAGCGCGAGCGGACCCGTCGGCCACGGCGCGCCGGCGCCGGGCGCGATCGCGACCCACGCGCCGCTCACGAGCTCGCGCACGTGTGGCGCTGCGTCGAACACGCCCACGAGGACGGCCTTGCTGGCGCCGACGCCATCGGCGCGGACCACGCCGAGCGCGCGCCGCGGCACCTCGGTCAGCGCCACCGGCGCCGCGAGCGGCCAGCCCCCGAGCCACAGCGCGGTCGTGGGCCCGGTCAGGATCAGCAGGTCGCCGGCCGCGGCGCCGAGGCTGGTGCACGCGATCTGGGCCGGGTACCCGCTCGTGCCGACCACGTCGTCGCCCGCGTTGTGGACCACGACCGGAAGATCCGTGGTCGTCGGATCGGCGGGCGTGGCGTCGAGGGCGATCGCGTTCGCCCCGATCACCGCCTCGATCCGCACGCCCTCGATCGCCGCGCTGTCGAACGGCGGCGACACCCCGAGCTCGAAGCTCGTCGCCGTCAGCACGCACGGGTCGGCGCCGTCGCAGGTCACGGTCGTCGCGCTCGCCGGATCGCGCAGGCGGATCATCTGCTTGTCCCGCGGCGCGCCGGGCAGGCTCAGCCGCGTGATCCGCAGCGTGAGCGGGCCGGTCGCGCCGAACACGTAGGGCGTGAGCGTGCGGGTCACGGCGTTGAGCTCGCGCACGTCGAACGCCGGCTCCGCCACCGCCGCGCCGTCGCGCACGTCGACGAACGCGTCGCCGGGATCGCCGACCTGCACCGGGATCCGACCGACCGCGAACGGCGAACCGCCCGCGGCCGGCGGCGCGTCGTAGAACCCGACCGCGACCTCGAACAGGCCCGCGACCGCGGGCGCGTCGGCGAGCGCGTGGCCCCAGCTCGACGCGACCAGCGCGAACGAGGGGATCTGCGCCGGTGCCGCCAGGGTCGTCGGGACCGTCGAGGTCGCGGCGACGTAGGCGCGCACGTCCGGATCCTGCGTGTCGACGCCGACGCACAATCGCCCGGGCGCGCTGACCGGCGGCGCGTCGATGCACGCGAGCGAGCTCGCGCGCACGCACACCCGCGCGAGCGTGGTCGTCGCGATCGGATCACAGCTCGCGGCTGCGCCGACCTCCCACGCCACCACCCGCGGCGCGCAGCCCGCGGTGCGCGACGCCGCGACCATGATCTCGAGCGCCTCGCGGTGATCGGCCCCGACGATCGCGATCTCGAAGGCGCGGGCACCGATCGCGCCCGGCACCGCGTCGCACGGCGGCGCGATCATCAGCGCGGGACCGTCGCGGGTGATCCAGGCCGGCGCGCCGAGGACGCGCACGTCGTCGGCGAGCGCGACGCGCGCGGTCGCGCCCTCGGCCACCACGACCAGCGGCGCGCCGTCGATCAGCGCGCGTTGCGAGTCGCCGCACCCGGCGTGTACTGTCGCCGCGGTCAGGATCATGAGCGCCCAGCCCCGCATCGCGCAGACCGTATCACCGGCGCCGCGGCGTCGGCGGGCCGCGCTCGTCGCCGTGCTCGCGCTCACGCTCGCTGGCAGGCCCGCGCGCGCCGGTGGCCCGATCGACGCCCAGCTCGAGGCCGCCAGTCGCGCGTACCAGGCGCTCGACTACGAGCAGGCGATCGCGACCGCCGCGCCGATCGCCGCGCGCACCGATGCCCGCGTCGCCCAGCGGATCGACGCGCAGCTGGTGATCGCGCTGGCCCAGCTCGCGCTCGTCGATCCCGGCGATCCCGGCGGCGCCGACAGCGCGCGCCACCAGGACGCCGCCGAGGCGGCGCTCGGCGCGATCCTCGCGCTGCAGTGGGACTTCGAGCTGGATCGCGGCTACCCCGCGGCCGCGCAGGCCGCGTTCGCCGCGGCCCGCGATCGGTTCGAGCGCGCCCGCGCCACCGCGGCCCTCGCGCGCTGCGCCGCGCCGCCGAGCCTCGCCCTCGAGGCGCCGCCGCATCCGCGCGGCGGGCGCGCGCTCGACGTCACGCTGCGGCTGACCGATCCGCGCGGCTGCGCGCGCGTCGTGCGCCTGACCTGGGCGCGCGATCGCGTGACCACGTCGTCGCTCAACCGCGTGCTCTTGCCGGTGGTCGACGGCGCGGTCACGTGGCGCGTCCCGGCGGAGGTCACGACCTCGACGACCGGCGTGCGGCTCTCGCTCTACGCCGAGGCCTACGATCGCGACCACGGCCGCCTCGCGACGCTCGGATCGTTCGAGCAGCCGCGCGCGCTCGCGATCGCCGCGGGCGCGCCGCCGCCGCCGCTCTACCGGCGCTGGTGGTTCTGGACCGCGCTCGGCGCGGTCGCGATCGGCACCGGCGTGCTGATCGACCAGGCGCGCTCCCCTGGCCCCTCGACGATCGTGATCCACCGATGAGGCGGCGACCATGGGTCGCGATCGCCGCGCTCGCCATCGGCTGCAACGCGCCCGGCGAGGTCGGGGTCACGCTGACCGGCGAGGTCCCGGCCACCGCGACCAGCGCGCTGGTCTACGCGCTGGGCGACGCGACGTGTCCGTGCCGCTGCGGCGCGTGCGCCGCACAGTGCGCGACCAGCCCGTGCGCGATCGCGTGTGGCGGGGCGCGCTGCGACCTCGCCGACCTCGAAGGCGTGAGCCTCGCCCCCGGGCCGGGGCTGTGGGCGCTGGTGATCGATCTCTACGATGCCGACGGCGCGCTGGTCGCGTCCGCGTGCGCGAACCTCGCGATCGCGAGCGACGGCGCGTCGTCCGCGGTCAACGCGCCGGTCGAGACCTGCCCGTAGGCTGCGCGCCGCGGGTATCCTGCGCCCCGGATGCTGCAAGCCGTCGCCGGCAGCGCGACCCTCGGTCGCTACACGCTGTTGCGGCGCCTCGCCGTCGGCGGGATGGGCGAGATCTTCATCGCGCGCGGCCGGGTCGCTGCCGACGCCGACCGCCTGGTGGTGATCAAGCGACTGCTGCGCGACCCGATCGACGATGGCGATCCGGTCGCGCGCCTGCGCGACGAGGCCCGCATCCTCGCGTACCTCGCACACCCCAACATCGTCCAGGTCCACGAGCTCGGCGAGGACGCCGGCGAGCTGTTCCTCGCGATGGAGCTGGTGGCCGGCCAGAACCTCGGCCGCGTGCTCGCCACGCTCGCCCGCCACGGCCGCCGCCTGCCGCTGCCGATCGGCGGTTACGCGATGATCGAGGCGGCGCGCGGGCTGGCGTATGCGCACCAGGCCGTCGACGCGAGCGGCGCGCCGCTGCACGTCGTCCACCGCGACGTCAGCCCGTCGAACATCCTGCTCGGCTACCGCGGCGAGGTGAAGCTCGCGGACTTCGGGATCGCGAAGGCGACCAATCGCCACGCGCGCACCCGCACCGGCCACGTCCACGGCAAGAGCGCGTACATGGCGCCCGAGCAGGTCCGCGGCCAGTCGCTCGACGCGCGCGCCGACGTCTGGGCGCTCGGGGTCGTCGCGTGGGAGGTGCTCGTCGGGCGCGCGCTGTTTCGCGGCGACGGCGAGCTCGAGATCCTCACCCAGGTCGTCGATCGCCCGGTGCCGCATCCGTCCTCGATCGATCCGTCGATCCCGCCCGCGATCGGCGCGGTCGTGATGGCGGCGCTCGAGCGCGATCTCGATCGCCGCACCGCGACCGCCGATCGGTTCGCGCGCGATCTGCGCGAGGCGTTCAGGGACAGCCTCGAGCTGGGCGATGCCGACGAGCTCGCCGCGCTCATGCGCGCGACGTTCCCCGACGAGCAGGCCGAGCTCGACGCGCTGCGCGAGGCCCCGGTGATCGAGGCGGCGACCGAGCGCCGCCCGGCCGCGCCGACGCCGGAGGTGCAGCACCCGGCCGCATCGCCGCGCCCCTCGCCTGGGCGTGGCCGCGCCGCCCCGCTCGCGATCGCGCTGGTCGCGCTCGCGGCGATCGTCGGCACCGTCGTCCTCGTGGCCGCGGGCCTGCGCGGCGCCCCCGCCGGCACGCCGATCGACGCGCGTGCCGCCGGTGCCGCACCCACCGATGCGCCATCGCCCGACGCGCCGGTGGCCACCACCGACGCACCGCCCCTCGACGCCGCGCCGCCCGACGCCCCGTCGCTCGACGCGCGCGAGGCGCGACACGATCACGCCGTCACCATCGACGCCCCGGCCATGCCACAGGCGCCGGATGCCGCCCCGCCCCGCCCCGCGCCGATCGACGCCGCGGCGCCGGATCCCGCGCAGATCCGCGTCGGCACCGACATCGCCGAGCTCGCGATCGACGGCAAGCGCTACCGCGGCGGCTCGCCGCGCGTCGCGCCCGGCCATCACCGCATCGAGGTCAGCCTGATCTCCGGCGCCACGCTCGCGACCGACGTCGAGGCCGCGCCCGGCGCGATCCTCAAGTGCCGCGTCGACCGCGGCGCGCTGGTCTGCGGCCCCTGACGCAACCGCCGCGCATCGCGGGTGTCTTCCCGGCGATGCCGCGCGCGCTCGCCGTGATCGTCGTCATGCTGGTCGTGGCGTGTCGCGAGGACGCGCCGGCGCTGACGACGCCCGGGCGCCTGCGCGTGATGAGCTACAACCTCAACTTCGGGCTCGCCGGCGATCGCGCGGGCGCCGCGGCGATCGCCCGTGCGCAGCCCGACGTCGTCGTCCTGCAGGAGTCCAACGACGCGTGGCGCGCCGCGCTCGTCCGCGATCTCGCGGGCCGGTTTCCCCATCACCGCTTCACGCACCAGGACGACTGGGCCGCGGGCGGCCTCGGGATCCTCTCGAAGTTCCCGATCCGGTCGATCGACGAGCTGCCCAGCGCCGTCGATCACTTCGTCGCCTGGCGCGCGGTCATCGACACGCCGCTCGGCGCGATCCAGGTGCTCGACGTGCACCTCCGCCCGCCGCGCAGCGATCGCGGGAGCGTCGCGGTCGGCTACTTCTCGACCCGCGGCGATCGAGCGCGGGAGATCGAGCGGCACCTCGCGGCGCTCGCGCCGATGCCGACGATCATCGCCGGCGACTTCAACGAGGAGGCCGATGGGCTGGCGAGCGCGCGGCTGCGCGCGGTCGGCTACCGCGACGCGATCGCCGACCGGTTCGGCCCGGCGCCGACCTGGGCCTGGGAGCTCAACGGCGTCACGCTGCGCTACCAGCTCGACCACGTGTTCTACGACGCGGCGTTCACCGCGCACGACGCCGCGATCGTCGACGCGGGGCGATCGGACCACCGGCCGATCTGGGCCGACCTCGCGCCGACCGCCCGCTGAAATCCCGTTGACGTCACTCCGGGTCACAGACTAGGGTGCGCGCACTCTCCTTCTCGAGAGGTGTCCCATGTCGCCCCGCACGTTCCAGATCGCCCGCCCGCTTCTTCGGGTCGGCCGCGTCGCCCACTCGTAAGGCGCGCGACGCGGCTCGTCCGCGAACCCCGAACGTACGAACGACCCAACGCGTGGCGCATGGCGCCGCGCTGGAGAGACATGGCCACGAACCACGACGGTGGCGCCAAGCGCCACCACAAAGATCAGCAGGTCTGCCGCCAGGTGCACGATGCCCTGGCGATGGCGCTGGCGGACATCGACGACCCGATCCTCGACGAGCTCGCGCTCGTCTCGGTCACGCCCGCACCGTCCGCGGCGCGGGTGCTCGTCACCTTCACGGCCTCGGCGAAGGTCGATCTCGACGCCGCGCTGGCGCGCGTGAAGGCGCTCTTGCCTGCGCTGCGCCAGGAGGTGGCCTCCGAGGTCCACCGCGCGCGCGTGCCCGAGCTCGTCGCGCGCATCGCGCCTCACGGCATGCCGCTCGATCTGTAGTCGCCGTCCCTATCTGACGGCCGTCCCGCGCGAAGTCCTCGCGCGGGATTTTATTTGCGCGCCGATCGGCGCGAGCACACCTCCGCGACTACCGTTGCGCGCATGTCCACGCCGTACGGCCTGCGGTTCTTGCGGCCCGGGTTCGCCATCACCGAGGGGCTCGATCGCGCGTTCGCGCTGGGCTGGCCGCACCTGGTCGTGCTCGATGACGATCCGCTCGCCACCGCGTTGCCCGCGGGGCCGTGGCGCATCACCCGCGCGGCCGCGATCGCGCGGGTCGCGCCGGTGCTCGCGACCGCCGACACCTCGCTCGAGGCCCCATCGTCGGCGCTCGCGCTCGTGCGCCACGCCGTGCCGTTCGGCGTCCCGCGCGGCTTCGACGACGGCGCGCTGTTCGCGCTCGAGGCGCTGATCGGCGCCGAGAACCTCGCCGCGGCGATGATCGGCGGGCTCGAGGAGCTGTCGCGCAACGAGTGGCGCCGCGCCCACGTGTCGGCGTTCGCGTTCTTCCTCCCGCTGGGCTTCGTGCTCGAGCGGGTCGACGACGCCCCCGCCGAGTCGCTGCGCGCGCGGCTGACCGCGATCCACGCCGCGAAGGCCGACGCCGGCGGACCGATCACGCCCGCGCTCGACCTCGTCCTGCACGACCGCGCCGGCGCGCGCAGCGCTGGCCTCGCATGGGCCGCGCGCCGGGCGTTCCTCCGCGATCCCGCGACCCTCGCGGCGGTCGCCGAGCGGTGGTACGCGATCGGCAGCGCCGACGAGCAGGCGTTCTTCCTCGCCACCGTCGGCGCGATCGCCGGCGACGGGCTGGTCGCCTCGGTGCGCGAGGCGGTGCGATCGTCGCGGATCAAGGCCGCGGCCGCGGCCTGGCTCGCCGCCCGCGGCCTCCCGCCCGAGCCGCCGCCACCGGTGCCTGGCGCGCCGCGCGCGGCGACGCTCGCGATCTGCCGCGCCGAGCTCGAGTTCGGGTGCGCGCTCCTCGCGGAAGACGCCGCCGCGGATCTGCGCGGCGACGAGGACGACCACACCGCGCTCTCGGCCGGCGCCGATCCCACGGTGTTCGACGCGACCGGCGCGGCGATCCGGGGCAGCGCCGCGGTGTTCTTCTGCCTCGCCGATGCGCTCGCGATCATCGCCACCGACGACGGCGCGCTGATCGCCTACGGCGCGGCCTGCTCCGATGAGGACCTGCGCGCCGCGCTCGCGGCCACCGACGCCGACTGGCTTCCGGTCGCGACCCTCGCCCTGCCGACCGGCCGGCTGGTCGCGCTCTCGGCGACCTCGACGCTCGCCGATGCGCGCGCCGCAGGCGAGACCCTCGAGCTCGCGCTACCGCCGGGCACCTACGACGTGCGCCAGGCGCGCCGCGACGACGACGACGCGCTGCCGCGGCTGTGGCTGCGGTGCACGTGAGACGCTGACACCCGGACGCGCCGGGCGCTACATGCTCGCGGCCTGCTCCAGCTCCGGGCCGTCGTTGCGCGCCGGACCGTGGCGCGCCGTCAAGAGCGTGGCGCCCATCGCGACCGCGACGTTGGCCAGATCGGTCGCGGTGATCTCGACGTGCGCGAAGCGCCCGCGCAGGAGCTCCTGGAACCGCGGCACCAGCGACGTGCCGCCGATCAGCGCGACCTGATCGACCTGGTCGTCGGTCCAGCCGGCGCGCTTCATCGTGTCGTCGACCGCGGTCAGCGCGCGCTTGAACAGCGGATCCCACAGCGGCTGGACCCAGGTCCGATCGACGAGCACGTTGACGTCGCGGCTCGCGCCGTCCTCGATGTACGCCTCGCGCATGTTGAGGCGAGCCTCGAGCGCCGTCGACAGCGACCGCTTCGCCGACTCGCAGCGCAACAGCAGCGTCTGCCGGCGCACGTTGTCGCGCAGCAGATCGAAGCGCGCGCGGGTGTAGATGAGCCCGGCCAGCGCCTGGACCATCGCCTCGTCGAGATCGTCGCCGCCGAGGAACGGATCGCCGCCGATCGCGAGCGCCCGGAACTTGGTCCCGGCCTGCAGCATCGCGGTCACGTCGAAGGTGCCGCCGCCGAAGTCGCAGACCAGCACGCGCCGCGGCTCGGCGTGCGCGTGCATGCCCAGCGCGAGCGCCCCGGCGATCGGCTCGGCGATGATCTCGAGGATCTCGAGGTGCGCCAGCCGCGCGGCCTTGCGCAAGGACACGTGGTAGCCGGGGCTCGCGACCGCCGAGGCGGTCACGACGATGCGCCGCACCTGCGCGCCGAAGCGCTGCTCTGCCAGGTTCCGCACGCGATCGAGGATCGCCGCGGCGATCTGCTCGACCGCCCAGTCCTGGTTGCGGAGCTTCAGCACGATGCCACCCGCCGCCGAGGACGTGATCCGGTACGGCACGGTCGGCGCGAGCCGGCGCAGCTCGCTCGAGTCGCCGAGCTCGCTGCCCATCAGGCGCTTGACCGAGGTCACCGTGGCCGAGGGGTGCGAGGGCAGCCGGTTGAGCGCCACCCGCCCGACCACCGCGGGCCCGCGCTCCGGGATGTGGACCACCGACGGGATCATCGGATCGCCGTTGTCGACGACCAGCTCGATCCGGCCGTCGATCAGCGCGCCGGCCGACGTGTAGCTGGTGCCGAAGTCGACACCCAGAACGATCTCACGGGTCACCCTGCTGGTAATCGGCCGGTTCGCCCTGCCGCTGAGGGGGATCGCGACCGCAGGCGCGGCTTGACCGACGTGTGGGTGGCAGGCGACCGTCCGGCGATGTCGGCGCCACCCTGGACCCGCCCGCTCCATCGTCCCGGGGGCGGCGACGCGCTCGTGTTCTTCGAGGTCCACGGCACGTTCCCCGAGGAGCCGCCGGTGGCCTCGACCGCGCGCTACCACCTCGATGCCGAGATCGCCCCGCAGATCGAGGTGTTCCGGCTGGGCGCCGATGCCGCGGACCGCCGCGCCGGCGTGGCCTGGGACTGGTTCGCCGGCGACCACCCCGCCCTGGCCAGCCAGGTCGCGCGCGCGCCGGGCGCGGTGATCATCCGCGGCCAGGTCGCCGACCCCGCCGACCTGCGCTACCTGCGCCACGCGATCGGCCTGGTCCAGATGTTCCTCGATCGCGGCGGCCTGGCCGTCCACGACCTGCAGACGTTGCGCTGGTACCCCGCCGACGAGTGGCGCACCGAGCTGTTCGAGCCGACCGAGTTCCGGCCGCACGCCCACATCGTGATCCTGACCTCGGCGATCGAGGGCCGCCTGTGGCTGCACACCCGCGGCATGCGCAAGTTCGGGCGCCCGGATCTCAGCATGCGCGGCGTGCCGCCCGAGATGCGCGACCCCGCGGTCGACCTGGTCGATCGCTTCATCGGCATGCAGACCGTGGGCGGCACGATCCCCGACGGCGAGGAGATCAAGTCGCGGTCGCTGCCCGACGGCCTGGTCTGTCGCCACGCCGGCGACCTCGAGGATCCCGACTTCAACAACGTCCACGTCGACATCGACTGGCCCGTGGCCTAGGCACGCGTTCGCCGCGCGTCACGGCGCGAGCTCGAAGAGCGCCGGGTTCGCAGGCTTGCCCGCGGACGCGTTCGCGAACGCGAAGCTGGTGCCGATCCAGCGGTCGCCGGCGCGCACGACGGTCGCGGGGAAATCGAGCCCGGTGTCGATCACGGTGGTCGCGACGCCATCGCGGGTGACGTGCACGAGCTTGTTCTGGCGGTTGTCCGCGACCAGGAAGCCGTCGCCGTCGCGGGTGAGGCCGTCGGCGCCGCCGAGGCCCGCGCAGTCGGGAGCTCCGACGACGACCGGCGCGCCCGCCTTCCCGTCGATCCGCGGGATGCGGAGGAGCGTCGCCTTGTCGTCGTTGACGACGTAGATCGCGTCGGGATCGACGACGATGCCGTTGGCGCCGATGTCGAAGCCCGCGCCCGTGCCCGGCCCGCACGCGTCCTGCTGCCCGTGCAGCAGCGGATCGGTCACCCACTCCTCCGCGACGCCGCCCGTCGCGCTCGCGCGGAACACGCTGCCCTTGCCCGAGTCGGTGACGTAGAGATCGCCCGAAGCGTCGAACTCGAGCGCGTTGGGGAACGTCATCCCCGGGTTGCTGGCGAACAGGGTCGCGGCGCCGCCGGTGGTCGGGACCCGGTACACGCCGGGCGGGATCTCGGGCACGAACGAGGTCAGCCCGGCGTAGAGGTAGCCGTCGTGGAACGCGAGGCCGGTCATGAAGCCCTTGCCCGCCTCCGGCGTCGGCAGGGTCGCGAACGGCGTCGAGGTGCCGGTCGCGAGGTCGACGCGCAGGATCTGGCCGAGCGGCGCGAGGCCGACGTAGGCGTCCGGGCCGACGACCACGACGCCCTCGGGGAGCTGGCCGGTGGCCGCCGCGAACGGCGTGATCACGCGCAGCGCGGGGGCGCGATGGGCGTCCGGCGTCTGCGAGGTCGTCGAGCCGCACGCCGCCGTGAGCACGGCGGCGAGGGTCAGCGCGCCGCGCGCGCGCGCGGCCAGGGTGGCGAGGGAGAGCGATCGAGCGAGAGACATGGGAGATCCTTTGGGGCGACCGGCGAGCCGATGCTCGAGAGGAATAGATCCGGTCGCCGCCTCACCATGCGGTCGCCCGGCCCCGACGAGAATCCCGTCGCGGGTTGCAGCACTCGTGACTGCGAGGCATAGATGAGCGATGGCCGAGCGCGACCAGATCCTCGAGATGAGCGTCCTGATCGCCGCGGTCGATGGCGGCTCGTTCACCGCCGCCGCCCGCCACCACGACCTCACGCCCTCGGGCGTCAGCAAGATCGTGTCGCGGCTCGAGCGCCGGCTCGGCGTGCGGCTCTTGCAGCGCTCGACGCGCCGGATGACGCTCACCGACGACGGCGCCCGCTTCTGCGAGCGCGCGCGCGCGATCCTCGCCGAGGT
>JAIOQA010000404.1 GCA_021413675.1 Deltaproteobacteria bacterium | reverse complement strand
GCCGCGCGCTGGCGCGTCGCGCGCCTCGGCGGGCGCGGAGGCCGCGCTGGTCGCGGCCGGCGCGCTGGTCGCGGCCGGCGCGCTGGTCGCGACGGGCTCGGGCGTCGCAGGCGGGTCGTCGAGGAACATCGAGCCGCCGCGATCGATCTCCAGCTCGCCCGCGCTCGCGACGAAGATGAAGACGTCGTGGATCGCCCGCTCGTCGGCGCAGCTGGTCAGCAGGAAGCGCCACGGCGCGAGCGCGCCGGTCGGGCTGGTGGGATCGTTGGCGAGGCGCTCGCACGCGCCCAGCGCCGCGAGGCTCTCGAAGATCGCGTCGGGGCCGGTGTCCATCGCCGCGAGGTCAGGCCCCGGCCGGAACTCGATCAGGTAGTCGACCTCGGCGCGCGGCAGCACGGGCGCGGCGGCGGGCGGCGGTGACGGCGTTGACGGCTTCGCAGGCGCGCCGCTCCCGGTCATCGCCGTGAGCTGCGCGACGATGGCGTCGCCGCGCGCGCTGTCGATCGCGGTCTTGCGCAGGGTCGCGGCGAGCAGCGACGCGACGTGATCCTTGGAGGCGAGCACCGCCTGGACCAGCGGCGGCGACATCGCGATCGCGCCGCTGCGCACGCGATCGAGCGCGGTCTCGACGTGGTGCGTGAAGTGCGCGATGGCCGTCACGCCGACGACGCCCGAGGAGCCCTTGAGGGTGTGGAACGCCCGGAACAGCTGGTTCATCAGCTCCGGATCGTCGGCTCGCGACTCGAGGGCCAGCACCGACGCCTCGACCTTCTCCAGCAAGTCTTCGACCTCGTCGACGAACGTGGTCAGGTCGGTCGGCGTGCGCATGGACAAAGCGAGAGGTCGACCGCTTGGCCATGCGGTGGAGGTCGCATGCCGTGGTCAGATGGCGCACGAATCCTTCTGAGTCCGCGAGGACCCTGGGCTACCTCCGCGGACCGCAACGGATCGCGCCGCCGCGCCGCCGCGCCGCCGCGCCACGCGCAAAGGGTGCGCGCGGCGGCTGTGCGCTACTCGATGTCCATGCCGAAGCCGAAGCCGCGGCCGCCGGCGCCGTTCTCCGCGCCGATCAGCGCCTCGATCTGCGCGCGGGTCGCGGCGTCGAGCGCGACGCCGCGCGAGCGCAGCTGCTGGGCGGCGGACATGCGCATCTGCTGATTGGCCGCGCCGTCGCCGACCAGCCCGACCAGCGCGTGGTCGATCTCGGCGCCGCCGTTGTACGACGAGCCGATCGCGGCCTGCGCGACCGACGGATCGGGATCGCGCATCAGCTTCGCGACCGCGGCATCGGCGCGCGGATCGTCGAGCTGGGCGAGCGCGTAGACCGCGGCGGAGCGATCCTCGGGCTTGCCGGCGGCGGTGGCGCCGAGCACCGCCTCGACCGCCGGCTGCGAGCCGATCTGGCCGAGCGCGTTGAGCGCCGCGTTGCGGACCTGGCTGTCCGGATCCCGGACAAGCCCCACGAGCACGTCGGTCGAGGCCGGGTCGCCCAGGTTCGCCATGGCCTGCGCGCCGGCCGCGCGCACCTGCGCGTCGGTCGAGGCGACCGCGCGCGCGAGCAGCTTGTGACCCTCGGCGCCGCCGTTCTGCGCGAGCGCCCAGACGATGTTGCGCGCGGTGTCGGCGTCCTTGCTGTCGATCGCCGCGGCGGCGAGCGCGAGCCCCTCGGGCGCGCCGCTCTGCAGGAGCTGCTGCAGCGCCTGGCCGCGGACCTGCGCCGGGCCGTCCTTGGCGGCGGCGACCAGCGCGGCGCGGATGTCGGGGCCGCCGATCTGCGTGAGGCTGCTGATCGCGGCCTGCGCGATCGCGGTGTCCTTGCTGGTCGCGGCCGCGATCAGCGCCTTGCGCGCGGGCTCGGTGCCGAGGCGCGCCAGCGTCCACACCGCGGTGTTGGCCTCGTCGCGCCGGCCGGTGGTCATCGACTCGATCAGGAGCTGCGTGAGCGCGGGATCGCCGGGGTGGGCCTGGGTCGCGGCGTCGAGCGCCTGGGCCCGGGTCTGGCCGTGGCTGGTGCGCACCAGCTCGAGCAGCGCGGCGGCGGCGTCGGGCGAGCCGGAATCGGCGAGCGCGCGGATCGCGGCGTAGCGATCGTTGCGGCCGCCGTTGTGCACGAGGTCGAGCGCGAGCGCGATCGCCTCGGGCTTGCCGGCGCGGACCAGCTGCGGCAGCACCGCGCCGCGCGCCCGCGTGTCGCCATGGCGCGCGAGCTCGAGCAGCGCCTGGTCGACGTCGTCGCCGCGCAGCTGGCCGAGCGCGTAGAGGATCTGCGAGACGTCGCGATCGGGATCCATCGCGGCCTCGAGCAAGGCGGCGCGCGCCTCGGGCCCACCGATCGCGATCAGCGCCTGCGCGGCGGTGCCGGTGACCTGCGGATCGCCGGTGCCGATGAGCTTGGCGAGCGCGGCGATCGCCGCGGGCCCGCCGATCTCGCCGAGCGCGCCCACCGCGGCCCAGCTCGCCTGCGACGCGCCGTTGGCCGCGAGGTCGGCGAGCGCGGGGATCGCGGCCTCGCCGCGCGACCGGCCGAGCGCGGTCGCCGCCGCCGCCTGGGTCTGCGCGTCGCCGTGCGCGACCAGCGCGGTCAGTCGCGCGAGGAGATCGGGATCCTGCGTCGCCGGCAGCACGTTCAGCACCTGGGCCTGGACCCGCGGATCGGGCGCGTCGAGCAGCGCGATCAGGTGCGCGTCGGCCGCGGTCGAATCGATGCGCCCGAGCGCGTCGACGGCGGCCGCGGCGGTCCGGTAGTCCGGGCGCTGCGCGAGCGCGTACAGGGCGTCGGCGGCGGCGTCGCCGCCCATCTGGCCGAGCGCGTAGATCGCGCTCGACTGCGCCGGATCGCCGACGTCCCCGGCGATCGGGATCAGCGCGGCGCGCGCGTCCTCGGAGCCGGTCGAGCCGAGCGCGGCGACCGCGGCGTTGCGGATGCGCGGCCGCTCGTCGGTGAGCAGCTCGGTGAGCAGGCCCACCGCGCGCGGCGTGCCGATCTCGCCGAACAGCCCGATGATCAGCTCGGGCACGCCCGCGCGGTGATCGTCGACCATCGGCGCGAGCGCGTCGATCGCGTTGTCGGTGCCGATGAGCGCGAGGCGCGTCGTGTACAGCGCGACCTGCACCGCCGAGCGCGCGCCGCGGATCTGCGCGATCAGCCGCTCCTCGGACAGGCCGACCGAGGCGGCGGGGATGTGGATCGGCCGGCGGGGCGCCGGATCCGCGTGGCCGCTCGCCGCGACGGTAGGCACATCGGCGCCGGCGCGGCGCCAGGCGATCGTGGACGCGAGCGCGACCGCAGTGGTGGCGGCGCAGGCGAGCTTCCAGCGGGTGAGCGATGACACGGTCGTTGCCTCCACGTACGGGGCAGTGTCAGACGTTTCGCCCGAGGTGTCGGTCTTTTCTCACGGGTGGCAGGCGCTGACTGACGATCTGGCCGGGCTGCCGCCGCAAACCCGCAGAATCATCCAGCTGGCGCTGGTTGTGCGATGCTGCCGGGATGCGCGTGCGTATCATCCTCGGCGTCGCAGTCGTGGCTGCCTGCGGGAAACCCGCGCCCACGCCATCCCCCTCGACGCCATCGCCGACCGACTCCCCCGAGGTGTACGTGGTCCCGGACGAGCCTCCCGCCGAGCCTCCCCCCGCGGTCGCGGCCAAGGGCGCCCCGCCACCCGGGCGCATCGCGGTCACGTCCAAGGACGCGCGCACCGAGACCTCGCTCACCGCCGATGCAGTGCTCGCCAAGATGACCTCGGTCTACCTGGCAGGCGTGAAGCGGTGCTACCGCCAGGTCCTCACGACCGACCCGACCGCGCGCGGCAAGCTGCAGCTGGCGATCGTCGTCGACACCACTGGCCGATCGGTAGTGACCGCGACGACGTTCGATGATCGGTTCGCCGCCTGCGTCAACGACAGCGCGCGGACCTGGGTGTTCCCTCCGCCGACCCGCGACGGCGCGCCGGCCGAGGCCTCGTTCGAGATCGTCCTGCAGCTCATCCCCGAGTGATCAGCGCACGATCACCAGCACGGTGATCACCATGGCGATCGCGACGAGCGTGGCGAGGATCGCGTACGCCCGCGGCGCGACGCGCGGCGCCCGGGGCGCAGCCTCCGCGGCGACCCGGTTGAACACCGCGGTCGCGATCTCGAGCAGCGCGGTCAGATCGGCGATCCGCTCGCGGTCCCGCACCGGCGCGCGCTGCGCCGCGCCCAGCTTCTGTTCCAGCTCCACGACGCGGGCCCGGGCCGCCGCGTACTCGGTCATCGCCATGACCAGGTAGCGTGCCGCCGCGGCGTTTGTGACGGCCGGCGGCCCCGAAAACCGCCGCTTGCCAGCCTTCGCCGCTAGGCCACCTCGGCCCGGTCGTCGGGCGCGCCGATGACCTGGTGCTCGACCAGCCGGCGGTAGACGCCGTCCTGCGCCATCAGCTCGTCGTGGGTGCCGAGCTCGGCGACCGTGCCGCGATCGATGACCGCGATGCGGGTCGCGTCGCGCACCGTCGACAGGCGGTGGGCGACCACCAGCGTGGTGCGCCCGGCCATCACGCGGCCCAGCGCCTGCTGCACCAGCGCCTCGCTCTCGGCGTCGAGGCTGGAGGTCGCCTCGTCGAGGATCAGCACGCGCGGATCGAGCACCAGCGCGCGAGCCAGCGCGATGCGCTGCTTCTGGCCGCCCGACAGCTTCACGCCGCGCTCGCCGATCAGCGTGCGGTAGCCGTCGGGGAAACCGCTGATGAAGTCGTGGGCGTTGGCGTCGCGCGCGGCGCGCTCGATCTGCGCCTGCGTCGCGTCGGCCCGGCCGAACGCGATGTTCTCGCCGATCGTGCCCGAGAACAGCACCGGCTCCTGCGACACGAACGCCATCGATCGGCGCAGCTCGGCGAGCTTCACGGTCCGCACGTCCGCGCCGTCGAGCAGCACCCGGCCCGCGGCCGCATCGTGGAAGCGCGCGAGCAGCCCGAGCACCGTCGACTTGCCGGCGCCCGACGGGCCGACCAGCGCGACCACCTCGCCGGGCGCGACCGTCAGGTGGAAGTCGTCGAGCACCGCGCGCTCGGGCCGCGCCGGGTACGCGAAGCGCACGCCCTCGAAGGCGATCGCGCCGCCACCGACGGGCAGCGGCACGGGATGCTCCGGATCGCGGATCGCCGGCACGGTGTCGATGACCGCGTACAGCCGCTCGGTCGCGCCCGCGGCGCGCTGCAGCGAGCCCCACAGGCTCGCGATGTCGGCGAGCGCGCCGGTGACGATGAACGTGTAGAAGAAGAACTTGGTCAGCTCGGCGGAGCTGAGCTCGCCGTTGATCAGCGCGCGGCCGCCGAGCCAGACGATCGCCGCGAGCGCGGCGTAAGCGGCGGTCATCGCGGTCGCGAAGAACGACGACCGCCAGCGCTCCAGCCGCAGCGACTGCGCGAACGCCGCCTCGACGCCGGTGCGGTAGCGCGCGACCTCGCGGTCCTCGCGCACGAACGCCTGCACCGTCTGCACCGCGCCCAGCGCCTCCTGCACGTGGCCCGACGCGATCGCCAGCTCGTCCTGGACCGCGCGGCTCATGCCGCGGATCTTCTTGCCGAAGAACACCGTGCCGACGACGACCGGCGGCACGATCGCGAGCATGTAGAGCGTGAGCTGCCAGCTGACGACGAACAGGAAGATCAGGCCGCCGACCAGCTGCACCGCGTTGCGCAGCGCGATCGACAGCTCGCTGCCGACCACGCCCTCGATCACGGTCACGTCGCTCGACAGCCGCCCGACCAGCTCGCCGGTGCGGCGCTCGTGGAACCAGGCCTGATCGAGGGTGATCATCCGCCCGAACACCATCACGCGCAGGTCCGCGACCACGCGCTCGCCGAGCCAGCTCATCGAGTAGTGGCGTAGCCACACCAGGCCCGCGTTGATCGGGAACGACGCCACCAGCAGGATCACCACCAGATCGAGCGTGTGGGTCGAGCCGTCGGTGAGGCCGCCGATCGCGTAGCCCGCCGCCTGGGGATACGCGAGCGACAACGCCGACGCCGCGAGCAGGGTCCCGAGCGCGAGCGCGAAGCGC
This sequence comes from Deltaproteobacteria bacterium, assembly GCA_021413675.1. GTDB lineage: Bacteria > Myxococcota_A > Polyangia > Haliangiales > Haliangiaceae > JAIOQA01. The sequence continues at coordinate 23,661 of JAIOQA010000404.1, read as the reverse complement.
GCGCGGTGCGGCCGCAGCAGCGCGACCAGCCGCCACAGCACGCTCAGCCGGCGCGAGCTCGCGGCGACGTCCGCGGGGTCGACCTCGGTCTCGGGAGCCTCGCTCATCGCTGTTCGTCCATCGGCGCACCTTACCGTTCAGGGCGGGCCGCGCACGTGCTACACGGCCTCGATGTCCGCCCGCCTGGCGCTGATCGCGGTCGCGCTGGCCGCGTGCCGGCTGCCGCCCGAGGCCGCGCCGCACCGGATCACCGCCGCGGAGATCGCGGCGATCCCCAGCGCGTTTCCGACGACGATCCGCACCCCACGCGACCCGGCCTTCCAGCCGCTGGCCGACGCGCTCGCGGCGCAGGACGCGGTCCGCGCCATGGGCGAGCTCGTCAGCGTCCTGATCGATCTGCGGCGCGTGACGGTGCCGATCGCGGTCGAGGAGTGCGGCGCCCCCAACGCGTCGTTCCTGCCGCGCGAGCAGCGGATCCGGATCTGCTACGAGCTGCTGGCCCAGGCCAACGGCCTCGGCGACAAGCCGGCCGACACCTGGGATGACGACACCCGCTACTTCGTGATGTTCGCGACGCTGCACGAGATCGCGCACGCGCTCTTCGATCTGATCCACGCGCAGCCCGACGACGAAGAGGACCGCGCCGATCAGTTCGCGCTGCTGATGCTGACCAACCACGACGACACCGCGCTCGCGCGGGCCGCGACCCACGCCTCGGCGGCGTTCTTCGCGCACCTGGATCGGGCCGAGGGCGCGCACGACCCCGCCGATGTGCACAGCGCCAGCATCGTCCGCGCGACCCACGCGATCTGCATGCTGTGGGGACGACTCCACGATCCGGCGCTCCGCGATCGCCTCGGCGATCGCGCCGCCGCCTGCCAGGCGGAGACCGACGAGGCGCGGGCCTACTGGAACCAGCGCCTCGCGCCGTACACCCGGGTCGCCAGCGGGCGCACGTTCTAGATACACTCGCGTCGATGAGGAACGCGTTCGGGATCACTGCGCTCGGGATCACTGCGGCCGGGATCGTCGCGCTCGGCGCGTGCGCGCACCGCACCGCGCCGCCGCCGATGGAGAACACCGCGACCCGCGCGACCGGCTCGCTCGCCGATGCGCTGACCCGCGAGATCGGCGCCGGGCGCGCGGTCGCGATCGTGCCCGGCGACGACGGCCTGCGCGCGATCTCGTCGGACGGCGCGCGCCAGCGCGTGCTGGTGGCCGCGCCGGTGGCGTGGGCAGTCGTGGATCAGCGCAGCAACGTGGTGTGGTTCGGCACCTCGGCGCGCACCGCGATCGACGCGATCGATCTGGATGCGCCAGCCGCCGATCCGCCGCCGGTGATCGCGATCGCGACCGGGGTCCCGGATGGCCGGAACATGGAGATGGTCGGGCCCGTGGTCTACGGCGTGGTCTACCCCGACGCGTCGTCGATGGCCGAGAGCCCGGGCATGGCCTGGGACCTGGGCGACAAGTTCACCACCTCCTCGTCGTCCAACATGAACGCGACGTCGCTGCTCCTCGGGATCGTGGCCACGCCCGAGCTGAGCGGCTCGAGCGGCTACCTGCGGGACGAGGACTGGCCCACACAGATCGCGGCCGCCAAGCTGCCCGGCCGCGAGTTCGTGATCGGCCTGCTCGCGCGCAAGGACCATCGCGCGCCGTGGGTCGCGCGGCCGGGCGAGACCCGCGTCGAGGGCATCGATCCTGCCAACTGCGAGGATCCCGAGGACTGCGGCCGCGCCGAGCCGATCGCCGGCACCCACTACTGGCGGGTCATGACCGCGAACGTCATGGGCGATGTCCGCCACATCAGCTGGCACCTCTACGACACCGACGCCAAGAAGCTCGTCGACGGGGAGTGGGCGACCTGGTTCACCGACGCCTACGTCGCGCCGGACCACAGCGCGTTCCTCGCCAGCGGCGTGGTCGTCGGGTTCGACCGCGGGCCGCTGGCCGCGACGCCGGCGACCCGCGCCGGGCTCGGCGGCGGCTGGCTGGGCGGCGACGCGATCTACGACTTCTGATCGTCAGCGCTCGACGGTGAACACCACCGCGCGGCCGCGCACCGCGGCCTTGCGGTAGAGATCGCGCACGTCGTCGAGGTTGGTCAGCAGGTAGGCGAGATCGCGGGGCCCGCGATCGACGTGATCGGCCGGCACGTAGTGATCGTAGCGCGCGGTCATCCACACCGCGGTCGCGAGCTCGAGCGCGTGCGCGACCTCGATGACCTCCTCCGGCAGCACCAGCGAGATCACGCACTCGTCGCCGGCGTGCAGCTGCCGCGGCCCCAGGACCGCGTGGCTGAGCGGGAACTCGCCGTTGCCCCGGCCGAGCTGACCGTCGGTCAGGCAGCGGTGCATCACGCCCCAGGTGTCGTCGGACTCGGCGGCGTTGTCGGCGTCCCACGCGTCCTCGAGCTCGTCGATGATCGCGCGCCGCGCGGCGTCGTCGGTGGCGGCGAGCAGGACCTGGGCCTGCTCGGCGGTGATTGCGAAGTGAACGCCGCGTCCGGTCATCGATCGACTCCTTCGGCGCGCACACTACCAGGATGCGCGGCGGCGTCACCTCGATCGCGCTACCGTCGACAGGTCACATCGCCGCCCGGGGCACTCCCACCGATCCCCCTCCCATGCTCACCCGCCACGCCTTCCGCCACCACGCCCTCGACGGCGCGGCGCTGTACTTCCAGCCCGCGACCGGCGTGCACGTGCGGGTCACCACCGCCGCGACTGCGGGGCTGCGCCGGACCGCGCCGCGGGTCGCGATGTTCGGCATCACCAACGCGTGCAACCTCGCCTGCGACTTCTGCTCGCGCGACGTGGCGCGCGCGAGCGGGTGGACCGTCGCGACCGCGGCCGCGGCGCTGCGCGGCCTGCACGACGCCGGCACGCTCGAGGTCGCGTACGGCGGCGGTGAGCCGTTCGTGTTCCGCGGCTTCGCCGAGCTGGTCGACGAGCTCGACCGGACGACGACGCTCGCGCAGCACGTCACCACCAACGGCACGCTGATCCGGCCGGCGATGTGGGCGCGCTACGCCGGGCGGTTCGGCCAGGTGCGGATCTCGATCTACGACGACGGCTGGCGCACCGCCGCCGACACGCTCGCGGACCACGGCCAGCGCTGGGGCGCGAACCTGCTCGTGGATAGCGCGGCGCTCGCCGGCGTGCCGACATTGCTGGCCGAGCTCGCGGCGCGCGGCTGCCGCGACGTCTCGCTGCTGTCGTACGTCGGTCCGGATCGCGCGCGGCACCTCGATCGCGCCGGCGACGCGCGGCTCGCGGCGATCATCGCCGACAGCCCGGTCGCGTGCCGGCTGTCGGTGTGCTTCGGCGATCGCGTACCGGCGCCGCGGCTGTTCGACGACGGCGACTGCGGCGCGGGCCGCGACTTCCTGTCGATCACGCCCGACCAGCGCGTGCAGAGCTGCTCGTTCCAGGATCGCAGCCTGCCGGGCGCGACCGCCGACGAGATCCTCGCGGCCTGGCGGCTGCGGCAGCCCATGCTCGCCGCGCCGTCGCCGCGCGCGGGCTGCGCGCGCACGCTGCCGCTGGCGATGAGCACCGCGCCACCGATCGCGGTGTGGCAGGCGTTCTCCGGCAACAACAGCGGCGAGTGCGTGCTGGTCGCGAAGTTCCGCGAGGTGAGCGACGCGGAGGCGTTCCTCGCCGAGCTCGCGCCCGGATGGCAGCCCGACGGCGACTACTCGCCGGCGTGGCGCGCGCTGTTCGTGGCCGAGGGCCTGCTCGCCGATCCCGACAAGAAGTTCTACGACGATCCCTCGCCGCGCGAGCTCGCCGCGATCGGCCGCTCGGTGATCGCCTTGCAGTACGCCTCCGACGATGCGTTCCCCGAGCTGCGCGCGCTGGCCTGGAAGCGGGGCGCGATGGTCGCGCCCGGCGGCATCCACGTCCACGACGGCCTCGCGCTGCTGGTCGCGATCAAGGTCGCGAGCGACGCCGATCGCGATCGGCTGCTGGCCGCGCCGCGCTACACGACCGCGCGGGTCTATCCGCACGGCGACCTCGTGCTGATGGTGTTGCCGATGATGGGTCCGCAGACGCCCGAGACGCTCGTCGAGGCCCGCGACGAGGTCGTCCGGTTCGCGGACGGTCGCCCCTTCGCCGTCGAGGTGTTGTTCGACGGCGCCGACGACGACGCGCTCATCGCCGCCAAGCAGCACCTCGGCCATCGCCCGCCGCAGGTGAAGCGCCTGTGGGTCAACTTCTGGGGCCAGGACAGCGTCCAGGCTGCGACCGCGTTCGCGCGCACGCTGCCCGACGATCGCACCACGCTCGCGGGCAGCGCGGTGCTGATCGATCCGGCTCCGGATCGCAAGCGCCTGGCGGTGCTCGGCTTCCGCCGCGGCGGCAACGTCAAGTCCCTCGACGACGAGCGCGTGGCGCTCGGCGCCGTGATCTGGATCGACGTACCGCGCACGAAGGGCGTGAAGCCCGAGCCGCCGAGCTACGATCGCGCGGCGATCGAGGCCGCGGTGCGCGCCGCGCTGCCGCGCGACGGCGAGCTGGCGATCACCTGGCCCGATGCGCAGAGCTGGCGACAGGGCCCGCACTTCGAGATCCAGACCCGCGCGCCGGCGCGCATGCTCGCGGCGCTGGCCGAGCTCGCCACCGGCCTCGGCGCCAGCCTCAACCTGTGGGCCGCGGATCCCGATCCGCTGGCGGCCACGTTGCGGCGCGTCGTCGAAGATCTCGGGCGATGATCACGCCCCCGGCCGAGGTGCTCGCCCGGCTGCGCGCGCTGGGCACCGCCCAGGTCGCGGCCAGCCGCGCGGTGCCGCGCCATCCCCACGTGCTGCCGACGCTGGTCGCGCATGGGCTGCTCGCGCCGCGCGCTGCGCTCGCGCACCTGCTCGAGCTGCCGCGCGCCCACGGATCGATGCGCGGCATGATCCTCGCGGAGCTGGTGCCGTGGCTCGATCCACCGACCTGCCTCGAGGCGGTGCGCGCGATCCGCGCCCGCGACGGCGGCTGGGGCCACTGGGGCAGCGCGTCGCTGGCCACCGCGGTGCTCGACGCCGGCGGCGGCGCGCTGATCGCGACGGTCCTCGACGAGGCCGTCGCCGGACCGCGGTACAACGCGCCGTTCTCGGCGCTGGCGCGCCTGCCCGACGGCGCCGCGCGCGCCGCGGCGCTGATCGAGGTGCTCACCGGACTCGCGCTCACCTCCGACGACGCCGACGAGGTCGTCGACGAGGTCCACGCGCTGATCACTGCGGCGCCCGCGCAGGTGCCACTGGCCCCGACCCGCGCGCTGCTCGACGCGATCGCCGCGCGGCTCACCGCCGCGCTGCCGTTCTTCGACTCGGGCTACAGCGAGGACCCGCGCCTGCAGGTCGCGCGTGCCTCGCTCGCGCTCGTGCCGGTCGCCGAGGACCCTGGCGCAGACCTCGCGCGCGCGCTGGCCATGATCGAGCTCACCGAGGGCGCGCCCTATCCGTTCGGCGCACCGCCGCCGCCGCCGGGGGCATCGTTCGAGACCGTCGCGCTGCGCCGCGCGATCCTCGCACACGACGCCGATGGCGACCTCGCGCTCCGCGAGCGCGCGACCGCGCCGGTGGGCGGCGCGACCACCGACACGACGTGGATCCCGTTCCTCGACGGGCCGGCCATCGATGCGCTGCTCGAGCGCGACCTCGCCGCGCTCTCGACCGACCCGTGGCACGCACCGACGCGGCTCACCAACGCGCTCGCGGATCTCGCGGGTGACACGCATCGCGCGCGCCGCCAGCGCATCGCGGAGGCGATCGCCGCGCTCGGCTTGCCGACCGAGCAGCCGGGCGTGTGGCAGGCCCACGCCGGCTTCCTGCCACTGACCGCGGTCGCGCGCGACCTCGCCCCGGACAGCGCGCGCGCCCTGCTCGCGGACCTGCTGCGCTGGGGCGAGCGCGCCGAGGCCGCCCGCGACGCGCCGCTGCCCGCGCACGATCGCCAGGCCGGCGCGTTCCTCGGCGCCGCGCTCGCGCTCGCCGATGCGGCCGACGACGGCGCGGCGCTCACGGCGCTGTTCGATCGCCGCCCGGCCTACCTGATCGAGGTCATCCGTGAGCCCGCGATGCGCGCGCGCTGGCTGCGGCTCTGCGCGCCCGGCGACCGCGCCCGCTGGCTGCGCGCGATCCCGGCGCTGTGCCCGCCCGCGATCGATCCGGCGGAGGCGCTCACCATGCTGGTCGCGCTCGCCGCGCCCGCGAGCGCCGCCGGCCGCGATCGGGCGCGCCCGCTCGCCGCGCGCCTGCTGGCCGCGATCACCGACGGCGGCGCGCGTCTGACCCTGCTGCGCCGGCTGGCCTCGGTCGCGCTGATCGAGGGCGACCACGCGCGCGAGCTCGAGGCCCGGCTCGCCGCCGCGCCGCCGCTCGAGATCGCGTGGGCGATCGACGATCTCGCCGCCGCGATGCCGCACCTGCCGCCGGTGATCGCGCCGGCGATCGCGCGCCGCCTGCTCGCGCACGCGCCCGGCTCGCGCTTCACCAGCGGCGACACCCACTACCAGACCCGCGCCGTCGTCGCGCTGGTCGCGGCGCTCGGCGACAGCGCCGCCGCGGTCTGGCAGGACCTCGGGCTCCCGACCGCGACCGCGGCCATCTCGATCGTGCCCGCGCCGCTGCGCGACGCCGAGATCGCGCGCCGCTGCGCCGCCGCGCCTGGCGCCCTCGAGGCGCACGCCGCGTGGGCGAGCCATGGCTCGCGGGGCGTCCGCGACGCCGCGTTCGCGCGGCTGGTCGCCGCCGCCGAGGCCGATCCGGCGATCGATCCCGGGATCCTCTACCCGTTCACCCACACCGCGGACGAGCCCGAGCTGCTCCGCCTCGCCGCGTTGCTCCGCGCGCGCGATTCGATCCACGTCTCGGCCTGGCTCGCACGCGCGATGGCGATCGGCGCGACCGAAGCGATCGCGGCGCTCGCTCCGCCGCGCTTCCGCACGTCGTTCGAGGGCGAGGCGCCGAACGCGTGGACGCTCGCCGCGCACGCCCTCGACGCGACCGCCCGCGACGCGTTCCTCGACGGTGCTGTCGCCGCGCTCGGCGCGTGAGTCAGAGCGCAACCGCCCACCTTGGCGAAGGTCGCGATCAGCAGACGAACGCGGTGACGGCCCGGGGCGTCACCGATTCGCGCGCAGCAGGGCGTCGGCGTTGTCGATCGTCCCGAGCTCGCGCGCGCCGTCGTAGAACGTCCAGACCCCGAACGTCAGCCCGCCCCCGTACGCGACGAACCGCGCCCACCGCTCACCGCCCAGGCCGACGTACAGGAACGGCACCGGGTCGCAGAGCTGGTAGTACGTCCGATCGGTGCTGCTCCGATCGCCGTTCTCGTAGATCGGCGGATCCCGATGGACCCAGCGGGGGTTCGGTCCGAGAAGCGGACAGGAGACCTGCGGCGGCGCGGCCACGGTCTCCGGATCCGGGGCGTCGGTGATCAGGCGCGCCCGCGGCGGCTCCGCGGCTTGCTTGAGGGTCGGGGCCGGCACCAGCCCCGCCGGATCGCGACGACGGTCGGCGGCGCGCCCGCGGCATCCGCCGCCGGCACCGCGGCGTCCCCTGGCAGCGACGAGGTCGCGCTGGTCGGCGCCGGTTCGACCGTCGTACGAGTCGCCGCCGAAGACCCACACGCGCTCAGCAGCACCAGGAGTGGGACGCGCATGATCGCGAACGTATCACTGCGCCTCGATCGCGGACTGCGCCGCCGATGGGGTCGATTGACCCGAGCGCCGCTGCCCCACCCTCACGTGCGTGGATCGGCGACAGCGCCCGCGGTGGACGATCGCCCCGCGCACCCGATCGTCGACGGGAACCCGCATCACCGGCGCGATCGCACGCTCGCGCTCCGCCCGGAGATCGGCGCTGGCACGCGCGGTGCTCTAGCGGCTCGCAGATGCGTCGATCCTCGCTTGCTCCTCTCGTCTTCGCGCTCGCCGCCTGCGGCAGCAACCCCGGCACTGGCCCCGATGGCGGATCTGGTCAGACCTGCACCACCCGCGATGGCTGTGCGCAGGGCCAGATCTGCGAGCAGGGGATGTGCGTGCCCGCGACCACGTGCACCACCGCCGCCGACTGCCCCGACGGTGACACCTGCGGCGTGACCGGCGTGTGCCTCGGTCCCGGCGCCTGCGCCGCCGAGGGCGACTGTCCGACCGAGGACTTCTGCAGCGCGCAGGGCACCTGCATCCCCGACGGCACCTGCGCGACCAACGGCGACTGCGCCGCGGGCCTGAAGTGCGACCCGACGATGCTGACCTGCGTGCCCGACGGCAGCTGCGGCGCGACCGAGGTGACGATCGCGCCCATCCCGCCCAACCTGCTCATGGTCCTCGATCGCTCGTGCTCGATGACCGCGAAGGTCGGCGGCGTGCCGAAGTGGACCTCGGCGGTCGACGCGATCAAGACGCTCACGACCAGCTTCGCCGACAAGGCGCGCTGGGGCCTGACCTTGTTCCCCGACACCACCGGCGTGAGCTGCGGCCAGGACGCGATCCCGGTGCCGGTCGCGCCCGGCACCGAGCCGGCGATCCAGGCGCTGCTCACCAGCGCGCTGACCAGCGCCGACGCGTATTACCCCGATGGCCCGTGCGTCACCAACATCGACGCCGCGATGGAGCAGGCCGCGACCGAGCCCGCGCTCGCCGATCCGGCGCGCAAGAGCTTCGTCATGCTCGTCACCGACGGCATGCAGTCGGGCTGCAACCTCGCCGGCGGCGACGCCGGCACCGAGCAGATCATCAAGGACCTCGCGGCGAAGGGCGTGAAGACCTTCGTCGTCGGGTTCGGCGGCGAGGTCGACACCGCGCAGATGGACAAGTTCGCGATCGCCGGCGAGACCGCGCTGCCCCAGAGCCCGCGTTACTACCAGGCCGACAACGCGGCCGAGCTCCAGGCCGCGCTCGGCGCGATCGCGGTCCAGCTGATCGGCTGCGACTTCGTGCTGACCGATCCGCCCGCGGGCAACCCGGATCTCTACGCGTTCTTCAACAACACCACCTCGGTGCCGCGCGACCCCGGCCACACCAGCGGCTGGGACTACGACCCGGCGACGATGACGGTCACGTTCTACGGCGGCTTCTGCGATCAGCTGCAGGCCGGCACGGTCACCGATGTCGACATCGTCTACGGCTGCGCCGGGCCGACCTGACCGAGGGGTGACAGCCTCGCTGGCACCCCCCGGCACGACCTGGCGCGGGGCCGGCGGATAACCACCACGCGCCGGAATCTCGGCACCGTCGCGCCAGCCATCTCGCCGAGTTACGCGCGGCATCAGGTTCGCAATCACCGGGGACATGCACGCGCGACTCTGCACTTCGCTGTTCGCCGTCGGCGCCATCGCCGCGGTCTCGATGCCCGCGTACGCTGGCGATGCCGCGGCCCCGTCGGCCACGCTCACCGACGCTCCGGCCTCGGCCCCGTCGACGTACCTGGCGCTGACCGGCTCGGTCGCCACCGACGAGTTCATCTCCGCCGATGTCGGCGCCGAGGTGGGCGCGCGGATCGCCCGCCGGATCTGGGGCCACCTCTCGTACCGCCAGGGCGGCAACCTCGACGCCGAAGGCGGCGGCGAGCACTTCGAGGTCCGCACCGGCATCGACTACGAGCGCTGCACCGCGAGCGGTGGCCTCTGCGGCCTCGCGGGCATCGACCTCGGCTACCAGTCGAGCACCTGGCAGAAGGACGGGATCACCGAGTCGCACGGCGGCCCGTTCCTCGCGCCGCACCTCGGCCTCGACGCCGGTGGCGATCACCTGCGCTTCCGCCTGATCGCCGAGGCGCGTGGCTACGTCGATCGCGCCAGCGAGCGCGGGACCCGCTTCGAGCCGGGTCTCGGCATCAGCGCGGCGATGGCGTACCGCTTCTGATCCCGGCCCAGAACGCGCCTGCCGCCTGCGCGTCGAAGCGGCACGGCCCGGCGGCCAGCGCGTCGAGCGCGTCGGCGAGCGCGCGCGCCGACGCCGGACGATCCTCCGGCTGCTTCGCCAGGCACGCGAGCACCAGCGCCTCGAGCGCGGGCTCGATCGCGACCCGGCCGCGCACCGACGGCGGCTCGACCTCGCCGGCGACATGGCGCAGGCACAGCTCGACCGCGCTCGCGGCCTCGAACACCGCGACGCCGGCGAGCAGCCAGTACGCGACCGCGCCGAGCGCGTAGAGATCGCTGCGCGCGTCGAGCGGAGCGCTGCGCTCGATCGCCTCGGGCGCGAGGTAGCCCGGCGTGCCGGTGAGGCCGCGCGGCTCGAGCTCGCGCCCGAGCCGACCCGCGAGGCCGAAGTCGAGGACGTGCAGGACATCGGGCACGCCGCCGCGCTCGCTGACGATCAGGTTCGCGGGCTTGATGTCGCCGTGGAGCAGGCCCTGCGCGTGGGCCTCGGCCAGCGCGCCCGCGGCCTGGCGGAGCAGATGCACGACCCGCCAGCCCGGCTGCGGGCCGTGGTCCTCGACCAGCCGGGCGAGGTCCTTGCCGTCGAGGTACTCCATCACGTAGTAGAAGACCCCGGTCGAGGACCAGCCGTAGTCGAGCACCGGCACGGTGTTGGGATGGGTGAGCGACGCGAGCGCCTGGACCTCGCGCTCGAACGACGCGACCGCGGTCGGGCTGATGCGATCCGGGCGCAGCACCTTGATCGCCGCGGGTCGGCGCATGAGCACGTGGCGCCCGAGGTAGACCTCGCCCATGCCGCCCTCGCCGAGCTTGCGCTCGAGGGTGTAGCGCCCGAGGCTCTGGGCCGCGCGCACCTGCTGGCGCAGCCCGAAGATCGAGTGCGACGCGTACGCCGAGACGATCGCGACCAGCACCAGCCACACGATCGAGAACGCGACCGCGGCCTCGCCCATCCCGGGCACGAACCGATCCATGTACTCGCCGTGGCGCATCGCGATGCCGACCGCGGTCGGCGCGATCGTCAGCGCGCCGATCCACAGCGAGCGCCCGAACCAGCTCGGCACCAGGAACGAGCGAAAGAACAGCGCGCCGGTGCACACGAACAGGAACGGCATCTCCATCGGCATGCCGTTCGGCTGCGACACCAGCGAGATCGCCCACGTCATCCCGAGCACGACCATGACGACCGCGTCGAGCTGCAGCACGCGGCGCGCCGACAGGCTCGGGATCCGCATCAGGCCGACGAGCGTGGCCAGCGCCACGAGCGGCACCAGGTTCCCGAGCCGGGGCTCGATGCCGGTGCCGAAGATCGCGCTGACCCAGGTGACCATGCTCATGGTCCCGAACACGCCCAGCGAGATCTTGCCGAACTGCCCGATGCGGCGGCGCAGCTCGGCGAGCTGCTCGGGCTCCCACGTCGAGGTCGTGCTCCAGCGCGCGGGGTCGGCAGCGGAGCGCTGCGCGAGCCGCGCCACGGGCTCGATCGACAGGAGCGCCGGGCGCGCCGCGGTCGCGGATGCGGGGAGGGCCATCGGCACGGAGCTTAGACGCGCGCGGGTTGCGATGGTTTCCGATCGATCACCGACGGCGGCCGGCGATTGGACGCGCCGCCGGCTCGTTGTAGGGTGAGCCCGTGGTCAAGGTGCTCGTGGTCGACGACCAGCCGGCGATGCGCTTCGCGCTGTCGATGCTGCTCAAGTCCCACGGCCTCGAGGCCCTCGCGGTCGGGTCCGCCGCCGACGCGCTGGCCGCGATCCGCACCGGCGAGATCGCGCTCGCGCTCCAGGACATGAACTTCGCGCCTGGCGCGACCAGCGGCGACGAGGGCATCGCGCTGTTCCGCGCGATGCGGGCGCTCGATCCCGAGCTGCCGGTGATCCTCCTGACGGCGTGGGTCAGCCTCGAGGCCGCGGTCCAGCTCACGCGCGAGGGCGCCGCCGACTACGTCGCCAAGCCGTGGCGCGACGATCGGCTGATCGCCACGGTGAAGGCGCACCTGCAGGTCCGCGCCGAGCAGCGCGCGCGACGCGACGCCCGCGGCCTGCCGGCCGGCATCGATCTCGGCGGGCTGGTCTATCGCAGCGACGCGATGCACCGCCTGGTGGCGCTCGCGCTGCAGGTCGCGCGCGAGGACGTGCCGGTCTTGATCCTCGGGCCCAACGGCAGCGGCAAGGAGCGCATCGCCGAGCTGGTCCATCGCAACTCGCGCCGCCGCGCCGCCGCGCTGGTCCGCGTCGACGCGGGCGCGCTGCCCGACACGCTGATCGAGGCCGAGCTGTTCGGCGCCGAGCCCGGCGCGTTCACCGGCGCGACCCGCGCGCGCGTCGGCCGGTTCGAGGCCGCCGACGGCGCGACCCTGTTCCTCGACGAGCTCGGCAACCTCAGCCTCGGCGGCCAGACCAAGCTGCTGCGCGTGCTCCAGCGCGGCGAGTTCGAGCGGCTGGGCTCGAGCCTGACCCGCAAGGTCGACGTGCGCCTCATCAGCGCGACCAACGTCGACGTGTACCGCGCGGTCCAGAGCGGCGCGTTCCGCGAGGACCTGCTGTACCGGTTGAACGTCGTCGAGCTGCGCGTGCCGCCGCTGGCGGAGCGCCGCGAGGACGTCGTGCCGATCGCGCAGGCGCTGCTCGCAAGGCTCGCGTCCGAGCGCCAGGTCGAGCTCGCGCTGTCGCCAGCGGCGATCGCCGCGCTCGAGGCCCACGCCTGGCCCGGCAATGTGCGCGAGCTGGAGAACTGCGTGCGGCGCGCCGTCATGTTCGCGCCTGGCGTGATCGCGGTCGAGCACCTGCAGCTGCCGGGCGCGCGCGGCGAGCGGACGGAGCCGCGGACCGAGAAGGCCGAGGCGCGACCGGCGCGCGAGCCGTCCGCCGACGAGCTGCGCGCCGCGCTCGCGGAGCACGCCGGCAACATCCGCGCGGTCGCGGCGCAGTTCGGGCTGTCGCGCCAGGGCCTGTACCGCCGCATCGAGCGCCTCGGGCTGGTCCTCGAGGAGTTCCGCGCGCGCGGCCCCGAGCCGGACGACCAGGAGCCATGATCGCCCTCGCCATCGCCGCCGTGATCGCGGTGCTCGCCGCCGTCGCGATCACCGCGCGGGTCGTGCGCGCGCGCCAGCTCCCGCCGCCCGCACCCAGCGGTCACCACGCGCTGCTCGCGACGATCGTCGACGAGGGCCCGTCGGCGACGCTGGTGCTCGAGGAGAACGGCCGGGTCCGCTACGCCAGCCGCAGCGCGGCCCGGCTGTTCTTCGGCGGTGAGGTGCCGCCCGATGCCTCGCTCGGCGAGCTGGTGCGCCGCTCGTCGGAGCCGCTGCGCCGCGCGATGGCCGGCGATCGCACCGAGCTGCTGGTGCTGCAGCAGGGCGACGAGCCCGAGGTCGTGCAGATCACCAAGCGGGTCATGGACGGGCCTGACGGCCGGGTCACGGTCATCACCGCGCACCCGCTGACCGACGAGCTGCTCCACGAGGAGGTCCGCGCCTACAAGCGGCTGGTGCGGGTGCTGTCGCACGAGCTCAACAACTCGCTGGCGCCGATCGCGTCGCTCGCGGTCAGCGGCCAGCGCCTGCTCGACACGCCCGACGGCCGCGCCGATCTCGGCCCGCTGCTCGCGACCATCGGCGAGCGCGTCGAGCACCTGCGCGTGTTCCTCGGGCGCTACGCCGAGCTCGCGCGCCTGCCGCGGCCGCGCTGCGCCGAGTTCGATGTGGCCCGGCTGCTCGGGCGGATCGCGACCTTGTTCCCGGCGGTCGCGATCACCGCCGAGGTCGCGCATGCCTGGGGCGACGAGCCGCAGCTCGAGCAGCTGCTGGTCAACCTGGTCAAGAACGCGCTCGAGGCCGGCAGCCCGGCCGAGGACATCACGATCGGCGCGGCGCTCGGCAGCGATGGCCTGCTCGAGCTCAGCGTGCGCGATCGCGGCGCCGGCATGACGCCCGAGGTGATGGCGCAGGCGCTGGTGCCGTTCTTCTCGACCAAGCCGCTCGGCACCGGCCTCGGCCTCGCGATCTGCCGCGAGATCGTCGAAGGCCACGGCGGTCGCCTGCGGGTGCGCAACCGCGCGGATGGCGGCGTGGAGGCGATCGTCCGCATCCCGGCGCGCGATCGGCCGCTGGCGTCCACGCTGTCGTGGGCGCTCACGCGGCCGTGAGCGCGGCCGTGAGCGCGGCCTGATCAGGCCGCCTCGAGCACCTCGCGCAGCCGCTGGCGCCCGCGGAACGCGCGCACCTTCACGCTGGTCATCGTGATCCCGAGCGCGTCCGCGATCACGCGATCGGGCTCCTCGTCGGCGCGCCGCTCCAGCACGTCGCGGTAGTGGCCCGGCAGCTGCGCGAACGCCCGCAGCACCCGACCCGCGTGCTGACCCGATGCGAGCCGGTCGACGATCGACGGCTCGTCGGAGGCCACGTCGGGCACGACCTCGAGGTGCGTGATCCGCTGGCGCCGCCGCGAGCGCACGTGGCCGATCGCGGTGGTGATCGCGATCCGGTAGAGCCACGTGTGGTAGCGGGCCTCGCCGCGGTATTGCCCCTGGCGGCGAAACGCGACCAGCAGCGCGTCCTGCGCGACGTCCTGCACGTCCTCCTCGGCGACCACGCGGCGGACGACCGCGCATACGAAGGCGCGATCGTCGGGGGTGAACGTGACCTCGTACTTCGACGGCATGGCCCGGGGGATTGCACGGCCCATGCCTCGCGCAACACCGCGTCACGCCTCGCGGACACGGCCCGCGGACAGTGTCCGGACATGTCCGGGGCGCGCGACCGCGCCGTCCGGGCTACGCGCCGCCGTGGTCGTCGACGATCGGCGCCTGCAGATCCATCGTCACGTTGCCGATCGGATCCGAGGAGAAGCCGAGCGCGACGTTGATCCGGTCAGCGACCGGTCCCGCGTACTCGGTGACGGCCATCTGCTCGACGATCGCCATGTTGATCGGCAGCGCGCCGAGATCGCCGAACACCTCGTGACAGGTCACGGTGGTCGCGGTCGCCGCGCAGGTCGCGACGCCGAGGTCGCCGGTCAGGGTCAGCAGCGTGGCGCCGGGGCTGATCGGGCCGCTGAAGGATACCGGCAGCTTGCCGCCGACCAGGCCGACCGGCAGGTCGTAGTGCAGGGTCGCGACGCCATCGACCACGGTCCACTCGACGCTCGTCACCGGAAACGTCGCGGCATCGGTGGGCGCGGTCGTGGTCGGCACGACGTACGAGCCCACGTACGCGCCAGTCGCCGTCGGCAACGGCAGACCGGGCTGCGGATCGGTGGAGGTTCCGGGATCGGTCGCGCAGGCCGCGACCGAGGTGAGCAGACAGAACAGCAGGGTCCGCATACGTCCTCCAGTGTTGTGCACGTGGCGATCCAGCGATCGCGCCGTGTGCTTCTGGTGAGTTGCCTCGACCGCCCGAGCGATCGAGCAGGGCCTGGCCACCCCTGGTGCGCAAGAAGGGGACGGCGCGCGGGGCGATGGAGCGGTGGCCGTCATGGAACCGAGCCTGGACTGGCGCGCGCGCGAAGCCGAGTAACGCGTCCTTTCGCGGATGACGAGATCGCGACGCGATTCGCTATTTATGCAGTAATTATATAATAGTAATCGCGGCACAGACCAGGCGCGAACAACTCGCAGGCGGCCCCGCGATACCCTGGCAGGGATCGCATGCCCGACGACCTCCCTGCGGACGCGATCGACCCCGCGCAGGTCGATCAGCTCGACGAGGCCGCGTGGTACGCGCGGGTCTACCGCGGCGATCAGGCGCAGCTCACCGCGCGCGCGGTCGGCACCGGCCTCGCGCTCGGCTTCGTGCTGTCGTTCGCGAACGTCTACGTCGGCCTGAAGACCGGCTGGTTCTTCAGCATGGCGCTCGCCGCCGGCCTCGGATCGTTCGCGCTGTGGCAGGTGCTCGCGGCGATCGGCGTCGCGCGCCGACCGCTGTCCTTGCTCGAGACCGCGTGCATGCAATCGACCGCGTCGTCGGCGGCGTACGCGACCGGCAACATGGTCGTCGGCGTGATCCCGGCGATGCTGCTCCTGTCGGTGTCGCCGGCGCACCCGACCGGCACGCAGGCGTCGTGGCCGGCGCTCGCCGCGTGGATCGCGTGCATCGCGGCGCTGGGCGTGACGCTCGCGATCCCGCTCAAGCGCCAGCTCATCAACCGCGAGCGCCTGGCGTTTCCGTCGGGGACCGCGGCCGCGATCATGCTGCACAACCTGCATCGCCGCACCGCGGCGGTGCGCGGCCAGGCGCGGGCGCTGGTCGCGGCGATCGGCGTCGGCGCGGCGCTGCCGCTCTTGCGCGATCTGCGCGACCGCGCGGTGATCGGCAAGAGCTCGGCGATCTTCGACTGGCTGCCGAGGATCTCCGCGGGCGGCGCGCGCCACCCGGTCAGCGACGCCGGCGTCGTCGTCGATCACAGCGCGCTCCTGGTCGCGGCGGGCGTGTTCATCGGCGTGCGCACCGCGCTGTGGATGCTGATCGGTGGGCTCGTCACCGCGCTGGTGATCGGCCCGATCGCGGTCGACGCGACCTGGACCGATCCGCTCGGCCACGCGGTGACCGCGGCCGCGGGTCTCGACACCGCGAGCTTCGAGGTCGGCATCTGGATCGGCGCCCCGATGCTGGTCGCGTACGGGCTGGTCGCGCTCGCCGGCAACTGGCGCGCGATCGGCCGCACGTTCGCGCGCGGCGGGCGCGATGCGCGCGATGCCAGTGACGCGACCAGCGCGGGCGTCGAGATCCCGATGAGCTGGTTCTGGGCGGGCTTCGCGGGGTGCGGTGGCGCGGCGATCGTCCTCGGGCAGGTGCTGTTCGACATCCCGGTCGCGCTCGGCGCGCTCGCGGTGCTGATGAGCCTGGTGTTCAGCCTGATCGCCTGCCGCATCACCGGCGAGACCGACGTCACGCCCGGCGGCCCGATGGGCAAGCTCACCCAGCTCACGTTCGGCGCGCTGCGCCCGCAGCACCCGACCACCAACCTCATGACCGCGGCGATGACCCACGCGTCGTCGGTCGCCGCCGCCGATCTGCTCACCGATCTGAAGAGCGGCTACCTGCTCGGTGCGCATCCGCGGCGACAGTTCGCGGCCCAGGCCATCGGCATCCTCGCCGGCACCGCGGCCTCGGTGCTCGCGTACTTCCTGCTCATCCCCGACGCCAGCGCGATCACCAGCACCACCGGCCACCCCGCGCCGTTCGCCGCGCCCGGCGCGCACCAGTTCCGCGCGATCGCCGTGCTCCTGCAGTTCGGCCTCGATCACCTCCACCCGATGCACCGCGCGCTGGTCGTGATCGGCGCGATCGCCGGCGTCGCGCTCGCGGCGATCGAGCGGCTCGCGCCGCGCGCGATCGCCCGCTGGCTACCATCGACCGCGGGCCTCGGGCTCGGGCTACTCCTGCCGGTGGCGAGCTCGCTCGCGATGGCGATGGGCGCGCTCGCGGCGTTCGCGCTCACCCGCCGCCGCGCCGACGTCGCCGAGCGCTACGTCTGGCCGATCTCCGCCGGGCTGCTCGCGGGCGAAAGCCTCGCGGGCGTGCTGGTCGCGATCCTCAACACGACGATCCTCTAGGGCCGACGACGCGACGACGACGCGCTGACGTCGCGACGACGACGAGCATCGTCACCCGCGGGCGCAAGTAGCTTGATCGACACGCGCGGACGACGGCACGAGACGTGCTCAGGCACGGCGCCATGCACAAGACCAAGAGCAAGAAGGCCCTCTCGATCACCCTCCACACGGTTCGCCAGCTGTCGGCGATCGATCTCGGCACCGCCGCCGGCGCCGGTTCGGTCCTGATCCGCTGCGGCATCACGCGCACGTGTCCCGGCGTCTGCGTCAGCATGACCGACGACACGTGCCCGACCGTCATCAAGTGACCTGATCACTGCCGCGCGCGATACCGGGTCGCGCGCGCGAAGCCGAGCCGCTCGACCTGGCGTGATTCGACCAGCTCGCGCAGCGCGCGCAGCACCGTGCTCGACGACAGCTCGAGCGCGCGCGCGAGCTGTGGCACGGTCGCGTGCTCGAGCTCGCCGAGCCGCGCCAGCACCCGGCGCGTCGGGCCATCGGTGGCGACCTCGGCGCGCGCGATGGTCGGCTCGAGGTGCGAGTCCAGCGATGGCACCTCGCCCTCCTCCCACAGCGGCGCGACCTCGGCCACCGGCTCGGCGCTCGCGACCAGGTGGACCGGCACGGTCGTGCGATAGCCGTCCTCGGCGACCTCGATCCAGTGGCCGTGGGGCGCGAGGAACGTGCGCAGCCGGTGGATCGTCGTGCGCACCGGCGGATCGTGGAGCTCCGGGTGATACGCGCGCAGGCCCCAGAGGCCGGCGACGATGCGCTCCTTCGAGGCCACGCCGCTGGCCAGGATCCGCAAGAGCTGCGGACACCAGCGCGGCGGGCGGTGGCGGACGATCACGTCGCCGTGATCCTCGAGCAGCAGCAGATCCTCCGACGGGATGAGGATGATCCGCCGCGCCGGCGTGAGCCCGAGCAGCTCGGGCACCGCGCCGAGCAGGCCGAGCGAGACGATGCGCGACAGCGCGCCGGCGTCGCGCTGCGCGACCGCGCGCAGGACCGGCGTGATCGCGTCCTCGTCGAAGGCGCTGGCGCGCGCGTCGCGATCGAACTGGCCGAGCGCGGCCTTGGCGTAGAAGTGATGCGTCGTGCGCCACAGCGCGCGCAGCTGCTCGAGCGCGCGGCGCTCGCGCGCGAGATCGCCGGTCGCGCGCGCGACCAGGATCTCGAAGCCGTAGAGCTCGCTGCGGAACGCCACGTCGCGCGGCTCGATGAGCTCGGCGGCCTGCTCGACCAGCTGCGCGCACGCGAGCGGCCCGTGCTGCCAGCGCGTGACCCACATGCGCGCGAGGAAGCTGACCACCTTGCCGCGCCGCGTGTCGCCGCGCAGCGCGTCCTGATCGGCGGCCTCGAGCGCCTGCACCGCCTCGGTGCGGCGGCCGCGTAGCGCGCGCGGGACCGAGGCCTCGGTGAGCAGCGCGCGGTGCGAGTACGAGTCGTGGGCGCGCCGGCGCAAGAGCGCCTCGACGCGCTCGAGCGCCTCGGCGGTCGGCACGAACCGCGTCACGTAGGTCGCGATCGAGGTGTCGACGGCGTACGCGTTGTTGGCGAGGCCGAGGCGCTGCGCCTGGGTGTTGGCCTGCTCGAGCATCGCGATGCCGCGCTGGAGCTGGCCCATCTGCACCAGCGAGTGGCCGCGCATGTCGGTGCCCAGCATCGCGACCCACAGGAAGCGGGCCTCGTGCGCGGCCTGCAGGGCGCGCAGCGCGTGGCGCGCGGCGCCGGGATAGCGGCCGGTGAAGTAGCACTGGCAGGCCATGCCCTGGAACACGAGCGCGCGGATCCACGGATCGGGGTTGTGGCGCTCGCGAAACGCATCGCGGACCAGCGGCGTGTACGCGCGATCGAAGTAGCCAGCGCGCGCCGCGGCGAGCCCGAGGAAGAAGCGGCACGCGACGAGCGTGCGCGGCTCGGGCGCGGCGCCCGCCTTCGCGAGCCACACGTCGAACGAGGCGCGGGCGTCGTCGACCCGGTCGACGAAGGTCAGCGCGCCGACGACGAACGCGAGATCCGCGGGCCCGACGTCACCGTCCTGATCGTAGGTGGCGTTGATGATCTCGGCGTAGCGACCGGCGTAGAACGACCGCGCGATCGCGGTCTCGCCGACCACCGGCTCGCGCGCGGTGTCGGGCCGGGGCGCCTTGGGCATGGCGAGATTATGCCCACGAAATTACAGGGTCGATATCGAAATCACGTCACGATCGAAAGCATCGCGAAAGGACGCGTAACTCGTGTGAGGGCGGGCGGACCGGTACTCCTGGATTCACGAAACGACACGACTCACCGAGGACCTTTCCCATGATCAAGCACGCCGCTCGCCTCTCCCTCTTGCTCGCCGCCATCGTCTTTCCCGCCTGCGCGATGGACACCGCCACCGACAGCACCAACCGCGCGATCATCGATCAGCCGTGCGCCGCGAGCGCCGACTGCCCGACCGGCTTCGAGTGCGAGATCGAGGTCGAGCACGGCGTGACCACGAGCTTCTGCCAGGCCGACGAGGAGTCGGATGGCACCTGCCCGGCCGGCTTCGAGGCCGAGGTCGAGGAAGGCCAGCTGTACTGCAAGCCGGATGGCGCTGGCGGCGGCTCGGGTTCGGGCGGCGGCGGCGGCTCGGGCGGTGGCTCGGGCTCGGGCGGTGGCTCGGACGATCCGAGCACCGGCACCGGCACCGCCGGCGCGACCTGCGCGACCAACGCCGACTGCGCGACCGGCCTCGAGTGCGAGGTCGAGATCCAGAACGGCGTCACGACGTCGACCTGTCAGCCGCACCACGGCGTCTGACTCGGCTCGCTCACGATCTCGCGGACGCGCGCACGGAGAAGTCCCCATGCCTCGACCGAACAGCACCACGCGTGTCATCCAGGCCATCGGGCTCGCGCTCGCGCAGCAGTCGCGCAGCCGCACCGCCGCGCACGAGTCCGAGAGCCGACCCCGGCGCTTCGCGCGCGCGTCGACGAGCCCGCCGGTGAACGCGTGCCGCCGCGCGCCGACCGCCGACGGCGTGCGCTAGCTCCGCGCGGACGCGGCGCGCCGCGCGGGAACGAGGCTGAGCGCCGCGGCCACGACGATCGTCGACGCGTAGGCCAGGAACTTCAGGCCGGTGACCGCGCCGCTCACCGCCGCGACGATCGGCAACCGGTGCGGGTGCGCGATCACGAGCGCGGCGATCGCCGCGTTCTCGACGAGATCGAGCGCGAGCGCCACGAGCGGCAGCAGCCGCACGACGCGCCAGCGGCGGTCGCGATCGCGCACCAGCACGGCGAGCGCGACCGAGCCGAAGGCCGCGCCGACGAACGGGATGATCACGTCGACCGTCGGCAAGAGCCACAGCTGCAGGCCGCGCCCGGCCGTCCCGAAGCCATCGAGGTGGGCCTCGATCTGCGCGCGCGAGCAGAACGCGCACATGTCGAGGTACGTGTGGCCCGTGGTCCGCTGCATGAACGGCACGCTGAGCGGGAAGTCGAGCAGGTTCTCGACGGCGAGGACCACGATCGCGAGCGCGGCCAGCGCGCGCGCGCGGCGCGGGGTGGCGTGGCGATCGATCCATGCGAGCGTGCGAGCGAGCGGGCCAGGCGACATGCTCGCAGCCTGACCACGCGCGCGCCGCGGCGGAAGCTGCATCGCCGCAACGCTCGCGGGCAGGATCGAAGCACCGCGTGCGATGCTCGGGTGATGGACTGGAACGACGTGCGCGTGTTTCGCGCGGTCGCGCTGGCGCGCAGCCTCGCCCAGGGCGCGCGCCAGCTCGATCTCGATCGCTCGACGGCGAGCCGGCGGATCAGCGCGCTCGAGGACGAACTCGGCGCGCGGCTGTTCCTGCGCACGCGCGCGGGGCTGCGGCCGTCGCCGGCGGGCGAGCGGCTCTTGATCCACGCCGAGCGGATGGCGACCGAGGCGCGCGCGCTCGAGGCGGCGGCGCATGACGAGGGCGCGCGGGTCAGCGGCCTGGTCCGGATCGCGTCGACCGAGGCGCTCGCGACGATGCTGGTGCGCGACGGCCTGCTCCGGCTGCGCGCGCACCACCCCGACCTCGAGCTCGAGCTGCTCGGCGGCAACCGCGCCGTCGATCTCGCGCGCGGCGAGGCCGACCTCGCGCTGCGCCTGTCCGCCGCGACCGCGCCGAGCCTACGCGCGCGGCGGCTCGCCCGCCTGCCGTTCGCGCTGTTCGCGAGCCCGGCGTACCTCGAGCGGCGCGGCCGCCCCGCCGACGAGCTCGCCGGCCACGACGCGATCGGCTTCGCCGGCGACCTCGCGGCGCTCCCCGAAGCGCGCTGGCTCGCGGCCCGCCCGGGCCTGCGGATCGTGCTGCGCTCGAGCAGCATCCCCGCGCTGATCGCCGCGATCGTCGACGGCCACGGCCTCGGCGTGCTGCCCCGCGCCACCGGCGACCTCGAGCCCGGCCTGGTGCGGCTCCGCGACCTGCCGGCGATCGCGCCGCGCACGCTGTGGTTGGTCATGCACCCCGACGCCGCCGCGCGCGCCGCGGTGAAGGTCGTGGCCGACCACGTCGCGGCGATCGTGAAGCAGCGCGCATGAGCGGCGCGATGATCGCGGCTATCGCCCCGCGAGATCGACCTGCCACAGCCCGCCGCGCGGCGCGTTGCGGATGATCACCTCGTGGCCATCGCGGGTGTAGACCGCGCCGGCGAACTCGTTGAGCTCGCCGGTCCGGAGCTTGACCGGCGGTGATCCGCCGCGCAGATCGACGCGCCACACGCTGTTGAGGAGGCCGGTGGTGACGAGCGCGCGCGTGCCGTCGGGCGACGCGCGCACGACCGCGAGCGCCTCCTTGCCGAGCGCGGGGCCGAGGACGATCGCGCGCTCGTCGCCGGTCGACGGATCCCACATCCACAGGTGCGTGAACGTGCCGTCGACCAGCAGCACCTCGCCGGTCGCGCGCAGCACGTCGGCGAGGCGGCGCGAGCGCGGGTGGATCAGGACCGGCGCGCCGCCCTCGGGTGGCAGCGCGTACAGGCGGATCGAGCCTGCGGCGTCCGGGCGCGCGAACGCGAGGCGGCCGTCGGGCAGCCACATAGGATAGTGGCCGCCGTCGGGCGCGACCAGCCGCGGCGCGCCGCTGCCGTCGGCGGGCGCGACGTAGATGCCGGGCGCGACCCCGTCGATCGCGAACGCGGCCTGCAGCCCGTCGGGCGACAGCGTCGGGGTCAGCGCCGCGCCGAGCTCGGGCGGCGACAGGCGCACGACCCGGCCGTCGCGCAGGCGCCGCGCGGCGATCGGCCCGCTGGGCAGGTTGAGCGCGTACAGCCACGAGCCATCCGACGCCAGCACCGGCCAGTCGAGCGCCTCCTCGAACAGCGCCGGCGCGCGCGGATCGGTCGTGTCGGTCGCGGTGCCGAACGCCTGGCACGACGAGCCGACCAGCGCGCGGCCGTCGGGGCTGAGCGCGAGGCCGCCGGCCGCGGAGGCGCCGGGCACGAGCAGCGCCTCGCGGCCGGTCGCGCGATCGAACACCGAGATGCCATCGACGTTCGGGTAGTAGATCCACTGCCCGCCCGGCGCGATCGGCGCGCGGTGGTAGGCGACGCGGCGGGTCGCGAGCTTCACCAGCGCCGGCGATGGCGCGGCGAGATCGATCGCGTAGAGGCCGCGCGCCGCGCTGATCGTGAGCGCGCGGCCATCGGCTGCGAGCGCATCGAAGTTCGCGATCTCGCCCGCGGGCAACGACGCGATCGCGCGCGCGGTCGCGCCGTCGCTGCGGTAGAGGCTGCGGCCAGCCTGGGCGAGGTAGTAGAACGCGTCCGGCGTCGCGAGGCTCGTGCCCGACGGCGGCGCGATGCCGATCACGAACGGGTTGAGGAAGAAGTTGAACCGCTGGACGACGTCGGCGTGCGCGCCGGTGGCCACGTCCAGCTGCTCGATGTGGTCGGTGTAGAACAGCACCTTGTGCGGCAGGCCCGAGGGCGCGAGCGCGAACTCGCGCCGCGGGCCATCCCAGACCCAGCGGGGCGCCGCGCCGCGCGCGAGCGCGTAGATGCCGTCCTTGCTGCCGCCGACCTGCGCGAAGACCAGCGTGCCATCGTCGACGAAGATCGGATCGGAGCTGCAGCCGCCGAGCTCGGCGATCGGCCGCGCGACGAGCGGGCCGGTCGGCAGCGCGGGCGCGACCACCGGCGCGTCCACCGGCGCGGCGTGGCGCGGCCACGCGATCCACGCGCCCCCGCCCGCGACGACGATCCCGCCGAGCGCGGCGAGCAAC
>JAIOQA010000401.1 GCA_021413675.1 Deltaproteobacteria bacterium | reverse complement strand
CCGCCCGCCGAGGAGCGCACCGCGCGCGCCGCCGATCAGGCGATCGATGCTCCCGCGCCGAGCCTGTTCACCGGCAAGCGCAAGCTCGCGCTCGGCCTCGCCGGTGGCGGGCTGCTCGTGCTGGTCGGCGGCGCGATCCTGGGCACCCAGGCCAGCGGCCTCGAGTCGGAGGCGTTCGCGCTCTGCCCCGACAGCGGCGCGCCCTGCCCCGACGCCACCGCCGCCAACGACCGCCTCGCCAGCGCGCGATCGCGCGCGCTGGTCGCCGACGTCGCGTATGGCGTCGGCGCCGCCGCGATCGTCGGCGCGACCGTCCTCTGGTTCACCGGGGCTCCCGCGCGGCCGTCGTCGGTCGCGGTCGCGCCCCGCATCCGCCCGGGCTACGCCGGGCTCGCCGTGCAGGTGAGGTTCTGATGCGCTCCCTCCGCTCCATCCTGTTCCTCGCCTGTGCTGCCGCGCTCGCCGCGTGCAGCGTCCAGAGCACCACCTTCCAGGAGGCGGCCGACGCCGCCACCGCCGATCCCGACGCGTCGATCGTCGACGCGGTGATCGCCGACGCCCCGCCCGATGCGACGCCGACGGTGCTCGCGTTCGTGCTGTCGAGCCACACCGTCGACCTCGCCGAGGGCGCGCAGACCACCGTCGACGTGTCGCTCAACGCCGCGCCGAGCGGCCCGGTGCTCGCGACGATCGCGTCGAGCAACTCCGCCAAGCTCGGCCTCGCGCCGACCGCGCTCCTGTTCGAGGCGTCGAGCTGGGACAAGCCCCAGGCGCTCACGCTGTCAGGGCTGTCGGACGTCGACATCGTCGACGAGACCGCGCAGCTGACCGTGTCCGCGGCCCAGGTCCCGACCCAGGCCACGATCGACGTCGCGATCCACGACGACGACGGCCTCGCGCTCGTGGTCAGCCCGGGCGCGCTCGACGTCAACGAGGAGGCCAGCGCGCAGCTCGCGGTCCACCTCTCGGCCCAGCCGTCCGCGTCGGTGACCATCGACGTCGTGTCCGACGATGTCGCGGTCGCGACCCTCGACACCGCGCACCTCACGTTCACGCCCGCGACCTGGAACCTCGATCAGGTGATCACGGTCAGCGGCACCGGCGACGCCAACACCACGACCGACACCGCCCACGCGACGTTCACCGGGACCGCCCTGGTCGCGGTCGACGTGGCGATCCAGGTGTTCGACAACGACGTGCTCGCGATCGAGCCGACCACCACCAACCTCGGCGCGGTCGCCGAGGCCACCGGGACCACGGTCGGCGTCGCGCTCACCCAGCAGCCGACCACCGACGTGACCGTCACGGTCACCGCCGCCGATCCCGCGCGGATCGCGCCGACCCCGACGACGCTCACGTTCACGCCCGCCGACTGGAACCTGGCGCAGGTCGTGACCGTCGACGTCAAGGCCGACGACGACACCGCCGATCAGGCGACCTCGCTCACGCTCGCGTCGCCCGGCCTCGCCGATCGCACGATCGCGATCGTCGCGCAGGACGTCGACGTCCAGGACATCGTCGCGGCCCCCGCGGCGATCGTCGTCGGCGAGGGCGCGACCGCGACGGTCGCGGTCCACCTCGCGTACCGGCCGGCCGCGCCGGTCGCGATCGACGTGCAGAGCCTGTCGGCCGCGGTCGCCACCGCCGCCCCGGCGACCCTGACCTTCACGCCCGCCGACTTCGATCAGCCGCAGGTCGTGACCGTGTCCGCGCCGCAGGATCTGGATGTCGCCGACGGCGCCACCTCGCTCTCGCTCGGCACCGCGACGCTCGGCCTCGGGCAGACCGTGCCGGTGACCGTGAAGGACGACGATCAGCTCACGATCGTCACGACCACCGCGGCGGTCGCCCTCGGCGAGGCCGGCACCGCGACCTTCCAGGTGAAGCTCGGCGCCCAGCCGTCCGGGCCGGTCAACGTCAGCGTCACCTCGAACGACGCAACAGCTGCGACCGCCAGTCCGGGCGCGCTGTCGTTCAACGCCGCGACCTGGAACACCTACCAGACCGTCACCGTCGCCGGCGTTGCGGATCTCGATCTCGCCAGCGAGGCGCCGACGATCACGCTGGCCGCCGCCGGCGTGCCGGTCCAGCTCGTGACCGCGACCATCACCGACGACGACACCCAGGCGCTCGTGGTCTCGGCCGCCGCCGTCAACGTCACCGAGGGCGCGACCGGCACGTTCACCGTCAAGCTCGCGTACATGCCGGCGGCAAACGTCACCGTCGCCGCGGCCTCGCGCGATGGCGCGCTCGCGTCGGCGTCGCCCGCCACGCTCACGTTCACCCCCGCCAACTATTCCGCCCCGCAGGTCGTGACGATCGCCGGCGTCCAGGACGCCGACGCCTCGAACGGCCAGACCGGCATCGACGTCGCGAGCGCGGGCCTGCCGTCGGTGAACGTGACCGTCAACGTCACCGACGACGACTCGCTCGGCATCCAGGTCGCCGCGCCCAGCCTCAACGTCAGCGAGGGCGCGACCGGCACCGTCGGCGTCCGCCTGACCGCGCAGCCCGCGGCCACCACCACCGTCGCGGTCGCGTCGACCGACACGACCGCCGCGACGATCGCACCCGCGACGCTCACGTTCACGGCCGCCAACTGGGCGAGCTACCAGAACGTCACGGTCACCGGCGTCCAGGACGCCGACGCCGCCGACGAGACCGCGACCTTGCACCTGACCTCGACCGGCCTCACGACCGTCGACGTCGCGGTCGCGATCGTCGACGATGACGCCCAGAACATCGTGACCTCGACCAGCGCGATCGGCCTGACCGAGGCCGGCAACGCCAGCTTCGGCGTCCACCTCGCCGCCGCGCCCCCGTCCAACGTCGTGGTCGCGGTCGCGTCGAGCGACACCGGCGCCGCGACCGTCTCGACGTCGATCCTCACGTTCACGCCTGCCGACTGGAACGTCGATCAGGTCGTCACGACCAGCGGCGTCGACGATCTGGATCTCGCCAGCGAGGCGGTGTCGATCACGCTGACCTCCGCCGGCCTCGCGCCGCGCACCGTGACCGCGACCGTCACCGACGACGACAGCCAGGTCGTGCTGGTCAACCCGCCGGCCTTGACGATCACCGAGGGCCAGCAGGGCACGTTCCAGGTCGCGCTGGCCTACGCGCCGACCGGCAGCACGGTCGTCACGATCAGCCCGGCCAACGGCGCGGTCACGACCTCGCCGCCGACCCTGACCTTCACCGCGGCCAACTACAGCCAGGCCCAGACCGTGACCGTGACCGGCACCCAGGACGCCGACGCGGTCGCGGCGCTGACGTCGGTGTCGGCGAGCGCGCCCGGCGCGACCGCCGGCTCGCTGACCGTGACCGTCGCCGACGACGACACCCTCGCGATCCAGGCGAGCACCACGACGCTGCCGCTCGGCGAGGCCGGCATGAACACGCTCGGCGTGCGGCTCACCGCCCAGCCGGTCGCCGATACCACGGTGTTCATCGCGTCCGGCGACACCGGCGCGGCCGGCGTCTCGGTCGCCTCGCTGACCTTCACGCCCGCCAACTACAACACCTACCAGACCGTCATCGTCAGCGGCGTCGCCGACCTCGACGCGGTCAACGAGGCCGTCGCGATCAGCCTGACCAACCCGAACCTTCCGACCGTGACCGTCACGGCCAACGTCACCGATGACGAGGTCCAGGCGATCCAGACCGATGTCGCGGCGATCTCGCTGGGCGAGGGCGGCAGCGCGATCGTCAAGGTCCGGCTGGCGGCCCAGCCTCTGGCGAACACCACCGTCAGCGTCAGCTCCAGCAACACGCTGGTCGCCACGACCAACACGCCGGCGCTGACCTTCACGCCAGCCAACTACGCGACCTACCAGACCGTGACGGTGAGCGGCGTGCAGGACGCCAACCTCATCACCAACAGCGCGTCGATCCTGCTGGGCGCCCTCGGCCTGCAGACCGTCGCCGTGACCGCGACCGTCACCGACAACGACGTGCAGGCGATCGTCCGCACGCCCTCGGCGCTGGTGGTCAACGAGGGCGGCACCGGCACCTTCACCGTCGCGCTCGCTTACCAGCCGTCGGCGAACGTCAGCGTCGCGGTCGCCTCCAACGCGACCGTGACCGCGACGGTCTCGACCTCGGTCCTGACCTTCACGCCCGCCAACTACGCGACGCCGCAGACCGTGACCGTCACCGGCGTCGAGGACGCCGACCTGACCTTCGACGCCACGACGATCAGCCTCACGGCCAGCGGCATCACGTCGAGCTCGGTGTCGGTGACCGTGCCCGACAACGATCTCATCACCGCCAGCGCCGCGTCGGGGCTCACGCTCTGCCCCGGGGACACCGTCGACATCAACGTGCACCTGCTGGCCCAGCCGTACACCAGCGTGACCGTGACCGCGAGCAGCGCGAACACGGGGCTCGCCACGGTGTCGCCGTCGTCGCACCTGTACACGACCTCGAACTACGCGACCAACCAGATCTACACGATCACCGCCAAGAGCACGGCCGTGCAGAAGTCGACGACGATCACGTTCGACAGCACCAGCCAGGTGCCGAAGACGATGACGATCACCGTGTTGCCCATCATCGACTGCTGATCACCGATCCGCGGGTCGCCGCGGCGCGCCCTTGACCGGGCGCGCCGCGTGCGCGTTCATCGAGGTTCGAATCATGTCGTGGGCCACGCCCTACATCGCGCAGCTCAAGGAAGGCAAGACCGCGCAGTTCCGGCCGCGCGGCGACTCGATGCGCCCGAAGATCGCGAGCGGCGCGCTCTGCATCGTCGAGCCGATCACCGACGCGACCGTCCTCGAGGTCGGCGACATCGTGCTGTGCAAGGTCAGCGGCGCGCAGTACCTCCACCTGATCAAGGCGATCCAGGGCCCGCGCTTCCAGATCGGCAACAACCGCGGCGGGATCAACGGCTGGTGCACCCGCGGCTCGATCTACGGACGGCTGATCCGCGTCGAGCCGTAGCCACGCGGCGGCGCGACGGGGTGACCGTCGACGCGATATGCTGGCCGGCGATGTCGCCCCCTGTCCTTCCTGAGCGCGCGCGCGTCGTCGTCATCGGCGGCGGCGTGATCGGCTGTTCCGTGGCGTACCACCTGGCCCACATGGGCTGGAAAGACGTGGTGCTGCTCGAGCGCGATCGCCTGACCTCGGGCACGACCTGGCACGCCGCCGGCCTGATGGTGACCTTCGGCTCGACCTCGGAGACCTCGACCGAGATGCGCAAGTACACGCGCGATCTCTACAGCCGGCTCGAGGCCGAGACCGGCCAGGCCACGGGCTTCAAGCCGGTCGGCTTCATCGAGGTCGCGGCCGATGCCGACCGCCTCGAGGAGTACCGCCGCGTGTCCGCGTTCAACCGCCACTGCGGCGTCGACGTCCACGAGCTGTCGCCGCGCGAGGTCGGCGACCTGTTCCCGCTGGCGCGCACCGACGATCTGCTCGCCGGCTTCTACGTGAAGGAGGACGGCCGCGCCGATCCGGTCGACGTGACGATGGCGCTGGCCAAGGGCGCGCGGCTCGCCGGCGCCACGATCGTCGAGGGCGTCGCCGCGACCGGCGTGCGGCAGCACCGCGGCGCGGTCACCGGCGTGCACACCACCGCCGGCGACATCGCGTGCGAGTACGTCGTCAACTGCGCCGGCATGTGGGCCCGGCAGCTCGGCCAGCGCTCGAAGATCAACATCCCGCTGCAGGCCGCCGAGCACTACTACCTCATCACCGAGAAGATCCCGCAGCTCTCCGCGAGCTGGCCGGTCCTCGAGGATCCGGGCTCGTACGGCTACTTCCGCGAGGAGGTCGGCGGCCTGATGATCGGCATGTTCGAACCGGTGTGCGCGCCGTGGAACATCGGCGGGATCCCCGACGACTTCTCGTTCGGCGAGATCCCGCCGGACTGGGAGCGGATGGGCCCGTACCTCGAGAAGGCGATGAGCCGCGTGCCGATCTCCGCCGAGGTCGGCGTGAAGAAGTTCTTCTGCGGCCCCGAGAGCTTCACGCCCGACCTGCAGCCGTGCGTCGGCGAGGTGCCCGAGATCCGCAACTACTTCGTCGCCGCCGGCCTCAACTCGATCGGCATCCTCACCGGTGGCGGGCTCGGCCGCGTGCTCGCGCACTGGATCATCAACGGGCGGCCCGACGTCGACGTCACCGGCTTCAACATCGATCGCCTGCACACCTACCAGGCCAACCCCGAGTACCGGAAGCTGCGCACCGTCGAGTCGCTGGGCATGGTCTACCAGTGCCACTACCCGACCCGCACCGCGACCACCGCGCGCGGCGCCAAGCGCTCGGCCTGGCACGATCGCCTGGTCGCCCGCGGCGCGTACTTCCGCGACGTCAGCGGCTGGGAGTCGCCGGACTGGTACGCACCGCCCGGCGTGGAGCCGGTCGTCGAGCAGCTGTGCTGGGGGCGGCACAACTGGTTCCCGTACTGGGAGGCCGAGCACCACGCCGCGCGCACCGGCGTGATCGCGATGGACATGTCGTTCATGGCCAAGTTCCTGGTCCAGGGTCGCGACGCCGGTCGCTTCCTCGATCACCTCTCCGCGAATCACGTCGACGGCGCCGCCGGCCAGATCACGTACACCCAGTGGCTCAACGAGGGCGGCACGCTCGAGGCCGACCTCACCGTCACCAAGCTCGACGACGATCGCTTCTGGGTCGTGGCCTCGGACACCGCCCACGGCCATACCCTGGCGTGGATGCGCCGCCACCTCGGCGACGCCCACGCGTTCGTCACCGACGTGACCTCGGGCTGGGCCCAGCTCAACGTGCAGGGGCCGCGCTCGCGCGAGCTCTTGCAGGCGCTGACGTCGGCGGACCTCGGCAACGAGGCGTTCCCGTTCCGCGCCGCGCGCGAGATCGACATCGGCTTCGCGCGCGTGCTGTGCGTGCGGATCACGTACCTCGGCGAGCTCGGCTACGAGCTCTACATCCCGAGCGAGCAGGCGGTGCACGTCTACGATCGGATCGTCGCCGCCGGTGAAGCGGTGGGCCTGCGCCACGCCGGGCTCAAGGCGCTGGCGTCCCTGCGCATGGAGAAGAGCTATCGCGACTTCGGCCACGACATCGACAACACCGACTCGGTGCTCGAGGCCGGGCTCGGGTTCGCGGTCGATCTCAAGAAGCCGGGCGGCTTTCTCGGCAAGGACGCGGTGCTCGCGAAGAAGGCCGCGGGCCCGCTGAAGAAGCGCCTGGTCGGCGTGCTGCTGCGCGATCCCGCGCCGATGATGTTCCACGCCGAGATCGTGAAGCGCGACGGCGCGGCGCTCGGGTACGTGCGCGCGGCGTCGTACGGCCACACCCTAGGCGGCGCGGTCGGGCTCGCGATGCTCGAGGCGGCCCAGCCGATCGATCAGGCGTTCCTCGACGCCGGCCGCTGGGAGGTCGACGTCGCCGGGACGATGGTGCCGGCGACGGTCTCGCTCAAGCCGTTCTACGATCCGGGCAACGCGCGCATCAAGCTGTGAGCGATCGTGGCATCGTCGGCCGATGGACGATGATGTCTGCCCCGGATGCGGCGCGGCGATCACCGGCGTGGTGTGCGGCGTCTGCCGGCGCGCGCTGACCCTGGCGCTCGCCAACCGCGATCTGTCCGGCCAGCCACTGGCCGGCGCCGATCTGCGCAACGCGGATCTCACCGACGCCAACCTCGCTGGCGCCGATCTGGCGAACAGCGACCTGCGCGGCGCGAAGCTCGCTGGCGCGAACGTCCGCGGCGCCAACCTCGAGGGCGCGATGATCGACAACCTGTACGCCCAGGTCCTGACCGGCGTGCGGTTGAAGGGCTACCGCGGAACGCCAGCGTGGGTGGACCCGAACGTCCAGGAGGCGCCCGTGCCCGACCACGCGCGCTGGTCGGTCAAGGGCTACCCGGTACGCTGCCCCTGCTGTGGCGGCGAGGAGTTCGCGCGCACGCGCTCGCACGTCGACACGCACGCGTGGTTCGACGGCGGCCGCAGCTGGATGCTGACCTGCGCCGCATGCACGCGGGTCGACTGGTTCCGCGCGGAGCCCACGACGCGCCCGTGACCGGCGGGGCGTAGCCTGATCGACGCGCTCGATGTAACCGCATAACGCCCGCCTGGCACTGTCCATTCCAGCGGCACTCCGCGCGATTCCTCGTCGAGAACTCGCGATCGAATCGCGATCGATCCGATAGACCGCCGCGCGCGGCATCGCGTTGGAAGAGCGAACGTCCCATCGCTGGAGTGCCCATGTCGATCTCGAAGTCCCTGCCTGCGTTCCTCCACCGCGCGCCCGCGCTCGTCGCGCTGACCTCGATCGCGCTCGGCACAGCGCCCCTCGCCAGCGCCGAGGCCCGCGCGCCGCGGCGCGCCGCGTCGGTCCAGATCGCGGTCGCCGATGAGGCGCGACCGGTGAACGTCGTCGTCAACGGCAGCTTCGAGTTGCCCGCGCTCGACGACGGCACCTGGAACGTGTTCGAGGAGATCCGCGGCTGGCGCACGGCCGCGGGCCCGGGCATCGAGATCCAGCGCGGCGTCGCCGGCTCGCCGCTCGACGGCGCCCAGCACGTCGAGCTCGACAGCCACGCCAGCTCGGCGATGTACCAGATCCTCGATACCCAGCCCGACCACCGCTACCTGATCACGTACTGGGTGTCGCCGCGCCCGGGCACCGCCGCGAGCGACAACCGCCTGGCGCTGAGCTGGGACGGCGCGGTGATCGATCGCTACGCCGCGACGGATGTCGGCGACGACACCGCGTGGGTGCGCCGCGAGGTCATCGTCACCGCGCACCACCGCGAGAGCCGGATCCAGTTCGCCGACGTCAGCGAATCGAACAGCGTCGGCGCGTACCTCGACGAGGTGTCGGTCGTCGACGTCTCGACGCCGTGAGCCGCGGCGAACCGCGCGAGCGACTACTTCGCGCCGGAGCGGGTCGTCGTCGAGCTGACGATGCTGGTGACGCTCGACAAGAGCGTGCAGCGCTCGAGGCTGGGCACGAAGTCGTAGGCGACACAGGCCGTGTGATCGCAGGCGTACTGGCACGTGCGCTCGGTCGCGTCGTCGAAGATCTGGAGCCCGGTGCCGCGGCGCACCACCGCCTGCGAGGCGCCGTGGGTCCACGCATAGCCGATCTGGCCCAGGATCCAGTCGAGGTGCTCGGGCACGCTGGTGTAGAAGCCGGAGTCGCCGATCACGTGCCCGTGCAGCACGCCGAGCACCCGGTCGGTGAGGTACAGCGGACCACCCGAGTCACCGCTGTTGACGACATCGGCGATCGTGCCGAAGTGGCCCGAATCGTCTGACGTCGACTCCGTCGCCTCGACCGCGTAGCGGAGCTCGCCTTCGCTGTTCGGGTTGGTGCCGGCGTCGTCGTGGTTGCCGGCGCCGACCACGCGCCCGAAGCCCCACGCCCCGGGATACGCCCACTCCAGCGTCGACGCGGTCGACGACGCCGGGGCCGCGGTCTCGAGCTCGAGCAGCGCGATGTCGGCGAACACGTCGTCGGTGTCCAGGTAATCGGTGGCCGGCGGCGCGCTGGTGCCCGGCCGGGTCCGGACCGAGACGACCTTGGCCGCCAGGCCCTGATCGAACTCCGATGCATCGGTATAGAAGTGCACCCACGTACCGACCTTGTTGTACTGGGTGCAGTGCAGCGCGGTCACCGCGAAGCGCGGCGCGATCAGCGTGGCGGTGCACGGGAACGCCGGCTTCACCGCACGCGCGACCATCCACGGGTACGGCGTGCCACCGGCGACGATGCCCGCCTCGACCTGCCCGAACTCCGCATCCGAGGCGGGATCGTAGTCAGTGTCGGCGTCGACGCAGGCGGTGGTGGTCAAGGCGAGCGCGAGAGCACAGGAGAAGGGCTTCATCGATCCGGTGGAGTCCCCATCCGCGACCTGTGACGCCGCCGCGCCGCGCCGACCGCCGCCGGGTTGTCGCCCGCGTGGGGTGCGCTGGCGGCCCTGAGCCGCGCCAGCGCGCGGTCGATCTCGGCCCCACATCGCCAGCCGGCGGTGGCGGGAACCGGATGGCGATCACCATCGATGTTTCGCAACTCGAAGACGCCGAAGCGCGGATCGACCACTCGCGACCATGGCTGTGCGCCCGCGAGAGCCACAGCGCGATCAGGGCGACGAGCGCGCAGCGCAGCATCGCGGCACTCTACCAGAGCCGCGCCGGGGCCCTGCCGTCAGCGGAGGAGCGCCGCGCACGCCGCCGCGATCACCGCGACCAGCAGCGCGGTCTCGCGCAGCCCGACCGTGCGCGCCGAGGTCTTGCCGCGCGGCGCGCGCACCAGCCACAGCATCTGCGCGACCCGCGGCGCGAGCGCGATCAACGCGAGCACGCGCCACCACGCCGTGATCGCGCCGCCGAGCGCGAGCGCGGCGATCCCGAGCGCGAGGCCCGGCGGCGGGTGCTGCGCGCGCACCGCCGACCGCACGATCGGCACCGACGACGCGCCGTGCGCCGCGAGCACCGCGCCGAGCACGGCCGCGACGCGCGCGTCGGCGCCGCCGATCCACGCGGCGAGCCCCGCGACCG
>JAIOQA010000400.1 GCA_021413675.1 Deltaproteobacteria bacterium | reverse complement strand
TCACGTCGTCGGCCTCGATCGCCTGCGCCATCGCGCCGCCGACGTCGACCAGCTCGGCCAGCGCGCGCGCCCATTGCTCGATGCGATCAGCGGCCATGGCGCACCGTCACGCCTTCTCGAACAGGTGGAAGGTGCAGTCGTCGTAGCCCTGGAACGTGCCGAGCTCGCCGGTCTTGAGCCGCGTGAGCCCGGGGTAGCGCGCCATCCACGCCGCGCCGTGGTTGCGCTTCCAGAGCGCGCCGGCGTGGCCGCGATACGGCAGCGGCGCCTCGATCGGGTGGTCGTACTCGATCGCCACGATGTAGCGCTTGCTGCACCGGTAGATCTCGTCGAGCGCGCGCGGTAGATCGTCGCCGGCGATGTGGATGAGCACACCGCTGGTGAAGGTCAGATCGAACCAGGCATCGCGGAACGGCAGCGCGAAGGCGGTGCCGGGCACGACCGCGAGATCGGGCCAGCGCGCGTGGACCCGCTCGACCGCGTAGCGCTGCGGCTCGACGCCCCACAGATCGGGCACGCCGAGCTGGCGGAGATAGGCCAGGTTCCAGCCGATGTTGCAGCCGACCTCGAGCGCCGACTCGACCGCGATGCCGTCGAGGATGTGGCGCCAGACCTCGACGCGCGCGGGGCGCTCGACGTCGTTGCGATCGGTGTACTCGCGCCCGAAGTCGGAGCGCCAGAGGGCGAGCTGCTGGGTCTCAGGCGACAGCGACATCGGCGATCCTCCACAGGTAGACGAGGGTGAGCCGCCCGTCGGCGGCCAGCACGGTGCGGGCGAGGCGAAAACCGGCGGCCTCGAAGGCGATCCGGCTGGTGCGGTTGTCGGCGAGGATCTCGGCCTCGAGCGGGCCGGGGTCGGCGTGGCAGAGCGCGTGGATCGCGGCGCGGCCCAGGCCGCGGCCGCGCGCGGCCTGATCGAGCGCGACCGACACGCGGCCGACGCCGCCCTGCTCGGTGCGCTGGGTCCGGATCACGCCGACCGGGACGTCGTCGGCCTCGATGATGAGCACGCGCGCGAGGCGATCGGCCAGGCGGCGCACGAACCAGTCGCAGTGCGCGTCGTAGTCGATCGGGCGCGGGTCGAGCGAGCGCGCGCGTACGTCGGGCGCGTTGTTCCACGCCCACACCTGCTCGTGATCGTCCCAGGTGGCGAGCCGCAGGTTCACCAGCGCGGGCACGCGCACGCTGCGCCGGATCACGCGAGCAGCTCCCACGCGAGCGGCGTGCCGCGCGCGATCGCGACCTTCGCGTTCTTGCCGAGCACCGCCGGCAGCTCGCGCGGCGCGAGGCCGTGGCCGGGGCGGATCGAGCGGACGTTGGCCGCGGTCAGCGGTTCGCCCGGCGCGATGTCGGCGACCGCGTAGAGCGAGCGGCGGAACTGCCGCGACGAGCTCTCGCTCGCCGGGCGGGTGGCGCTGCCGTCGCCGAGCGCGGCCCACGCCATGCGACACGCGCGCACGACCTCGACCATCTCGGCGGGCTCGAGGGAGAACGCGGCGTCGGGGCCGCCGTCGGCGCGCGCCAGCGTCAGGTGCTTCTCGATCATGCACGCGCCGCGCGCGACCGCGGCGATCGGCACGACCGCGCCCGGCGAGTGATCGGACAGGCCGACGATGCCGTGGCGCAGGAGCGCGTCCATGCGGCGCAGGTTGGTGTCCTCGGCCCGGGTCGGGTAGCCCGAGACGCAGTGCAGGAGGATCACGCCGCCGGTGCCGTTGGCCTTCGCGGTCGCGACCGCTTCGTCGACCTCGGCGTCGGCGGCCATGCCGGTCGACATGATCAGCGGCTTGTTGGTGGCGGCCGCGCGCGCGATCAGCGCGAGGTCGACCAGCTCGAACGACGCGATCTTGTACGCCGGCGCACCCAGGCGCTCGAGCGCGTCGATCGCGGCGTCGTCGAACGGGGTCGAGAAGACGACCAGGCCGAGCTCGCGAGCGCGGGCGAACAGCGGCGCGTGCCAGGCCAGCGGCGTGTGGGCTTCGTCGTACAGATCCCAGAGCGAGCGGCCCTGCCACGGCCCATCGGCGATGTGGAAGTCGGCGCGGCTCGCGTCCAGCGTCATCGCCTCGGGGGTGAAGGTCTGGAGCTTGACGGCGTCGCAGCCGGCGGCGGCCGCGACCTCGACGATCGCGATCGCGCGGTCGAGGCGGCCCAGGTGATTGGCCGACAGCTCGGCGACGATCATCGGCGGGTGGCCGGGGCCGACCGGCCGGCCGATCGTGATCGCCGGGGCGATCGCGGGCGCAGCGCTGACAGAAGACATCGAGAACCTCGTGATCGCCGGCGGGATCAACCAGGACATCGACCGCCGGCGCGGAGGATCGAGCCCGCAACGCGTGCCGCGCGGGGCGCGGCGGTCACTGGACGACGAACTCCGAGAAGAACACCCGCTTGACGTTGCCCTTGCCGAGCGCGTCGATGATCCGCTTGAGGAGCTCTTCCTTCATGTGGTCCTTCGCGGCCTCGCCCAGGGTGTCGGCGACCTTGAGCCCCGACAGGTAGCTGAGGACCTGATCGCGGACGAGCTGCTTGCCCTTCTCGAGATTGGCCACCGCAGGCTCGCCGGTGAGCTCGAGCTGGAGCGTCACCTTCACGTAGCGCGCGGTCGCCTCGTTGAGGTTCACGACGAACGGATCGAGCTGCACGACCGGGCCGGTGATCTCGTTGCCGCTGGCCTCGGGCGCCGCTTCGTGCGCCACGGGGGCGGCGTGCGCGGTCGCGGCCTTGAAGGCGCCGAACCCGCTGGCCCCGAGGTTGAGCACCAGCAGGATCAGGATGATCTTGGATGGACCGCCGCCCTCGGGCTTGGCTTCCTTGGCGCCTTCCTCGGGGGGCGCGTCACCACCGCCGCTCACGGCTTCACCTTCCGATCATCGGCGCGGTCCTCGTGGGACATCCGATCGATCAGCGCGAGGACCGCGGCGCACAGGCCCTCGGTGGCTTCGGCGGGCGCGCGCATCTGACGGTTCGCAGGAACAGACGACGGGGAGGAGGAGCGGCGGCGCATGCCCCGAACCTCAGCAAGCGTCGTGCCGCGCGGCGCTCAACGGATCCAGGCACCTGCGCGAGGCGTCAACGGACCGTCGCCGTCAAGCCTGCCGACATCGCCGGGAGGCGACGAGGTCGCCGCCAGATCCGGAGGCGGCGTGAGCCTCCAGGCGCGGCCCCCTCGATGCCTGGCCGCGGCGGCCGATTCCTCTAGCGTGTCGATCCTGGTCGAGGCCCGTGCTGTTGTCCCCGAGGCCCGTGCCACTGCACCCGAGGTCGTCGTAGCGGCGAGATGTCGGGTGCTGGTGGTCGACAACCACCCCGCGACCGCGACCATCCTCGGGCGCTACCTCCAGCGCGCCGGCTACGAGGTCGTCGCCGCGAGCGGGCTCGCCGAGGCGCGCCAGGCGCTGTCGGCCGGCGGGCTCGACGTCGTGCTGACCGACCTCGGGCTCGAGGACGGCAACGGCCTCGAGGTGCTCGAGGCCTCGCGCGCCGCCGATCCACATCTCCCGGTGCTGTTCCTGACCGGCTCCGATCAGATCGAGCCTGCGGTGCGCGCGCTCGAGGGCGGCGCGCTGCGCTACCTGCGCAAGCCGATCCGCGCGCCCGAGCTGTGCGACGCGGTCGACCAGGCGCGCCGCGCCCGCGAGGCCAGCGCCCAGACCCGTCCCCACCCCGAGCTCACCGCGGCGCTGGCCGCGATGCACCTCGTGACCCAGCCGATCGTGAGCTGGTCGCGCCGCACCATCGTCGGCTACGAGGCGCTCCTGCGCAGCCGCCACCAGACGCTCAGCCGCCCCGATCAGCTGCTCGGCGCCGCCGAGCGCGCCGGGCGGATCCACGAGCTCGGGCGCTCGGTCCGCGCCCACGCCGCCGCGCTCGTGCCCGAGCTGCCCGCGGACGCCGATCTGTTCGTGAACCTGCACCCGGCCGAGCTCGCCGATCCCGACCTGTACGCGCCCGATGCGCCGCTGTCGCGCCACGCCGCGCGGGTCGTCCTCGAGATCACCGAGCGCGCCGCGCTCGCGCCCGGCGCGCCACCCGACCGCATGCTCGCCGCGCTGCGCAACCTCGGCTACCGCATCGCCGTCGACGATCTCGGCGCGGGCTACTCGAGCCTGTCGTCGCTCACGGTCCTGCACCCGGACGTCATCAAGATCGACATCTCGCTGGTGCGCGGCGTCCACACCGATCCGACGCGCCAGCTCGTGCTGCGCGCGCTCTTGCACCTCGGCGCCCAGCTCGGCGTCATGACGATCGTGGAGGGCATCGAGACCCACGCCGATCTCGGCGCGGTCGTCGCCGCCGGCGGCGATCACGTCCAGGGTTACCTGTTCGCGCGCCCTGGCGCGCCCCCGCCCTCGGTCGACTTCGAGCCGGTGGCGGCGGCGCTGCGCGAGGAGGGCCGCTGGGCCAACCGCACCGCGCGCTTGCCGGCGCGGCTCGACGGCGACGCCTCGCCCTGGTCGCGCCGCGGCGAGCTCGCGCGCACGCTGTGCCACGACGCGCGCGTGCCGCTCGCGGCGATCGTCGCGCTGGTGCAGCGGGTCCACGCCGAGCTCGACGCGACCGATCCGGTCGCGCGCACGACCCTCGGCGACGAGCTGCTCGCGCGGGTCGCGCAGGTCGACGCGCTGATCGGCGCGCTGAGCGCGGTCATCGACTGACGACTGACGGCGTCGTCGCGTCGGGCTACAGCCGCCAGGACGCCCAGAGCTGCAGGATCTCGCGGGTCGCGTCGGTGTTGTTGTCCTCGGCGTTCTTGTTGTACTTCTGCAGCCCGAGGTCGGCCTGCAGCCGCACCTGCGGCGTTGGCTCCCAGTGGACGCCGGTGGTCAGGCCGACGAAGGTGATCGCGCCCTTGTCGGCCGGCTTGACGCGCGCGCCCTCGAGCCGCGTGATGATCTCCCAGCCGCCGTGCAGCGGCGCGTTGTCGACCGCGGCGCCGTACTCGCCGTGCGGGGTCCAGCCGAAGACGACGTAGCCCATCTCGGCGTTCAGGTTGCCGTCGAGCTTGGTCTGCGCGCCGGTCGTGAGATCGATCGCGAGCGCGTGGCCGTCGCGGCGCACGCCGCCCTCGACCATCAGGCGCAGGTGTGGCCGGGTGATCGCGACGTCGGCGGCGACGTTGAAGTTCACGCCGTACCACGGGCGCGGATCGACGAACCCGGAGTCGTAGGGCTCGGCGACGCGATCGCCGTAGTCGGGCTCGGCGTCGTCGAGGCGCAGCCGCGAGCCGGCGTGGATGCTGGCCTCGAAGTCGCGGCTCGGCGCGATGCCCGCGCGCGCCGCGAGGTTCCACTTGCTCGACGACTGCGAGATGTCGTCGGGATCGATGCCCGGCGGGTAGACCGGCGCGTCCTCGGGATCGCCGCCGTCGACCGCAGGCGGCGCGGTCCGAGTGACCGACGCGGCCCAGAACCTCGTGGCGTCGGCGTTCTCCTGCTCGACCTTCACGCCCATCTCGTGGTCGTACGTGAAGTACGCGAGCACCGAGCGCTCGATGAACGGCTCGTCGAACGAGTAGGTGTCGCGCTCGAGGCCGCCGGGCGCCTTGATGAAGCCCGCGTAGATCTCGGTCTGCTTGCTGGGCTTCCACGTGCCGTACAGGTTCGACAGCCCGAAGTGCATGTTCTTGATCTGCAGCTCGAACTTCACGCGGGTCGCGTGCGGCAGCCGAGCGTCGAAGCCGAGGCGCGCGCGCCGGATGATCATGTTCGCGGTCACGTCGGGCAGCGTGCTGACGTTGGTGAACCGCATCATCGGCTGCACGACCAGGCGCAACCGGAGCTTCGAGCCATCGGTGCTGCGCAGCTGGACGTAGCGGCCGGGCTTGTAGGTGATCTTGCTCTTCTTGTGGCCGGCGGGCGCGTCGCCGCCGCCGTGGTCGTGATCGTCTGCGCTGACGGCGTCGTGGTCGTCGTGGTCATCGTCGCCGGCGTCCTCGCCGTCGTCGGCGCGATCGCCGTGATGCGCGTGGCCGTGCGCGGGCTCGGCGGCGTCGGGCGCGACGGCCTCGGGCGCCGGGGCCGCGGGTGCGGCGCCATCGGCGGGCGCATCCGGCGCCGCGGGTGGCGGGGGGGCGTCATCGGCGTGCGCCGCGGGCGCGAGCGCGACGGCGGACGCGACGGCCGCGGGCCAGATCAGCGCGCGGCGAAGGACGGAACGGACACGTGGACTCGAGATCATGCGCGGACTCCTGTGGCGGTCGGGGCGGAGGCGCGGGCGTCACCCACGCGCGAGTGCAGATCAGGGATCGCCCCGGCGCCGCCGACCGGCGGTCGCGGTGGCCCACGAGGCGAGCGCCCGCGCGCGCGATGCACGCGGCGCTCGGCGACGCTGCGGCGCGCGCGATCGAGGACGCCGTGCGCGACGCGCCCCGGCGCGCGGTCGGCGCCGCGCAGC